>DASSBE010000178.1:0-24399 GCA_035699065.1 Nocardioidaceae bacterium
GCAACCTGTCGTGGTTCCAGCAGGAGAACCCGGACGCCGAGCTGCTGGTGACCTACAACGCCGAGGTGAACAGCCACATGATCGGCGTCAACGAGGCGATGGGTTTCCGGCCGGTCGAGCGGTTGGGTGAGTTCCAGAAGAAGCTGGCCTGACCGGCGGGTCGACCGTGACCTGCCGGTGATGGTCAGCTGGTGCGCAGCGACGCCACGACCGTGTCCAGGAGATCGAACGGTTCGCGATCGACCTCGTCGGCGGCCGCGGCGTCGTTCCCGGCACGGCGCTGCGTCCGCGATGAACCGCGCCACTGTCGGCCAGGGGGAGACCCCGAGCCGCCGGCGTATCCCGGCGGCCACGCTCACTGCCTGCCGGGCCAGGTCCGCCTGCCCGTCCCCGGTGGCCAGCGCAGCCGCGGCGACGAGGCAGGTGGCGCCGTCGTTGAGGTCCTAGAAACCTTCGCGCAGCCTCCGCCGCCACGCGGGTCTTCCCGATGCCGCCCGCGCCGGTGACCCTGGCGGGAACGGTGCCTCTGGCTCGGCGATGGTCCGCAGCAGCGGCAGCGACCGGCGACCGGGACGCCTCGAAGGTCTCGCTGAGCAGCACCGCCAGGTCGTCGCGGACCAGCTCCGCCAGCTCGGCCACCGATGCGTAGCGCTTGTAGGAGACCTGGTCGTCGGTGACCAAGTCTGCGATCAGCTGTTCCAGGCGGGCCTCCCGGTCGGGTGCCGGTGTCTTGATGTACAGCAGCCGGGGTCGGTGACCGGCCAGCCGGTACTCGTCCTCGAGGCCGGAGACCGTCTCTCCGGACGCGACCCAGCCGTATCGCGATCCGTAGAGGCCCACGAACACGTCGCTCTGCTGATGAACAAGCGCAGTCGCTGGTCCGGCGTACGGATGACCCGTCGAGGCCGCTCGCCGATCGTGCTCATGCTTCCCCATGATGCCCCTCGGTGAGGCGAGAAGCACCGGGTTACCTGGCTGTCCGGCGCGCGACGTAGTAGATGTTCAGCGGGTCACCCTCGACCCGCTCGGCGGTGACGTCGTCGAAGCCGGCCCCGGCAAGCATCGCCCGCGCTCTCTGCTCTCCCCAGGCGGCGCCGAGGCCCTCCCCGCCGTACGCGAGGGACACCGTGAGGCAGTGGAACACCGAGAACGCGAACACCGTCGGGGCCAGTGGGTTGCCGATGTTGTCCTCGAGGTCGCTGGAGAACGCGATGTCGCCCATGAGGAAGACGCCGTCGTCGGCGAGCGCATCGGCGATCGCGAGCAGCAGCTTGGTCGGTTGCGCCTGGTCGTGGACCGTGTCGAAGGCGGTGATCAGGTCGAAGTGGCCGGTGAGCGACGCCGCGTCGGTCACCTCGAACCGGGCGTTGGTCAACCCCCACTCCGCAGCCTCGGCGCGGCCGACCCCGGTGCCCTCCTCCGAGATGTCCACGCCGAGGAACCGGCTGTGCGGGAACGCGCGCGCCATCACGTTGACGGCGTGCCCCGCTCCGGTGCCGACGTCGACCACGTCGATGCCCTCTTCGAGCCGCGCAACGATCTGCGGTGCCAGCGGCAGCACCGCGTCGACGAGTCCAGCGTCGTAGACCCGGGCGGTCTCGGTGCGCTGCAGCTCCTGGAAGGTCGGGTACGCCGAGTACGGCACGCCGCCGCCCTCACGGAAGACCCGCGCGATCTCCGGCTCGATGGTCCCCATCAGCGCGAGGTACCGGGTGAAGAAGGCGAGGTCGTCCGGCCCGGCCGCCGCGGTCATGAAGGCTGCGTGCTCGGGCGGCAGCGTGTACCTGTGGGTGCCCGGGTCGTACTCGATGATGCCGCCGACCACCATGCCGCCGAGCCACTCGCGCACGTAGCGCTCGTCGAGGGCAGCGGCGCGCGCCGCCTCCGTGCTGCTCACCGGCCCGCGGCCGGCCAGTGCGTCGAACAACCCGGTGCGGTGTCCGACGCTGGTCAGCAGCGCTAGGGACGCGTTGTCGATCATCGTCATCAGTCGTCCGGCGAACTTCTCTGCCCGCGCCTGGTCCAGCTCGTCCATCTCGGTCGCCTCCTCCGGCGTGGTCGTGGGTCGACCATGTTGCCGTGCACGGCGGTCACGGCGGAACCGTGTGCACACGCAGATCACCGCCGGCACACGTAGCCGACGGAGCGCGGCTACCGCACCAGGCCGGACCGGCGGGCGTGGGCGATCGCGACGACACGCGCCGAGGAACCGACGGCACCGATCTTCAGGTAGATGTTGGACACGTGCCGCTCCACCGTGCGCGGCGAGAGCACCAGCCGGCCGGCGATGTCGGCGTTGGTCAGCCCCTCGGCGACCAGGCGCAGGATCTCGGCCTCCCGGGGCGTGAGGTGGTCCGGAGCAAGAACCGTGCCCTCGCCGGTGCGTCGGAGCAGACCGGTGGCGGCAGCTGCTTCCCGCCCTGCGCCCAGCACCGCTGCCGCCGCCCGGGCCGACTCTGCGGTGCTCCGGGCCCGCGCCGGCTCGCCGAGCTCCAGCAGCACGGCTGCCAGGGCCAGCCGTGCGCGGACGGCGTCGTGGGCCAGCCCCGCGTCATCGAGGTCGGTGATCGCACCCTCGAGGCCGTCCCGCGCCTCGTCCAGAGATCCCCGAGCGCGCAGAACCTCCGCCCGGGTGGTCGCGGCGGCCGCTCTGAGCGCACGCGTCGGGATCACCTCGGCCGCGGACTCGAGGTCTCTGGCGGCGGCGTCGGCCGCAGGCAGGTCGCCGAGGGCGACGTGCGCCCGGACGAGAACCTCCAGGGCGTCGATCCGTTCGATCAGGTCGCTCGCGGCGACCGCGCGCAGGTATCGCTCGGCGAGGTCGGCCGCCTCCTGGGCGTGGCCGCGTGCGAGCTCCAGGGCGGCCCGGGTGGCGAGAACCAGGTGCCGGACGGCCCGCCGGTAGGGTTCTCGCTCGCAGGCGACCAGCTCGGCTTCGGCGTCGTCGAGACGCCCTTGCCGCAGCCGCAGCGCGGACCGCAGCACCATCGCCACGGCGGCGGTCATCGGGCGACCGCCGGCGTCCACGAGGACCCGGTCCAGCTCGGTCTCCGCCTCGCGCCACCGGCCGCGGGAGATCAGCAGGCTCGCGTACTGCGTGCGGGCGAACGCGGCGAAGGCGCGGGTGTCCTCCCCGGTCGCCAGGGACAGCACCCGCTGCGCCCACTGCTCCGCCCGGTCCAGGTCCCGGACCCGGGCGCAGGAAGTGATCAGCAGGCAGTAGACGTCCAGGTCCGCCGTCGGCGGCAGCTCGCCGGCCATGGCGGCCGCCGCTGCCTCGTCCAGCAGGCCGAAGCCGCGGTCGAGGTCTCCCCGGGACACCGCGGTGAAGCCCAGGAACGCGTTGCCCATGATCTCCGCGGCGGCGTCGCCGACCCGGCGTGCGTGCTCCACGGACCGGATCGCGAACGACTGCGCGGCCTCGGGATCCTTCTCGTAGGCCAGCGCCCGGTAGGCACTGAGCGCCTCGACCAGGACGTGCGCGGGATGCTCCGGCTCGGTGCCGAGGTGGTGGCGTGCCCGGGCCAGCCAGCCGGCGGCCACGGCGGACCCGCCGAGCTCACTGAGCTCGATGTCGGCGAGGGAGCACGCCACCGTTGCCGCGGCGGCGGCCTCGCCCGCCCGGACCCGGAGCCGGTACGAGTGCTCGTATGCAGCCACGGCGCCGGTGATGTCGTCCAGGGCGCGGCACGCGACCGCGAGACCCTCCCACAGGGGAGCAGCCTCGGTGTCGGCGAGCTGCCGCTGGTAGGCCGCCCGGGCAGCGGCGAACTCCTTGGCGGCGAGCAACGCGGCGGCCTGTTGAAGGGAGACCGCTGGCTCGTCGTCGCGGGTGCCCGCGGCGTGGTCGTGCCGCACCCCGCCAGGCTACGCCCGCAGCTCCGGTTCTAGAGCTGTCGCAGATACTCCGCGGCCAGCTCGACCGGGCGGAACCCCATCATCTCGTTGATCGCCAGCATCGGCCCGTTCTCGGGAGAGTTGGTCGTGGTCACCAAGGTCCGCTCGGGGTGCGCCTTCTGCACCGACCGCAGGTTCGCAGCCTTCACCGCGATCCCCAGCCGGTGACCGCGGTGCGCCCGGTCCACGAACGTGCCCCACTGGTTGAGGAACGGCAGGTCGTGGTCGCCGGGCGGGCAGGACATCGTGCTGTGCGCGACCGTCCGCTCAGTGCCGTCCGGCTCGGTCCACACCGCCAGCGCGACGAACATCTCCCGTCCGGTCAGCCGCAGCTGCCGTTGGTGCTCGTCGTAGACCTCCACCGTCATCCCGCCCGCCTCGAAGTCGATGTCGCCGGTGGGTGCGTCCACGGGAAGCTGGTTGTGCAGCTCGACCAGCGACGGCTTCAGGTGCTCGGGCACCCCGTCGACGTACAGCTCGATCCGGTAGCCGTCGTGCTGCTGCGCGGCCCCGTCCGCCCACTCCTGCAGCCGCTCGTCGGGGACCGGCAGCTCGAGCACCCGACGGACCTCGGTGTTACCGAGGGTGAAACCGTGGCGGGCGGCGAACCGGTGGTGCGGGTGGTGCTCGTAGCCTTCGGTGGGCAGGTGCGACCAGCCGATCATCGCCGTGCGGCCCTCCGTGCGGGTGAGCGCGACCGCGTGCTCCACGAGGGCGTCGCCGTACCCGTTGCCGCGGTGCTCGGGCAGCACACCGGCGGTGAAGTAGACCTTGTCGAGGTTGTCCAGCAGGGGAATGAACGCGATCCCGGCGCCGACGATCTCGGTGCCGGCGTAGGCGGCGAACGGCTCAGCCCGCTCCTCGGGGTCGCCCTCGCGGAACCCGGTGATCAGCTCGTCCTCGCCGAAGAAGGTCGCCAGGGGGCGGCCGGACCGTTCGGCGCGGTCCGCGACGCGGTACCAGGCGCGGATCTCGGCGTCGTCGTGTACGTCGACCGTGCGGATGTCCATGCGCAGAACCGTAGGACTGGTTCGCTGCGGGCGCACCCGGTTTTCCCGGCCGACGACCGGGCGGATCAGAGCTTGCGCAGCCGGACGTAGCGCACCGAGTGGTCGGCGTCCTTGCGCAGCACCAGCGTCGCCCGGCTCCGCGTCGGCTGCACGTTCTGCTTCAGGTTCGGCCCGTTGATGGAGTCCCAGATGTCGTGCGCCTGCTGGACCGCGTCCTGCTCGGTCAGCCGGCCGTAGCGCGCGAAGTACGACGCCGGGTTGCGGAACGCGGTCTCGCGCAGCCGCAGGAACCGGTCCGTGTACCAGCGCCGGATGTCGCCGGTGGCCGCGTCGACGTAGACCGAGAAGTCGAAGAAGTCGCTGATCGCCAGCCCGGTGCGACCGTCCGGCCGGGCCCGCGCGGGCTGGAGCACGTTGAGCCCCTCGATGATCACGATGTCGGGCCGCTTGATCACCACCAACTCGTCGGGGACGACGTCGTAGACCAGGTGCGAGTACGTCGGAGCCTCCACCTCGTCCTTGCCCGACTTGATGTCGATCACGAAGCGCAGCAGCGCCTTGCGGTCGTAGGACTCCGGGAACCCCTTGCGGGTGAGCAGGCCCCGGCGCTCGAGCTCCTTGTTCGGGTAGAGGAACCCGTCGGTGGTGACCAGCGACACCGACGGGTGCTCGGGCCAGTGCGCGAGCATCTGCTGCAGCACCCGCGCGGTGGTCGACTTGCCCACCGCGACCGAGCCGGCGAGGCCGATCACGAACGGGGTGCGCGGCGGGTGCGGCTGCTCCAGGAACGCCTCCTGCGCCCGGTGCAGGTCGCCGGCCGCCTCGACGTACAGGCTGAGCAGCCGCGACACCGGCAGGTACACCTGCTGCACCTCGTCGAGGTCGAGCTCGTCGCCGAGGCCGCGCACGCGTTCGATCTCGGTGGGGGACAGCGGCTGCTCGGTGGCCGCTCCCAGCGCGGCCCAGGCGGCACGGTCCAGCTCGACGTAGGGCGAGGGCTCGCGGTCACCGGCACCGCCGTGCGCTGAGGCCATGACCGGCATTCTCGCAGGTGGTGCCACCGCCTCCCCGGGCGGCGCCGGTGGCTCCCGTAAAGTACCGCCCATGTGTGGAATCGTGGGGTACGTCGGCGCCAGGCAGGCCCAGGGCATCGTGGTAGAGGGCCTGAGGAGGCTGGAGTACCGCGGGTACGACTCCGCCGGGATCGCGCTGGTCCACGACGGCCGGATCGCCGGGGACAAGAAGGCCGGCAAGCTGGCGAACCTCGAGAAGGCGATCGCCGACCACCCGCTGCCGCCGTCCTGCACCGGGATCGGGCACACCCGCTGGGCGACCCACGGCGCGCCCAACGACCGCAACGCGCACCCGCACCTCGGCCAGCACGACCGGGTCGCGCTGGTGCACAACGGGATCATCGAGAACTTCGCCGCGCTCCGGGCCGAGGTCGAGGCCGCCGGGCACGAGCTGGGCTCGGAGACCGACACCGAGGTGGCCGCGCACCTGCTCGGTGCCGAGGTGGCCGCCGGCGCAGACCTCACCGAGGCCATGCAGGCCGTCTGCCGTCGGCTCGAGGGTGCTTTCACCCTGGTCGCCGTGGACGCCCGGGACCCCGACCGGGTCGTCGCCGCACGCCGCAACTCCCCGCTCGTGGTGGGAATCGGCGAGGGAGAGAACTTCCTCGCCTCCGACGTGGCGGCGTTCATCGAGCACACCCGTGACGCCCTCGAGCTCGGCCAGGACCAGGTGGTGACCATCACCCGCGACGGGGTCGAGGTCACCGACTTCGACGGCAACCCGGGGACCGGTACGCCGTACCACGTGGACTGGGACCTCTCCGCCGCGGAGAAGGGCGGCTATGACTGGTTCATGCGCAAAGAGATCCACGAGCAGCCGGGGGCGGTCGCCGCCTCGCTGCTGGGCCGGCACGACCAGCAGGGGCAGCTCGAGCTGGACGAGATGCGGCTCTCCGACGAGGACCTGCGCGACATCGACAAGGTGATCATCATCGCCTGCGGCACCTCCTTCTACGCCGGTCTGGTGGCCAAGTACGCCATCGAGCACTGGACGCGGATCCCGTGCGAGGTCGAGCTGTCCCACGAGTTCCGCTACCGTGACCCGATCCTGACCCGCGACACCCTCGTCGTCGCGATCAGCCAGTCCGGGGAGACCGCGGACACGCTGATGGCGATCCGGCACGCCCGTGAGCAGCGGTCGAAGGTGCTGGCGATCTGCAACACCAACGGCTCGACGATCCCGCGCGAGTCCGACGCGGTGATCTACACCCACGCCGGTCCCGAGATCGGGGTGGCCTCGACCAAGGGTTTCCTGACCCAGCTGGTGGCCTGCTACCTGCTCGGCCTGTATCTCGCGCAGGTCCGGGGCACCAAGTTCGGCGACGAGATCAGCCAGATCATGAACGAGCTGGACCAGATGCCCGCGCACATCCAGCGGGTGCTCGACGACTCCGCGCAGGTGCTCGACCTCGCCCACGAGCTCGCCGACCGGAAGTCGGTGCTGTTCCTCGGCAGGCACGCGGGCTACCCGATCGCCCTCGAGGGCGCCCTCAAGCTCAAGGAGCTCGCCTACATCCATGCCGAGGGGTTCGCTGCCGGGGAGCTCAAGCACGGCCCGATCGCGCTGATCGAGGAAGGGCTGCCGGTGATCTGCGTGGTGCCGCCGCAGGGCCGCGACATGCTGCACGACAAGATGATCAGCGGCATCCAGGAGGTCCGTGCGCGCGGGGCACGCACCATCGTCCTCGCGGAGGAGGGGGACGAGGAGGTCACGCCGTACGCCGACACCATCATCCGGCTGCCGAAGGTGCCGACCCTGCTGCAGCCGATGCTGTCGGTCGTGCCGCTCCAGCTGTTCGCCTGCGAGCTCGCCAGCTCCATGGGCCACGACGTCGACCAGCCGCGGAACCTCGCCAAGTCCGTCACGGTCGAGTAGGGCCGGCGCGGTGGCCGTGGTAGGAGTCGGGATCGACGTCGTCGACATCGACCGGTTCGGGGAGTCCCTGCAGCGCACTCCGGCCCTGCGGCAACGGCTGTTCACCGTCCAGGAACGGGAGCGCCCCCTGGCCTCGCTCGCGGCCCGGTTCGCGGCCAAGGAGGCGCTCGCGAAGGCGCTCGGCGCCCCGATCGGGATGGGCTGGCTGGATGCGGAGATCATCAACGAGGCGACCGGCGACCCACAGTTCGAGGTCCGGGGCACGGTGCTCTCGCGCGCCAACGACCTCGGCGTCACGAGCGTGCACGTGTCCCTGTCGCACGACGCGGGAATCGCCTCGGCCGTGGTCGTCCTGGAGAGCTGACCCCCATGCGAAGCGCGCACACGGTCGAGCAGGTACGTGCCGCCGAGGCCGCCCTGATGGCCGACCTTCCCGAGGGCGCGCTGATGCAGCGTGCCGCCGCGGGCCTGGCACACGCTCTGCTCGACCTGCTCGGTTCCGGCTACGGCCGACAGGTGCTGCTGCTGGTCGGATCCGGTGACAACGGCGGCGACGCCTTGCACGCCGGGGCATTGCTGGCCCGCCGCGGTGTCGGGGTGCAGGCGCTGCTGCTGAACCCGGCGAAGGCGCATGCCAAGGGCCTCGCCGCGCTGCGGGCCGCCGGTGGCCGGGTGGTCGACGACGTCGCGGCGGTCCGGCGCCCGGACCTGGTCGTCGACGGCATCGTCGGCATCGGCGGCCGCGCCGGTCTGCGCCCGGACGCGGCCGCGGCGGTCGAGGCGCTGGCCGGTCTGCCGTTCGTCGCCGTCGACGTGCCGAGCGGCGTCGACGTCGACACGGGACAGCTGGACGGCCGGCACGTGAGCGCCACTGTGACCGTCACCTTCGGCACGCACAAGATCGCGCACCTGGTCGACCCGGCCGCCCGGGCGTGCGGTGCGGTGCACCTCGTCGACCTGGGCCTCGACCTGCCCGACGCGGCCGTCACCGCGCTGCAGGCCGCCGACGTCGCGGCGCTCCTGCCGGTCCCGGAGCCGGACGACCACAAGTACACCCGCGGGGTCGTCGGCGTCCGCGCTGGTTCGCGGCAGTACCCCGGTGCCGGGGTGCTCTGCGTCTCGGGGGCGGCGTGCGGCCTGGCCGGGATGGTCAGGTACGACGGGCAGGCGGCCGACCTGGTCCGCGCGGAGCACCCTGAGGTCGTGGTCGGGGACGGCCGGGTGCAGGCCTGGGTCGTCGGCTCCGGCGGAGGAGCCGACGCCGCAGACGCGCTGCAGGCCTCGGTCGAGCCGGGGGTGCCGGTGGTGGTCGACGCCGACGGACTGAGCCACGTCACCGGGCCGCTCGGGGTGCCCGCGCTGCTCACCCCGCACGCCGGTGAGCTGGCCCGGATGCTGGATGTCGAGCGTGCCGCGGTGGAGGCCGAGCAGCTGGAGCACGTCCGGGCGGCCGCGCGACGGTTCGGCTGCGTCGTACTCCTCAAGGGCAGGCACACCCTGGTCGCGGCACCCGACGGACGGGTCCGGGCCACCACGAGCGGTGTGCCATGGCTGGCCACGGCGGGGGCGGGAGACGTGCTCGCGGGGTTGTGCGGGGCGCTGCTGGCGACCGGCCTGTCCCCGTTCGACGCGGGCTCGGTCGGCGCCTGGCTGCACGGCGCCGCCGCGACCCGGGCCGGCCGGGGAGGCCCGGTCGTCGCCTCCGAGGTCGCGGCCGCGGTGCCCGACGTGTGCCGGACGCTGCTCGCCCCCTGCGCCGACTGAGCCGGTCGCAGTGCGAGGATGGAGCCCGCCATGAACGACTCCGTCGCCTCACGTCCGCGCGCCGAGATCATCGTCGACCTCGACGCCATCCGGCACAACGTCGCGACTCTCAAGGACCGGGTCCAGGGCCGGCAGATGATGACGGTGGTCAAGGCCGACGGCTACGGGCACGGCATGGTCCCGGTCGCCCGCGCCGCCCGCGACGGCGGCGCCGACTGGCTCGGCGCGGCCACGATGGAAGAGGCGCTCGCGCTGCGCACCTCCGGTGACACCGGCCGGATCCTCACCTGGCTGACCGTCCCGGGCGAGGACTACCGCGGCGCCGTGGAGGCCGACATCGACGTCACTGCCTACACCGTGGCCGAGCTCGACGAGATCACCGCGGCGGCCCGTGCGGTGCGTGCAACCGCGCGGGTGCAGCTCAAGGTGGACACCGGGCTCAACCGCGGCGGCTCCACCGACGCGCTGTGGCCGGGCCTGGTCGACGCGGCCGCCCGCGCGGAGCAGGAAGGCCTGCTGCGGGTCACCGGCATCTGGTCCCACTTCGCGTGCAGCGACGAGCCGCGCCACCCGGCCAACGACACCCAGGAGCAAGCGTTCCGGGCGGCGCTGAAGGTGGTCGACGCGGGCGGGTTGACCCCCGAGGTGCGGCACCTGTGCAACTCCGCGGGTGCCGTGACCCGCCCCTCGTCCTGGTTCGACCTGGTCCGGTGCGGCATCGCGTCGTACGGCCTCACCCCGGTCCCCGGCATCGCCTCCTCGGCCGAGCTGGACCTGGTCCCGGCGATGACCGTCCGCGGCCGGCTGGCCCTGACCAAGCGGGTCCCCGCGGGCTCCGGCGTCTCCTACGGCCACACCTACGTCACCCACCGGGACACCACGATCGGCGTGGTGCCGATGGGGTACGGCGACGGCATCCCCCGGCACGGCTCGTCGAAGGCCCCGGTGCTCGCCGCGGGCCGGGTGCGTCCGATCGCGGGACGGGTGTGCATGGACCAGTTCGTGGTCGACCTCGAGGACGACCCCGCGGCCGCCGGTGATCCCGTCGTACTCTTCGGCCCCGGCCGCGACGGTGAACCGACCGCCCAGGACTGGGCCGACGCCTGCGGCACCATCTCCTACGAGATCGTGACCCGGATCGGCGGCCGGATCCGCCGAAGCTACGTGGGAAGTGGCGGGTGAGCAGCAGATGAGCACGCGTCGACGCAAGGCCGTCGGCATCGTGGCGGCCGCCGCCGGAACGATCGCCGCCGGGGCGGTCGCGGGGATGTTCGCCGAGAAGCGGCTGGTGTCCGCCCGCCGCGCCGGCCCGGGCGAGGAGGGGTTCGGCGAGCTGCGCTCGGACCCGGTCACCGTCATCGCCGGCGACGGTGTCGCCCTGCACGCGGAGGTCGACGAACCCGACGAGCCGGACCCCGACCGGGCGACGCTGGTGTTCGTGCACGGGTACGCGCTGAACCTCGACTGCTGGCACTTCCAGCGCGAGCACTTCCGCGGCAGCCGCAGGATGGTCTTCTACGACCAGCGCTCGCACGGCCGGTCCGCCCGCTCGTCGCGGGAGAACGCCACCATCGACCAGCTCGGGCACGACCTGGTGTCGGTCCTCGACCAGCTGGTTCCCGAGGGACCGGTGGTCCTGGTCGGCCACTCGATGGGCGGGATGACGATCATGGCGCTGGCCGACCAGCACCCCGAGCTGTTCGGGACGCGGGTGGTGGGTGTCGGCCTGGTCTCCACGACCGCCGGTGACCTCAGGACGAATGCGGCGATCGCCCCGTTCCTCCCGGACCGGTTGATGAGCCAGGTCACGCCGCGGCTCGTCGCCGGCCTCGCCCGCAGCCCCGGCCTGGTCGACGGCGTGCGGCGCGCCGGCTCCGACATCGGTTTCCTGGCCACCGCCAGGCTCGCCTTCGGTGACGCGGTTCCCGCCTCCTATGTCGAGTTCGTCGACGAGATGCTCGCGCAGACCTCGTTCGAGGTCCTTGCCGAGTTCTTCCCGAACTTCGACGCGTTCGACCAGTTCTCGGTGATGCACGCGTTCGCGCGCGTTCCGACGGTGGTGATCTGCGGCGACAAGGACAGGCTCACCTCGATCGGGCTCAGCCGCAAGATGGCGTCGTTGATTCCCGGCGCGGACCTCGTGGAGTGTCTCGGGGCCGGCCACATGGTGATCCTCGAGCGCCGGGAGCAGGTCGACGAGGCGCTGGACCGGATGGTCGAGCAGGCCGACGCGCACGGCGCCTCGACGAGGGCGTCGTGACCGACCAGCTCGTCACCGGGTCGGTCACCGTGCACGAGGTCGGTCCGGAGCACGCCGCAGACGTGGTGGCGGTGATCCACGCCGGGTTCGGTGCCCGCGAGGTGCTTGACCCGCCGTCGACGGCGACCGACGAGACGGCCGTGTCGGTGGCCGCGTCCCTGGCGCGGCACGGCGGGCTGCTCGCGGTCTCCGGGAGCGGCCCGGTCGGTGCGCTGCTGTTCGCGGACCACGCTGACCTGATCGGGCTGCGCCGGGTCGCGGTGCACCCCGAGGCCCAGGGCATGGGAGTGGCCGGTGCGCTGGTCGGTGCCGCCGAGCGGGTCGCGCACGAGCGTGGGTACGACGGGCTCCGGCTCGCCGCACGCGCCGAGCTGCCCGGCACGGTCCGGTTCTGGGAGCACCTCGGCTACGGCGAGGTGGCCCGGGTCGGCACCGCGATCACGATGGCCAAGGCGCTCCCGGTGGAGAAGGTCGCCGAGACCGCGGAGCAGGCCCGGGCCCTCGGGGAGAAGCTCGCCGGCGTGCTGCGGGCCGGTGACCTCGTGATCCTCACCGGTGACCTGGGCGCCGGGAAGACCACGTTCACCCAAGGCGTCGGCGCCGGCCTGAAGGTGCGCGGGGACATCACCTCGCCGACCTTCGTGATCTCGCGGGTGCACCCGTCGCTGGTCGGCGGGCCCGCGCTGGTGCACGTGGACGCCTACCGCCTCGGTGGCGTCGCGGAGCTCGACGACCTGGACCTGGACACCTCCCTCGACGACGCGGTCACCGTCGTCGAGTGGGGCGAGGGTGTGGCCGAGACACTGGCCGAGACCCGGCTGGAGGTCACCCTGACCCGTGCGCAGGGCGATGACGGTGGCGACGGCAGCGACGTGCGCCGGCTCCGTTTCGCGCCGGTGGGTGCACGCTGGATCGGTTCCGGCCTCCGCGACGCGCTCGCGTAACCTCACACACGTGCTGCTCGCCTTCGACACCGCCACCCCCGCCGTCACCGTCGCCCTGCACGACGGGGACACGGTGGTGGCCGCCTCGACCACCGTCGACGCGATGCGGCACGGCGAGCTGCTCGCACCCGGGATCGCCGCCGTGCTGGCCGAGGCCGGGATCGTGCGGCAGGACCTGACCGCGGTCGCCGTCGGTGTCGGCCCGGGACCGTTCACCGGGCTCCGGGTCGGCCTGGTCACCGCCCGGACGCTCAGCGCGGTCCTGGGGATCCCGGTGTACGGGGTGTGCACGCTCGACGTGCTCGCCGCCGAGGCCGTCGAGGCCGGGTCGGGCGCGGCCGGACGCTCCGGTGACCTGTCCGGCGGGTTCCTGGTCGCCACCGACGCCCGGCGCAAGGAGGTCTACCTCGCGTCGTACGACGCACAGGGCACCCGGCTGGACGGGCCCCACGTCAGCAAGCCGTCCGACGCCGCGACGACCCGACCCGTCGTGGGACGCGGCGCGCTGCTCTACCCGGACGCGTTCCCGGTGTTCGTGGCCCCGGAGAACCCGTCGGCGGCAGTGCTCGCGGAGGTGGTCGCCCAGGAACGGGTCGAGCTGCTCGACCCCGAGCCGTTGTACCTGCGCCGCCCCGACGTCGCCGAGCCGGGGAAGCCCAAGCGGGTCACATGATCGTCCGACCCGCGACGGGAGCGGACGCCGTCGCCGTCGCCGCCCTCGAGCACACCCTGTTCGGTGCGGACGCGTGGTCCCGGGCGTCCGTGGTGGCCGAGCTGACCGCTGCGGACCGGACCGCGCTGGTCGCCGTCGCCGGCGAGGACCTGGTCGGCTACGCGGTCACCATGCGCGCCGGCGACCTGGTCGACCTGCAGCGGATCGGCGTCGACGCCGAATGCCGCAGGCGAGGGGTCGCACACGCCCTGCTGACCGCGATCACCGGTCGCGCCGCCGCCGACGGCGCGCTCCGGATGCTCCTCGAGGTCGGAGCGCGCAACACCGGGGCGCTCGCGTTCTACGCCGCCGAGGGGTTCGTGGAGATCGACCGGCGGCGCCGCTACTACCGCGACGGCAGCGACGCGCTCGTGCTGCACCGGGCGCTGGGCGGGGGGACACCGGGTCGCGCCGGACCGGGCGGGGCAGGATAGGGACATGGCTGCTTCCGGAGACGAACCACTGGTGCTGGGCATCGAGACGTCGTGCGACGAGACCGGTGTCGGCATCGTCCGTGGCCGCACCCTGCTCGCCGACGCGGTGGCGTCCAGCGTGGAGCAGCATGCCCGGTTCGGGGGCGTGGTCCCCGAGGTGGCCTCCCGCGCTCACCTCGAGGCGATGGTCCCCACCATCGAGCGGGCCTGCGAGAGCGCCGGCATCGCGATGTACGACGTGGACGCGATCGCGGTGACCAGCGGGCCTGGACTCGCCGGCGCGCTGCTGGTCGGGGTGGCCGCCGCGAAGGCGCTCGCGATCGGGCTCGGCAAGCCGATCTACGGGGTGAACCACCTGGCCTCGCACGTGGCCGTCGACCAGCTCGAGCACGGCCCGCTGCCGCAGCCGTGCATCGCGCTGCTGGTCAGCGGCGGGCACTCCTCGCTGTTGAAGGTGACGGACGTGACGGTCGGCGTGGACCCGCTGGGAGCCACCATCGACGACGCGGCGGGGGAGGCCTTCGACAAGGTCGCCCGGCTGCTCGGGCTGCCGTTCCCCGGCGGCCCCTACATCGACAAGGCGGCGCGCTCGGGCAGCTCCGTCGCGATCGACTTCCCGCGTGGGCTGACCGGCAACCGCGACCTGGAACGACACCGGTTCGACTTCTCGTTCTCCGGGCTCAAGACCGCGGTCGCCCGCTGGGTCGAGGCCAGGGAACGTTCCGGCGAGCCGGTCCCGGTCGAGGACGTGGCCGCCTCGTTCCAGGAGGCCGTGTGCGACGTACTCACCCGGAAGGCGGTCGATGCCGCGCTCGTGCACGGCGTGGACGACATCCTGATCGGCGGCGGCGTGGCAGCCAACTCGCGGCTGCGCGTGATCGCCGAGGAACGGGCCGCCGCGAAGGGGATCCGGGTCCGGGTGCCGCGGCCCGGGCTGTGCACCGACAACGGCGCCATGGTCGCCGCGCTCGGCTCGGAGCTGGTCGCCCGCGGCCGGGCCGCCTCCGCGCTCGACCTGCCCGCGGACTCCTCGATGCCGGTCACCACGATCGTCGCCTGACAGCGCCTGACAGAGCCGGCTCGCCCGGTGACCGGTGGGGCGGCTACGGGCGTGCCGAGAACTCGAACGGCCAGGACATCTCGTCACCCGGCACGGCGGGCGACGCCGCGGAGAGACTGCCCTCGAGATCCATCCGCACCATCGTCCACTCGCCGTCACGGAAGACCGACGCCAGGACGTGGCTGTCGTCCTCCCACACCGCCTCGTGGACGAAGAGGTTGTCGCGTCCAGCGCGGGTGTAGTCCACGACGGGTTCGCCGGTGCGCGCGTCGAGGATCGCGACGTCGGAGGCGCCCAGTCCGTCGCCGTACCCGGCCGAGGCGAGCAGGTAGCGGCCGTCCGGACTGAACTGCCCGAGCTGGAAGTCGCAGGTGTCCCACAGCCGGGGGTTCTTCGCCCCGGGGTCCACGACCGCCCAGCACGAACCGCCGTCGTCCCTCGACTCGGTCTGTCCCGAGATCAGCCCGGCCGCGTCGGAGGCACCGCCCGCCGCCATCAGCCCGGGCACCGGTGTGGTCCTGCCGTCGGGAGTCGCCACCATCACCACCGGGTCGACGCTGCTCTCCTCGTAGACCACGGTGTCGGCGCCGAGCATGCCCACCGGTGTCACGGCGCTCCCGGCCGCGAACTCCCAGGTGACCGGGGCGCCGCCGTCGGCGGACACCGCGGTGAGCACGCCGCCGTCCCGCGACGACTCGAAGTACGCGAGGTGGCTGCGGTCGGAGGTGACCGCGATCGACTGCCCGCCGGGAGACGAGCCGGTGACGTCCCCGTCCTGGTCCAGGACGGTGACGGCGTACTCGCCCTGCCCGAACGCGAGCCCGATCCACCCGCCCGCGTAGGGCGCAAGGTCGGCGTACTGCTGGTCCACCTCGGTCGCGGTGCCGTCATCCTGGATGATCTGGGAGCCGTACACGTAGCCGATCCTGGGCTCACCGCTGCGGGACAGCCCGTCGGTGGTGAGGGTGACCTCGCCGACCGGCTTCGGCTTCGGCTGCGGGGTCGCGGTCCTGGTCACCTTCGGGCCCGGTGCGACGGGATCGGGTGAGCTCTGGTGAAGACCGCCGGTCACGGCCATGCCCGCGGGCACCGCCACGGCGAGGACGGCGGCGGCGACGGTGCCGGTGACCACGCGTCGGCGACGCCGGATGCCCCGGGCGCTGTGCTTGACCGCGTCGAGCCCGATCGGGTGGCCGCCCACGTCCTGGGAACGCTGGTGCAGCTCGCGGACCAGCTCGTCCTTCTGGTTGAGGTCATTCATCGTGGTCCCCCTCCCGGGTGAGCATGGGTTGGCCGTGCACCCGCGTCCGCATCGAGGCCAGCGCCCGGCTGGCCTGTGACTTCACGGTGCCGACCGAGATGCCGAGGATGTCGGCGGTCTCCGCCTCGCTGAGGTCCTCGTAGAAGCGCAGCACGATCACCGCGCGCTGCTTCTTCGGCAAGGTCTGCACGAAGTCCCACAGCGCGGCGCGCCGGCCGTCATCGGGCAAGTCGTGCACGCCCGTCCGGTCGGGGACCTCGTCGGTGGTGACCTCCTTGCGCTTCCACGCACGTCGCCACAGCGAGTTGTTCTCGTTGACCATGATCCGGCGGACGTACCCGTCGGTCAGCTCACGTCGCTGCACCTTGTCCCACGACAGGTACAGCTTGGCGAGCGCCGTCTGCACCAGGTCCTCGGCGGAGTGCCGGTCGCCGGTGAGCAGGTACGCCGTACGCAGCAGGCTCGGCTGGCGGGCAGCCATGTAGGCCTCGAACTCCGCGTCCTTGGCCGCGGACGTGGAAGATCCCATCCCGTCGACTGCTTTCGTCTCAACCGCGCACTGCACCTGTGCTCACCATCCTTCCGCGATTTCTGCCTCCAAGACGCGAAAGCGCGCCGATCGGTTGCATCGGCCAGAATGCCGGGATGACCGCCGTGCTCTCCGTGCTCGCGCTCGTCCTCGGGGCGCTGCTGCTGACCGCCGGGGCCGAGGCGTTCGCGGAGCACCTGCGTGGTGCCGCGGCCAGGCTCGGGGTGAGCGTGCTGGCGCTCGGCGTGCTGGTCGCCGGCGCGGAGCCGGAGGAGGCGGTCACCGCGATGCTCGCCTCCGGGCAGGGGCACCCCGCACTCGCCGCCGGGGACGCGGTCGGCGCGAACCTGGTCATCCTCACCCTCAGCCTCGGGCTGGCCGCGCTCTTCACCGGCTTGCCGGTCAGCCGGAGGGTGCTGGAGTACGCCGGGGGCGCCGCGGTGGCCGGTGTGCTCACGGTGGCGTTCTTGTGGAACGGCGTGATGAGCCGTCTCGAGGGCGCGGTCCTGGTGCTGGCCTACCTCGCCGGCGTGGTCTGGGTCTGGCTGCGGGAGCAGGCGCCGCCCGTGGTCGGTGAGCTCGCGGAGGACGCCGCGGAGGACGCCGCGGAGGACGACGCGGGAAGCACCGGCCGCGAGCCGTCGCGGGAGCTGCTGATCCTGCTGCTCGGGCTGCTCGGCATGGTCGCCGGAGGCTTCCTCGCGGTGCGTGGCGCCGGGGGACTGGTCGAGGTGTTCGGGGTGACCGAGTCGGTGATCGGGCTGACCGTGCTCGCGCTGGCCACCAGTGCCGAGATGGTGGCACTGGTCTGGGCGGCGCACCGTCGCGGCGTCACCGAGGTCGTCGTCGCCGGCGCGGTCGGCGCGGTCGCCTACAACGCCACGGTGTCCATCGGGCTCGGGGCGCTGGTCAGCCCGCTCGCGGTCGGCAAGGGCTCCCCGGTGGTGCCGGTGGCGATGGTGACCGTCGTCCTGCCCCTGCTGCTGCTCGCCGGCCACCGGACCGGGAAGCTGCCACGTGTGCTCGGCCTGGTGCTGCTCGCCGGATACGTGCTGGCCACCGGGTGGCTGTTCTCGAGGTGACCGCAGGCCGCACGGCGCATCCGCGCGGATAGGGTGGCGTTCCCGGGGACACGTCGTCGAGGAGGTTCCATGCAGCAGGTTCGTGCAGTCGTCGCCAGGAGCAAGGGTGCCCCGGTGGCCGTGGAGACGATCAACGTCCCCGATCCCGGGCCCGGTGAGGCGGTCGTGAAGATCCAGGCCTGCGGGGTGTGCCACACCGACCTGCACTACCGCGAGGGCGGCATCAAGGACGAGTTCCCGTTCCTGCTCGGCCACGAGGCCGCGGGTGTGGTCGAGACGGTCGGTGCGGGCGTCGAGTCGGTCGCTCCCGGTGACTTCGTGATCCTCAACTGGCGTGCGGTCTGCGGCGACTGCCGGGCCTGCGACCGCGGCGAGCCGTGGTACTGCTTCGACACGTTCAACGCCACCCAGAAGATGACCCTCGAGGACGGCACCGAGCTGACCCCGGCACTGGGCATCGGTGCGTTCGCCGAGAAGACCCTGGTCCACGCCGGACAGTGCACGAAGGTGGACCCGTCGGCCGACCCGGCCGCGGTCGGTCTGCTCGGCTGCGGCGTGATGGCCGGGCTCGGTGCGGCGATCAACACCGGCAACGTCGGCCGCGGGATGAGCGTCGCCGTGATCGGCTGCGGCGGTGTCGGGTCCGCCGCCGTGGCCGGGTCCCGGCTGGCTGGCGCCTCGAAGATCATCGCCGTCGACCTCGACGACCAGAAGCTCGAGTGGGCCACGAAGCTGGGCGCCACGCACACGGTGAACAGCACGGACAAGGACCCGGTCGCGGCGATCCAGGAGCTCACCGGAGGGTTCGGCGCCGACGTCGTGATCGACGCGGTCGGCCGGCCCGAGACGTGGAAGCAGGCCTTCTACGCCCGCGACCTCGCCGGCACCGTCGTACTCGTCGGCGTGCCCACCCCCGAGATGAAAGTGCCGGACATCCCCCTGATCGACGTGTTCGGCCGCGGCGGTGCCCTGAAGTCGAGCTGGTACGGCGACTGCCTCCCGTCGCGGGACTTCCCGATGCTCGTCGACCTCTACCAGCAGGGGCGACTGGACCTGGACGCGTTCGTCACCGAGAAGATCGGGCTCGACGACGTGGAGGCCGCCTTCGACCGGATGCATGCAGGCAACGTGCTCCGCTCGGTGGTGATCCTCTGATGACGGTGCGGGTGGACAAGACGGTCACGTCGGGCACGTTCAGCCTGGACGGCGAGACCTTCGACGTGGACAACAACGTGTGGGTGATCGGCGACCAGGACGAGTGCGTCGTGGTCGACGCGCCGCACGACGTCGCCGCGATCCGGGCAGTGGTCGGCGACCGCCGGGTCAAGGCGATCCTGTGCACGCACGCCCACGACGACCATGTCCGGGTCGCGCCCGAGCTCTCGGAGGCGACCGGCGCGCGGGTGCACCTGCACCCGAACGACGCCCCGCTCTGGGAGCTCACCCACCCGAACCGGCGATGGGACGCCGACCTCGCCGACGAGCAGGTGATCGAGGTCGGTGGCACCCCGTTGCGCGTGCTGCACACTCCCGGCCATGCGCCAGGCGCGGTCTGCTTCTACGCCCAGGAGCTCGGGGAGGTGTTCACCGGCGACACGCTCTTCCGGGGCGGTCCGGGCGCCACCGGCCGGTCGTTCAGCGACGCCGACCTGATCATCGACTCCATCCGGTCGAGGCTCTTCGTGCTGCCCGACGAGACCGTGGTGCACACCGGTCACGGCGAGGACACCACGATCGGCGCGGAGAAGCAGGGCTGACGAGCCGGTGGCACTCGGGTTAGCGTGCGGGATGTGAGACGCGCCCCGCACGAGAACGTTGCCACCGTGCTCGTCGCGCCGCGGGTCCTCGGCGACCTGGAGCTCGCACTGATGGCGCTGGACCTGACGGTGTGGCCGGTGCGGACCGCGCCGGTCTGCACCGACGGAGCACGGAGGGCGTTCCAGATCCGTCGCGGACTGCTCCTGAGGCACCGGGGCGACTGGGATGTCGCCGCCGGGTGGACCCCGGTGTGGGTGGGCTTCGGTCCCACCTGGCAGGACGGGGACGAGCCGCTGCCGTGGACGGCACACGAAGCGCTCTGGGAGGCGTTGGACAGGTATGCCGACCACGTGCGCTTCCACCGCCGGCTCGGCGGGGTCCCCAGGCTGCCGCTTCCGAAGGACGTGTGCTCGTGATCGATCCGGTCCGGGACGGCCCGAGCCGTCCGGGGCGAGGTTTCAGCCCGGCACCGCAGGGAACGAAGCCCGCGTGACCGCCACCTACCGACTGCAGCTGCACGGCGGTTTCACCTTCGCCGACGCCCGGGCCCGGGTGCCCTACCTGGCCTCGCTCGGCGTCACCCACCTCTACCTGTCCCCGGTGCTGCAGGCGGTCCCCGGCTCCCTGCACGGGTACGACGTCCTCGACCACACCCGGATCAGCGACGACCTCGGCGGTGAGCCGGACCTGCTCGCCCTGGCCGAGGCGGCCCGGGCACAGGGGCTCGGGATCATCGTCGACGTGGTGCCGAACCACATGGCGTTCGTGGCGCCCGAGTACGCCAACGGGCCGCTGTGGCAGGTGCTGCGCGAGGGTCGTGACGCGTCGACCGCGCACTGGTTCGACATCGACTGGAAGGCCGGTGGTGGCCGGCTCGGGCTGCCGATCCTCGGCGGCACGCTGGCCGAGGTGCTCGGTGCCCGCGAGATCGAGCTCGCCGAGCACGACGGCGAGCCGGTGCTGCGCTACTTCGACCACGTCCTGCCGGTCGCGCCGGGCACCGAGGACGGCGACGTCGCCGACGTGCTGGCCCGGCAGCACTACCAGCTCGCGCACTGGCGTGACACCGACGCGATGCTCAACTACCGCCGGTTCTTCGACATCGGCGAGCTGATCGCGGTCCGTGTCGAGCTGCCGGAGGTCTTCGAGGCGACGCACCGGCTGCTGCTGGACCTCAACCACCGCGGCGTCATCGAGGGGTTCCGGATCGACCATCCCGACGGGCTCGCCGACCCCGAGGGCTACCTGCGCCGGCTGCGCGCCGCCACCCACCCGGGAACCGGGATCTGGGTGGAGAAGATTCTCGAGGGCCACGAACGGCTGCCTTCCTCATGGGCGTGCGAGGGAACCACCGGGTACGACGCACTGCTCGCTGTCTCCACCGCACTCGTCGATCCCGCGGCGACACCGGTGCTCGACCGGACCTGGGGCGAGGCCGGCGGCGACCCTGACCTCGAGGCGGCCGTCGAGCGCGCCAAACGCGCCGTCGTCGACGACCTGCTCGGCCCCGAGCTGCAGCGGCTCACCCGGCGGGCACGGGAGGTGTTCCCCGACGCGGACCCGGACCGGCTCCAGGAAGCGGTGGTGGAGCTCCTGGTCGCGGGTGAGGTGTACCGCGCCTACGTCCGTCCCGACAAGCGGCTCACCCCGCTGGCCCGCGGCAGGCTCCAGCAAGCCTTCGACGAGGCGGTCGCCGCGCGCCCCGACCTGCGCGCCGAGCTGGAGCAGCTCGTGGACCTGGCGATGGCCGAGCACCACGACGAGGTGCCGGCCGTCGACTTCGCGGTCCGGCTCCAGCAGACCTGGGGCCCGGTGATGGCCAAGGGCATCGAGGACACCACCTTCTACCGCTGGCACCGGCTGGTCGCCCTGAACGAGGTCGGCGGCGACCCTTCCGTGCTGGACACCGCTGGCCCCGACGCCTTGCACGAGTGGGCCTGCGCGCAGCAGGAGCACTGGCCGCTGGGAATGACCACCCTGTCCACGCACGACACCAAGCGCAGCGAGGACGTCCGCGCCCGGCTGATCGCGGTCGCCGCCGACACACTGTCCTGGCAACGCTGCTCGGACGTCTTCCGCGACGCCGCCACGGAGCTCGGTGTCGACCTGCCCACCGCCCACCTGCTGTGGCAGACGCTGGTCGGGGCCGGCGACATCTCGGCCGACCGGCTGCACGACTACCTCACCAAGGCGATGCGTGAGGCCAAGCAGCTCACCGCCTGGGTCGACGGCGACCCGGGCTACGAGGCGCGGGTCCTCGACCTCGCCGACCGTGCGCTGCTGCCCGGCGCCCTGAAGGAGGCGGTCGACCTCGCCGTACTCGAGAACCAGGACACCATCCGGGCCACCGTGCTCGCCCAGAAGCTGCTGCAGCTGCTGCTTCCCGGGGTGGCCGACGTCTACCAGGGCTGCGAGATCGTGAACCTGTCCCTGGTCGACCCCGACAACCGGCGGGAGGTCGACTACGGCGAACGCGAGCGGCGCCTGGCACGGCTCGAGGACACGGGCCCGCAGGACCTCGACGACGAGAAGCTGCTGGTCACCTCCCGGGCACTGCGGATACGACGGGAGCTGGGCGCGTGCTTCGGGGACCACGCCACCTACCAGCCGCTGGAGTCCTCGACCGAGCATGCGCTGGGCTTCGTGCGCACCGGGACCGTCGCCTGCGTGGTGACCCGTGCGCCGCACCGGCTCGACGCGTCCGGTGGCTGGGGCGAGCACACCGTCACGCTGCCGGAGGGAACCTGGCGTGACGAGCTGACCGGGTCGGTATCCGGCGGCGGAGCCCTGCGCTGCGCGGACCTGTTCGCGCGGATGCCGGTGGCGCTGCTGGTGTCGCGCTGAGTTGTCAGATCCCTGTGCGGCTATAACCGCACAGGGTTCTGACAAGTCGGAGACGAGAGGGAGAGGAGATCATGGTGCGGGAGTTCTCGGTGTGGGCGCCGTCCGCGCAGGAGGTCGAGCTGCTGCTGGCCGACTCGGCGCATCCCATGACCCGCGACGCGCACGGCTGGTGGCACGCGAGTGTCGCAGCACAGTCGGACTCGACGTACGCCTTCTCGCTCGACGGCGGTGACCCGAGGCCGGACCCGCAGGGCCTGCGGCTGCCGCACGGGCCGCAGGGCTGGTCGCAGCTGTTCGACCCCGGCGACTTCCCGTGGACCGACGACACCTGGTCCGGAGTGGAGCTCGACGGCGCGGTGGTCTACGAGCTGCACGTCGGCACGTTCACCGCGGACGGCACTCTCACCTCCGCGGTGGAGCGACTCGACCACCTCGCGCGGCTCGGTGTCACCCTCGTCGAGCTGCTGCCGCTCGCACCGTTCCCCGGTCGGCACGGCTGGGGGTACGACGGGGTGGCGCCGTTCGCGGTGCACGAGCCGTACGGCGGACCGGAGGCGCTGCAACAGTTCGTCGACGCCGCGCACGCCACGGGTCTCGGGGTGTGCCTGGACGTGGTCTACAACCACCTCGGTCCGGACGGGAACTACTTCGGCGACTTCGGCGCCTACCTGACCGACAGGCACGAGACGCCGTGGGGCCGGGCGCTGAACCTGGACGCACCCGGCAGCGACCCGGTGCGGCGCTGGGTGCTCGACAACGTCACCCAGTGGCTGCGCGACTTCCATCTCGACGCTCTGCGTCTCGACGCCGTGCACGAGCTGCACGACGACCGGGCCCGGCATCTGCTCGAGGAGATGACGGCCGAGGTGGACACCCTCGCGGAGCGGACCGGTCGGCGGCTGTGGCTGATCGCCGAGTCCGACCGCAACGACCCCGGCACCGTGACCCCGCGCGGGTCGGGGGCGCAGGTGCGCGGCCTCGGACTGCACGCCCAGTGGGCCGACGACGTGCACCACGCGCTGCACGTCGCGCTGACCGGAGAGACGCAGGGCTACTACGCCGACTTCGCCGACGAGGAAGCGCTGGCGAAGGTGATGCGCACCCCGTTCTTCCATGACGGCACCTGGTCGTCGTTCCGGGGCCGGCACCACGGCCGGCCGGTCGACCGGGCCACCGTGCCGGGCCATCGCTTCGTCGCCTCGTTGCAGACCCATGACCAGGTCGGCAACCGCGCGGTCGGCGACCGACTGTCCGCGACGTTGTCACCCGGGCTGCTCGCCTGCGGTGCCGCGATCCTGCTCACCGCACCGTGGACCCCGATGTTGTTCATGGGCGAGGAGTGGGGTGCCACGACGCCGTGGCAGTACTTCACGGACCACACCGACCCGGCCCTGGCGGACGCGGTGCGGTCCGGGCGCCGCGCGGAGTTCGCCGCGCACGGGTGGGACGAGGCGCAGGTCCCCGACCCGCAGGACCCGGCCACCTTCGCGGCGTCGAAGCTCGACTGGTCCGAGCCCGCGCGCGAACCGCACGCCCGGTTGCTGGGCTGGTACCAGGACCTGATCCGGCTGCGTCGCGAGCACGCGGACCTGCGCGACGGCAGGCTGGACCTCGTCGATGCCGGCTACGACGCGCAGGCACGCACGTTCTGGATGCGCCGCGGCGAGCACCAGGTTCTGGTCAACCTCGGTGCCGAGCCATGCACCTTCGCCGCCGAGGGCCGGGTGCTGCTCGCCTGGGACAAGGACCCCGATGTCTCCGACCGGGTGAGCGGCGGTCGGGTCCAGGTGCCCGCGGAGTCGGCGCTCGTCGTGGGGCCCTGAGCCCTTTGTTGGCAGCCGGTTGGTTCGTGACGATCGACAGGTTTCCTGGCGGGCGAATCCTGTCGATCGTCA
>DASSBE010000179.1:0-7728 GCA_035699065.1 Nocardioidaceae bacterium
TGAACCGGCTCACCGACCTCTACAACGCCGTCTCGGTGCTGCACCAGATCCCGCTCGGCGGGGAGGACCTGGCCCGCTACGCCGGGCCACCGCGGCTGGTCCGCGCCGCCGGCGACGAGGCCTTCGACACCGTGGCCGACGACGCCGGCGTGACCTGCCGGCGCTGGAACTGGCGCCAGGCGCGCCGCACCCAGCTGCGTGACGACACGACCACGGCGTTGTTCATCCTCGACGCACTCGACCCGATGACCGACGAGGCACTGCACGATGCCGCGGAGGATCTGGCCACCCACCTGACTCGACTGGGACCCGACGTCCGTGTCGTCCATCGCCTGATCACTGCCGGCTCCACACCGGACCAAGGAGACTGAATGCTCATCCACCCCTGGGACGCCGCATCCGACGCTGCCGAGTGGCAGGACTGGCTGGCCTCCACCGACCGGTTCGGGATGCTCGCGGTCAACAACCTCGACCCCGGCCGGGCCCCGATCGTGCTGCCGGTCCACTTCACCCTCGCCGGCAGCGAGCTGCTCATCCACCTGGCCCGGCCCAACCCGGTCTGGCCACACCTGGAGGCGGCCGCCGAGGTGCGGCTGGCCGTGGTCGGCGACTACGCCTACATCCCGACCTACTGGCGAGCCAAGCCAGGCGTTCCCGACCGGGACGGAGTTCCGACCAGCTACTACAGCGCGGTGCAGTTCGTGTGCCGGCCCACGGTGGTCGACGACCCGCAGGGCAAGGTGGAGATCCTCACCGCCCAGCTCGCCGACTTCCAACCCGAAGGGGGCCACGCCGAAGTGGCGGTCGACGAGGCGCCGTACGGACGGATGCTGCCCGGCATCCGGGGCGTCCGGCTGGCGGTGCTGAGCGTCGAGGCCAAGTTCAAGTACGACGACGACAAGCCTGTCGAGCACCGGGAGCGCATCGTCGGCCACCTCGGGGAACGCGACCGAGGCGTCGATGCCGGGGCGGCCACGCAGCAACGCCGGCGCCTCGACGTGATCGGTGACTGGCAGACCCACCGGCACCGCACGTGACCATCCGCGCCTCGCGCACGGCCGCGGTTCCGCCGTGGGGACTGGCCGTGGCGGCGATGCTCTCGGTCCAGCTCGGTTCGGCCCTGTCGGTGGACCTGATCTCGGCCGTCGGTCCGGCCGGAACTGCCTGGCTCCGGCTCACCATCGGAGCCCTCATCTTCCTGGCCGTGGCACGCCCTCCGCTGCGCAGGGTCCGCCGCCGCGACCTGCCGACCCTCCTGGGACTGGGCGTCACGACCGGTGTGGTGACCATCGCGTTCCTCGCCGCGATCGAACGCATCCCGCTCGGCACCGCCGTAGCCATCGAGTTCCTCGGCCCGCTGACCGTCGCCGCCGTGCGCAGCCGTAGCAGGCGAGCCCTCACCTGGCCAGGCCTCGCGCTACTAGGCGTTGCACTGCTGACTGAACCCTGGCACGGCGACATCAACCCCGCCGGTCTTGGGTTCGCCGTGCTGGCAGCCATCGGCTGGGCCACCTACATCCTCCTCACACAGAAGATCGGCGACCGCTTCACCGGCATCACCGGACTCTCGCTCACCATCCCCGTCGCTGCCGCCACAGCAGCCGTCGTCGGCATCCCCCAGGCCGCCGGCCACCTCACCGTCCCCGTCCTCGCCGCCGCAGCGGGACTCGCCATCCTGCTCCCCGTGCTGCCGTTCGCGCTCGAGATGCTCGCCCTGCGCCACATGACGCACAACGCATTCGGGACCCTGATGTCGCTGGAGCCCGCCATCGGTGTCCTGCTCGGGCTCCTGGTGTTGCACCAGCAGCCTTCGACCACCCAGCTCGCCGGCATCCTGCTCGTCGTCCTTGCCGGCACCGCCGCACAACGCGCCGGCCGACGCCACCACCCGGCGCAATGCCATCCGGCATCCAGACGGCTTCCGTCTGGACCTGTCGCCGGCTCGCCGAACGAGCGCATGCTTTACCCGTCGGACGGCCGCGAGCCGTCGGCGGAAGAAGGGTCACCATGAGCTCGAGAAGTCGTACCGCGACCACCGTAGGCATTCTGTTCTTCGTCCAGATGGTCACCGCCGTGTTCGGCACTTCCTTGATCCGGGCGTTCGTCGACGGCGACCCCGACCGGACACCACTGACGATCGGCGTGCTGCTGATGTTGTGCTCCGGCATCGCCGTCGTCGGCATCGGCCTGTTGATGTACCCCGTCTTGAAGGTCGTGGACGCGCGACTGGCCCTGTCGTACCCCGTGCTCAGGATCACCGAGCTCACCGTCTCGACTTTCTGCGGCGTCTACCTGCTGGCTCAGCTGGAAGTCGTCCCGAACCACCTCCTGTGGGTCTACATCCCGACTGGTATCGGGGGCCTCGTCCTGACCTACCTGCTTTTCGTCTCACGGCTGGTCCCTCGAGCCATCGCAGTGCTCGGCCTCGTCGGGTATGCGTGTCTCACCCTGGGAGTGCCGCTCGACCTCCTGGGCGCCCTCGACATGGACGCTGGATCGGGACAAGTCCTGCTTGTCCCCGGCGGACTGTTCGAGTTCGTGTTTCTGCCGATCTGGTTGATAGCGAAGGGCTTCCGCACCCCACCGCCTGCGCAGGAGCTCACCCGGCCAGCGCTCGCGACCGACGGCGGCTCTCAGCGAAACCGCATTTAATCGGAACAAACTGCGTCTTTCGAATATTCTGGTGTGCCCACGTGGCCGGCCGTTCAGGACGGGTCGGCCACGATCCATGACACCGGCACGCCTCCTTCCTCGAAAGCCAGCTCATGACCCCGTTTCTGCCACGCCGAACGCTCGTGCCCGTCCTCGCCGCACTGGCCCTGTCGCTGTCGGCCGCCGGTTCCGCAGCGCCCGTGACCGGTCCTGCCGTGGACGAGACCGCGACCGCCGCCCGGGCGGCCGTGACCGGCACCGGCAACCCGTTGGCGGGTCGCCCGTGGGGCGTCTACAAGGGCTCCGCCGACCAGTCGTGGGACCCGTACGTGAACTCGAGCGGTACAACGCGGCGCACTCTCGCCAAGATCGCCCTGCGGCCGAAAGCGAAGTGGTTCGGGGCGTGGATCCCGAACAGCCAGATCGCGAGCAAGGTGCGCGACTACGTGGCGAACTCGCAGGACGGGAACCGGAACGCGTTGGTGCAGATGGCGGTCTTCCGGATGGTGCCGTGGGAGCACGATGCATGCAGGCGGCTCCCCACCGCCGCCCAGCAGGCGTCTTACAAGCGGTGGACCGACCGGTTCGCCCGAGGTGTCGGCTCGGCCCACGCCGCGATCATCTTGCAACCGGACGGGCCCTTTGCGCTGTGTGCGCCGCACGGCTCACGGATCCCCTCCCGGCTGATCGCCTACTCCGCGCGGGTGCTCAGCGCGCTTCCGAACACCAGCGTCTACATCGACGCGGGCGCAGCCGACTGGCCGGCGGCGGGAAGCCAGGGCGGAGTGGGCGCGGCGGTGAAGATCCTGACCCGCGCCGGGGTCCGCTACACCCGCGGGTTCGCGCTGAACAGCACCCACTACTCCTCGACCGCCAACGAGGTGGCGCGCGGAACCGCCATCGTCAGGGCACTGAGGCGGCGGGGGTACGGCCGCAAGCACTTCGTCGTCAACACCTCCTCCAACGGGCATCCGTTCGTGTTCGGCCGCTACACCGGCAGCGACCCTGACAACGCGTTCGTGTGCCGGTCCAGGACCGAGCCGGCGGCGCGGACGTGCGTGACGCTGGGGATTCCGCCTACGGCCGATGTCACCAACAGCAGGTGGCGACAGTCGGCGACCACCAACCGCCGTGCCCGGAGGCATGTCGACGGCTACCTGTGGTTTGGTCGCCCGTGGTTGTACCGGCAGGCGGACCCGTTCGTCATGCAGCGGGCGCTGCAGCTGGTGCGCAGCACTCCGTACTCCTGAAGACGATCAGTCGTCGAGCAGCGGCAGTTGCAGCTCATCGAGGCGCTCAGGATCGGCGAGTACGTCGATGGCGACGATCCTGCCCTCCGCGACGGTGAAGCCCATCACCGACAGCGGCCGCCCGTGAGTCGCGACCACCACGCCGGCGGCTCCGTTCACGAGAGCCGGCCGTGCCAACGGGAAGAGCTTCCCGAAGGTGACGGCCTGACCGGCCACCGCCTCTGCCCCCCGGACCACGACCGTGTGGCGGGTGCGGGCCGTGCCTCCGTCGGAGCGGAGCACGACGTCCGGGTGCAGCACGGCGACGAGGGCGTCGAAGTCACCGTCCCGTGCGGCGGCGAAGAACGCGTCCACGACGGTGCGCTGGCGGCTGCGATCGGGGTCGACGGCAGGGGCCTGTCCGCGGACCCGGCGACGGGCGCGGCTCGCGAGCTGCCGGGCGGCGGCCGGAGAGCGCTCGATCATCGGGGCGATCTCCTCGAACGGCACGGCGAACATGTCGTGCAGCACGAACGCGAGGCGCTCGGCCGGCGTCAGCGTCTCGAGCACGACCAGGAGGGCGAGTCCGACGGAGTCGGCCAGCACCGCCTCGTGCTCGGGCTCCGCCTCCTTGTCGGTGACGATCGGGTCAGGCATCCGTACGTCGAGGGGGTCCTCGCGCCGGGACTCTCGCGAGCGGAGCATGTTCAGGCACACCCGTGCGACGACCGTGGTGAGCCAGGCCCCGGGGTTCTCCACGTTGTCGGTGCCCGCCCGACGGACCCGGAGCCAGGCGTCCTGGACAGCGTCCTCGGCCTCAGTCACCGAGCCGAGCATCCGGTAGGCGACGGTCCGCAGACGCGTCCGGTGCTCCTCGAAACGCTCTTCCAGCCAGTCGTCCTCGTTCACCGCGGTCACATTCCCTTCTTGCGAGGTGTCATAGCGGTAGACCCGCCGGACCCGGCTGATGTGACCGGGGAGGGTCACGTCCGACAGAACGGAAGGAAGAAGCCATGACAACACCCATCCTGCTCACCGGCGGCACTGGCACGCTCGGCCGGCACGTCGTACCGCTGCTGAGAGAGTCCGGCCACGACGTACGCGTGCTGAGCAGACAGCCGGCTGGACCGCGGGACGGTGTGGAGCACCTGACCGGTGACCTTCTGACCGGCGAGGGGGTCGAGACCGCGGTGGACGGGGCCGGGATCGTCCTGCACCTCGCCGGTGGCCCCAAGCACGACGATGCCGCCACCCGAAGCCTCGTTCGTGCCGCGTCGACAGCAGGTGTGCAGCACCTGGTGTACATCTCGGTGATCGGGGCGGATCGGGTCCCGCTCGGCTGGTTCCGGTCGAAGCTGGCTGCCGAGCAGGCGGTGTCCGGGTCCGGCCTGCCGTGGACGACGCTGCGCGCCGCCCAGTTCCACGACCTTGCCCTGACCGTGGTCGAGAAGATGGCGAAGCTCCCGGTGGTCCCGGTCCCCGGCGGGCTCCGGTTCCAGCCCGTCGACTCGCGTGAGGTAGCGGCCCGGCTCGTGGAGCTGGCCCTCGGTGAGCCGGCCGGCCTGGTGCCGGACCTCGCGGGGCCGAAGGTGTACGGGTTGGCCGATCTGAGCCGCGGATACCTGCAGGCGCGCGGCAAGCACCGGCTGATGATGCCCGTTCGGATGCCCGGCAGGGCGGGTCGTGCGTACCGGGCGGGCGAGAACCTGGCTCGTGACGGCGCGCTGCTGGGTCGGCGAAGCTGGGAGGAGTTCCTCGTCGAGCGGGTTCCGTCAGGCCGGCAGAGCACGCAGCCGCGCGATGCAGCGGCTCGGCTCCACGAGCGGTTCGAGTGACTCGGCGGCGACCGGGGCTTGCATCTGCTCCAGGAGTCCCCGCATCAGTCCGAGGTGCACCGAGCAGATGACGTCCCGGTTGTCCTCGGCCAGCTCCAGGAAGGGGCAGTGGTTCACCTCGAGCCGGAGCTGGTCCCCCTCTCCGGCCGCGTGGGACTCGAAGCCGACGCTGCCGAGTCGCACCACGAGGGCCTCCACGGCCTCCTGCGCGTCGACCTCGTGGAACGGTGCCGGCGGGGCAGCCAGGAACCGGCCCCACGCCGATCCGGCCTCCACGGCGGACTGCTGTGGGTCCGGCAGCCGGTTCGCGAGGTAGCCGGTGAGGATCTGGGCCAGCAACCGGTAGCTGCGATGGCCGACCTCCGCCACGCCAGGTGCGGCCGTGAACAGTGCGCGGGGTCGTCCCGGGGTACGACGGGCCTCCGTCGTACGGACCGCCAGGCCGCCGGACTCGAGAGCCTCGAGGTGGAAGCGGGCGGTGTTGGCGTGCAGGGCCATCCGGGTCGCGACGTCGTCGGCGGTGAGCGGCTCACCCGCGTCCTGCAGCAGGGCGAGCACTCGAGCCCGGGTCGGGCCCAAGCCACGAGCGCGGTCGTCGGTAGAGCTTTCTGTCGGCGCCATCATGCTCATCGTCGCACGGTGTCCAGGCGATAACAACGAAGCATTGGTGGAAATCTCAGGCAGGTCGGCGAAGGCTGAAGCGGTCCTGGTAGGCGCGGACCCACCGGTGGCCCTCGTAGGTCGCCCAGTGCACCGTCGGCGCGTCGACCCGCCGACCTGGTGCGGGCGGCTCCGGGCGTACGTCGGCCAGCGGGTCAAGTCCGCGGCCCAGCACCTCGTCGCCGAGCCACGCCACCGCAGCATCACCAACCAGCGGCGCACCGCCGTCGACGACGAGAACCGGCACGCCCACCCGTGTCATGGCCGCCCACTCCGACCGCCAACGTCGCACGAGCCGGTCGGCTGCCGCCGTGATCGGTGCTCCGGTCACGTCCACGGCGTAGCCCCACAACCGGCCCTGCTCACTGCTCGACCTGCCGCTCCGGATCGCCTCCACGAGCAGGGTACGCACCAACTTCGGGTCGCCCAGGGCGAGGGCGTTCAGCCAGTACGCGTCGAACAGCTGCCGTGCGACGTAGGGTGCAACGCCGGCGACGTACGCCTCGGCGTAGCCGGCGACGGCCGGTCGCGTGTAGGGCACGAACCCGGCGAGCGAGTACGGGAAGGGCTCGCCGGGCAGCAGTGTGCCGAGGACCCGCTCGGTATCCCGGCGGATGCGGTCGAAGCGCGTCGGGGTGCTCACCGGGTTGCCCGGCCGGCGTGGCGCGTGCTCAACGGCTCGCCACTCCACGTGCAGGCCGGCCGCCCTCAACCGCTCGGCGCGGAGGGTCGCGAGGTAGCTCCAGGGACAGGTGAAATCCACGTAGAGCACTATTTCGTCGGCCCTCATTGTGGCCTCGCGTTGCGGCCGATCAGCACCCGCCAGGTCTCCGGACCCTGCTCGACGGGCTCCCAGCTGAACTCGCCTGTGTGCTCCGCAGCGAACTGGTAGTAGAGGGGCTTCGGGTCGTGGTCGTTGACCAGCTCGAAGGCCTCACCGGGTTGGAGGGCGTAGTAGGTCTCGAAGATCCTTTCGTGCCTGCGTGCCGGGATGTCGTTCCGGACGTCGAGCCGCTGTGCCTCAGTCATCGTGTTCCCTCCAGGTTGTGGGACGAGTACTCTCTGTTTTTACAAGAACATAGGATAAACAGCAAGGGACCAACGGCCTAGGAGGAACCGGAATGACCTACGTGATCGGCCAGCCGTGCATCGACGTCAAGGACCGGGCGTGCGTCGACGAATGTCCCGTCGACTGCATCTACGAGGGCGGTCGCTCGCTCTACATCCACCCCGACGAGTGCGTGGACTGCGGTGCCTGTGAGCCGGTGTGCCCGGTCGAGGCGATCTACTACGAGGACGACCTGCCGGATGAGCTCGAGCCGTACCGTGACGACAACGCGCGGTTCTTCAGC
>DASSBE010000180.1:0-7831 GCA_035699065.1 Nocardioidaceae bacterium
CCTGGAGGCTCTGCTGCTTCTCCGGCCCGCGCCGCCGCTGCTCGTCGCCGCGCTGACGATCGGCCTGCTGGCGGTGCTGACCCGCGCGATCCACCTCGACGGGCTCGCGGACACCGCCGACGGACTCGGCTCCGGTCGACCGGCCGAGCAGGCGCTCGACGTCATGCGGCGCAGCGACATCGGTCCGTTCGGCGTGGTCACCCTGGTGCTGGTGCTACTCGTCCAGGTGAGCGCTCTCGGGGCCCTGGTCGATGACGGCCGCGGTTCGTTCGCGATCGTCCTCGCGCTCGTGCTGAGCAGGCTGGCCCTGCCGTTGGTCTGCCTTCAGCGGATCCCGGCGGCGCGCCCGGACGGCCTCGGTCACACGGTCGCCGCGTCGGTGAGTCCGGCGAAGTTGATGCTGGCGGGAGTCCTCGGATGCCTTGCGGTGCTGGGCTTTGTGGCCGTGACGCTCGGCCTCGGAACCATGTCGCGCGATGGCGCCGACCTGGTGGTCAGTGCCGTCCTGGCCGCGGTCCTCGCGCTCGCCGCCGGAGCCGCGATGTGCTGGTGGTGCGTGCGCAGGCTCGGTGGTGTCACCGGTGACGTGCTGGGTGCCTGTGTCGAGGTCACGTTCACCGTCGCGCTCGTCGTACTCACGCTGGTGTGAGCAGTTGGATTGGCGGGCGAGCGCACCGGGGTGCCGTCACGCAACGAAGATGCAGAACGGGTGTCCGGACAGGTCCGCAAGCACGAACAACGGCTCGTCCGGATCATCCTCGCGGTCCAGGAGGACCTCCGCGCCCAGCGCCTCCGCACGCTCGCGCTGCCGGTGCAGCTCAGCGAGGCTCGAAACGGTGAAGTCGACGTGCAGCTGCATCGGGACGTCGTGCTCGGGCCAGGTTGTCCGGGAAAGGCGATCAACCTGCTGGAAGGCGAGCTTGCGGACGCCGGCGGAGTCCACCAGCACGAGCCAGTCCGCGTCATCAGGCGCGCCGTCCGCGGCCGGTTCGTCACCGGGTCGGTACCGCAGGCCGAGCAGCTTCCGGTAGAACTCGGCCAGCTCTCGAGGCCGGGTGGTGTCGAGCACGGTGTGCAGGAGCTGGGGGTAGTCGGCCATGAACCCTCCTCCGAGCTGATCGCGGCGCGGTGCTTCGACCCTACCGTCCGTCCCATCGGCTGCCTCGCGCTGACGAGTGCCTATCGATTGCCAGGAGAATCCTCGCCGGTTGTCGCGAAGATACGCGCATAGATGCTGTCGATGACGTCGTTCTTGGCTAGGCTGTAGTCGATCGGGCGATCCGCGGTGTCTCTCGCGAGGCGCCGCTTCGTCGTGGCGTAGAGGTCCCGGTCCTGCGGATGTGAACGCAGCCAGTCCCGGAAGAGCCGATGGCGAAGCAGCTCGGGCGCTCCTCGTGGCCACACGTGAAGGTTGATGTCCTCCGCCCGGCTCACCAGCATTCGGTGCCCGTGCCACCAGGGCTCCCGAAGAACGAGTCGGTACCCAAGACGCTCCAGGGCAGGCACATAGCGCGACTCTTCCGTGGTGTCCTCGAGAACGAGGTCGATGTCGACGATGGGTTTGGCCGGCAGTCCCGGCACCGCCGTCGACCCGACGTGCTCAACATTGAGGGCCACGCCGCCGAGAACGCCGTTGAGCGCCGAGCTGGTAGCCGCGAACTGGTCCACCCAGACCGGGTTGTGGTCCACGATGTCCACGGAGTGCCACATCGCGGGCGGCTCACCGACCAGGCCGGCTGCCGCCTGCTCCGGGGTGCCGTGGAAGCGCTGTGTGACCTCGGGCGGATAGTCGGCCAACTTGTCTCCCACGGATCGTCATGGTCAGGGTCGTCTGCTCACGATGATGTCAGCGCGACGATGGGAGCGACCGCGCCCAGGTCCTTCACGGCATCGGCGACCTTCCACGCCGGGTCCTGAGTCAGGCTACGGCGAGGATGGACCGGCTTCGCTCAGCGGTGGCGCTTGTCCCGGTCATCGGGAAGCTTCGGCAGCAGCTGAGTCTCCGCCTCCGGGCTGGGTTCGGGTGGAGCGCTTGGCCGGTTGCCCGGCGGCGCCGTGTTCCGGTGCGGGCGACGGGGATGGGGCGGCGGCCGCAGCCGGAGCTGGCGGCGGATCCGCTCGTCGAGGTCGATCTCGCGCTGCAGCCGCTTGACGGTAGACAGCACGGCTGCCTGAAGCTCCAGCAGCTCGGGTGGAGTGTCGGCCATGACCAGCTCCTCGAGCCGGGCGCGCGCTTCGTGCAGCCCCTCGAGTGCGCCACGCAGCGTGTGTACGTCGGTGGGGCTCATGCGCTTCGTCGGAACCGACTCGTCCCGGACCAGCTGACCGAACGCGTCGACAGCGGCGGCCAGCTCGCGGAAGGTCTGCGCGAGCCCGAGGAACGTGTCCTCGGCCCTTTCGTCGTCGATCCAGGTCGCGTCGTACGTCGCGTCCACGAGCGCGCGGAACATCCCGCGGATCGCGACAGAGGAGTGCTCCAGTGCCTCGAGCCCCTGGCGCAGGCCGGGCCCCACGTTCGGCGTACCGACGGCGCGGACGTTGAGCCGTCGTCCCTGCTCCGCGTGCAACAGGGCGGCACCGATCCGGGGGATGTCGTAGGTGATGCGTCGGGCCTCGCCGAGCCATCCTCGTGCGACCGGCGCGAGATCATGCCCGTCACCCACCAGCGCCGTCAGCTCGTCGGCTGCGCGGTTCAGGAGTTCGCTGACCGAGTCGGCCAGTCCGTCGATCGCGCGCCCCGCGTCACCGCTGGCGACCTTGGGTGGGAGCAGCAGGTTCGCCGCGATGCCCACCGCGGCACCCACCAACGTCTCTGCGAGGCGCTGCCAGGCTGCAGACTCCGCACCCAGAGACCCGACGCCGAGCACCAGCATCCCGCTGATCGCGACCTCGATCAGGTTCGAGCGCAGGCGGAGCACCTGGCCGATCGTGATGGAGACGAGGATGAGCAGGCCGAGGCTCCACCACTCGAGCGGTACGACGGCGGAGAACGCCACCGCGAGGGAGACGCCCGAGATCACCGCCACCACCCGGTCGAGGCCGCTCGCGAGGAGCGATACCGGAGTGACCTGCACGACGAGCATGGCGGTCAGCGGTGCGAGCAGCGGCTGCGTCCCGGGGAAGAACAGCGTGCCCACGACATAGCTCGCGACCGCGGCGACCGTGATCCGCAGCGACCACAGCAGGGCCGCGCGGCCGTCGTTCCGGAGCCGCGTCAGCTCGCGGGTCAGGCTGCGTCTCCACCAGTCGCGCACACCTTCATCTTGCGGGATGTGCCACCGCAGACCCAGCGCTGAGCGAAAATTTCGACGACGGCGTCCCTCCTGAGGGACCGTCGGGCCTAGATGCCGAGGCTAGCTGTCCCCTGGGCTGTCGACCTCGACGAGCGCCGCCAGCCTCGCCAGAGCCATCTCCATGCCGGCCTGGTTGTCAGCGCGACGGACCGCGTCAGGAACACCGTCGTGGACCATGACCACCGAGGCGCCCTCGGCAGTCTGTGTGATCGCGGTCGTCATGGTCATCTCACCGCCGAGCGCCGGATCATCGGTCTTGAACTCAAGAACCTCGACGACCATCTCGTTCTCCACCAGCCGCAGGAAGCGGCCACGGTAGGTGTCCGTGTGCGCCGAGGACTTCCCGGCTTCGGCGCCTCGGTCATACGTCAGCGAGACGCGGAACCTTCCGCCCTCGTGCGCGTCGAGCTCGTGGACCTGACCGGTCATCCCGTCCGGGACACGCCACCGCTCGATCAGGTCGCCGTCGACAAGTGCCCGGTACACCTGGGCCGGCGTCGCCCGCATCTCGCGTGAGGCTCGGGTCGAGTACACCTGCACCACGCTAGCGGCCGCCGAGGACCGGCGCACGATGCGTGTAAGCCGCGAGAGGCACTCACTGGGGCTGTTCCGGACGGACAAGCACCTCGAAGTCGCGCCAATCATTGGTGCTCACGAACCGGGCGACCCGTTCGAAGCCCAGCGACCGCACTGTCCGCAACGCTCGGGCGTTGAATGATGCCACGGTGACCCGAAACGCAGGGGGCTTGAACTGTGAGCGCCCGAAGTCGAGTCCGGCCGAGATCACTTGCCGCCCAAGGCCGTTCCCGACCAGCTCAGGGCGCAGGCCGCCTCCGGTGTCGAGTGCCGAGTCCTCGTAGGCCCAGCCCGGCACGCGACCGTCGGCACCGAAGGAGCGGAAACCGATGAGCTCGTCGGCCCCGAGCACCGCGTGGAAGCCCAGCTCGGGTCGTAGCAGCTCCTGCGGGTCTGCATCGGTCATGTCATAGCAGTCGTACGGCGCCGGGTAGCGCCACGTGCAGATGTCCCTGGCGTGCTCCGGCGTCAGTGCAGTGATTTGCAAAGAGGCGGCCGAACCAACAGGTGGGCGGTCCGGCCTGGACGAAGTCATGGACCAATGGTGCCCGACCAGATCACGCAAACTGTCGGGAACCGAACTCCGAGGCCCCGCGTCCCAAGGATGTGTTCATGCACTCGATCCGACGGGCCCTCCTGCGCCCGCTCGCCGTCGCCCTCACCTGTGTGGCGCTGACGTCCTGCGCCGCAGGTGAGGGAGGCGGAACCGGATCGGCCTCGTGTGCCGCGGTGGTCGTGTACCAAGGCCACACCTACCTGGGAGGTGGCGAGCTGAAGCGCGACCCGGCCACCACCGGGCGCCACGTCGAAGGCGTGCTGCCGGCCTGCGACGACTCCGGTGGCCAGGACCGCGTGGAGCCCGAGCAGCCGGTGCGAGTCGACGAGCTCTCCGACGTCCCCCTGGGGACCGCGTTCCTGTGGAACGGCAGCGTCTTCGTCCGCGAGGGACGGGTGCTCCCGGCTTCGACACAGATCTGGTTCCGGCAGCAGCGATGCACGTCACCCGGCGAGTTCGACCTGGTCGCCGACTGGCTCGGTGTGACAGGACCCAGGAAGCCCCGGTTCGACGGGGACCTGCGTCCGCCGTACCGGCTCGAGGTGCACGTCACCGACGGCCCGCGGGAGTACGTCGGCACCACCATCGGGGTGCACGCCGATGCTGCCACCGACCCGGGACTCGGCACTCGCGACGTGAAGGCGTCGCTGTGGAGGGGTGGACAGGTCCTCGCCCATGTCAGTTGTGTCCACGGGCGCTTCCGGGCGCACTCCCTACGAACACCTCGGTGACTCAGCCCTCGCGCACGTCCGGATTCACGAACGGCGGCTTGGTCACGGTGAACACCTCACGGCGACCGCGCACGTCCACCGACACCTCGGCACCGTCGGTGACCTGCGAGGCCAGCAGCGCCAGGCCGACCCCCTGCTTCAGGGTCGGGGAGAAGGTGCCCGAGGTGACCTCGCCGAGCGGCACGTCACCGACCAGCAGCACCCGCATCCCCGGCCTCGGGATGGCCCGGCCGGTCGCGACGATCCCGCGCAGGACTCGCTTCGGACCAGCCGCCTTCTCCGCGGCCAGGACATCCTTGCCCCAGAACGTGTCCTTCTTCCAGCCGACCGCCCAGCCGAGCCGAGCCTCGTTCGGGGTCACCGAAAGGCTGAGGTCCTGGCCGTGCAACGGATACCCCATCTCGGTGCGCAAGGTGTCTCGCGAGCCCAGTCCGCAGGCCGTGATGTCGTAGCGCGCCCCGGCCTCGAACAGCGCGTCCCACAGCTCACCGACCACCTCGTTGGGGATCACCAGCTCATAGCCGCGTTCGCCGGTGTACCCGGTGCGGCAAACGATCACCGGCGCATCCCGGAACTGCGCCTCGGTGAAGGACATGTAGTCGTGGCCGACCGGCAGCCCGACCAGCTCGAGCACCTCGTCGGAACGGGTGCCTTGCACAGCGAGGATCGCGTGGCTGGTGTGGTGGTTCTCCACCTCCACCCCTGCAGGCGCATCGGCCGCCAACCGCCGTACGACCTCGGCGGTGTTGGCGGCGTTCGGGATCAAGAAGACCAGCTCGTCGTGGTGCAGGTAGGCGATCAGGTCGTCGACGATGCCACCGGTCGCATCGTCGCAGCACAGCGTGTACTGCGCCTTGCCCGGCGCGATCTTGCCGAGGTCGTTGGACAGCGTCGCGTTGACGTGCTCGGCGGCGCCGGGACCGCGGACCACGGCCTTGCCGAGGTGGCTGACGTCGAACACACCGACCGAGGTGCGCACCGCGTTGTGCTCGGAGACCACGCCGGAGTACTCCACCGGCATCTCCCAGCCGCCGAACTCCGCGAACTTCGCGCCGAGTGCAACATGACGGTCGTGAAGGGGTGACTGCTGCAACATGCAGTCGAACCTATCGCAGCCGCACCTGCGTATCGTCGGGCTAGCATGCCCCGTGACGCAGAACCGGACACGACAAGGGAGTCGAACACCTGTGACGACGTACAGCCTCCGCAAGGGCGCAGCAGACAAGACCAAGGCCGACGTGGTGGTCGTCGGAGTGTGCACGACGGCCAAGGGCCCCCAGGTCGCGCCCGGCGGAGAAGGCGTCGCGTCGGCGTACGGGCGCAAGTTCGCGCCGCTGCTGTCCACGCTCGGGTTCAAAGCCAAGCCGGGCGAGGTCACCAAGCTGCCGACCGGCGGCACGATCAAGTCGCCGCTGCTGGTGCTCGTCGGTCTCGGAGAGCGGGACAAGCTGACCACCGAAGGCGTACGACGTGCAGCGGGTGTCGCGGCGCGCTCGATCTCGAACGCGGCGAACGTGGCCCTCGCCCTTCCCGCCGTGGACGCCGACCATGTCCGCGCGGTCGCCGACGGGTTCCTGCTCGGCTCCTACTCGTTCACCGAGTTCAAGACCAGCAAGGCGCCCGAGGGTCCCGGCGAGGTGGTGATCCTGACCGACACCGCTCGCGGCAAGGACGCGAACACCGCCCTCGAGGTCGCTCAGGTCGTCGCCGCGGCCACCCGGATGGCGCGCGACTGGGTCAACACTCCCCCCGGCGACTTCACCCCTGCCAAGTTCGCCGACGCGGTCACCGCCGCGAAGAAGAACAACAAGACCGCGAAGGTCACCGTCAAGGTCACCGACGAGATCGCACTCGAGGCCGACGGCTGCGGCGGCATCATCGGTGTCGGCAGGGGGTCCGCGAACCCGCCGCGCCTGGTGCAGCTGACCTACAAGCCGCGCGGCGCGAAGGCGCACCTGGCGCTGGTCGGCAAGGGGATCACCTACGACTCGGGCGGTCTGTCGATCAAGCCCAGCGCGTCGATGATGACGATGAAGTGCGACATGGCCGGTGCGGCCGCGGTGGTCGCCGCGACCTTCGCGATCGCCGAGCTCGGGCTGCCGATCGCGGTGACCACCTACGCCCCGATGGCCGAGAACATGGTGTCCGGGAACGCGACCCGGCCCGGTGACGTGCTGACGATGTACGGCGGGAAGACCGTCGAGGTTCTCAACACCGACGCCGAGGGCCGGCTCGTGCTCGCCGACGCGCTGGTCAAGGCCACCGAGAACAAGCCGGACGTGATCGTCGACGTGGCGACCCTGACCGGCGCCTGCGTGGTCGCGCTCGGTGACCGGGTCAGCGGCGTGCTCGGCAACGACGAGTCACTGGTCGACCAGGTCCAGGCGGCCGGCGACCGGGCCGGCGAGGCGTTCTGGCCGCTGCCGATCACCGAGGAGATGACCGAGAAGGTCCGCAACAACAGCAAGGTCGCCGACCTCGCCCAGCACAACACCGAGCGCTGGGGTGGCACGCTCTACGCGGCCGCGTTCCTGCAGGAGTTCGTGGCCGGCAACCGGTGGGCGCACCTCGACATCGCCGGACCGGCGTTCAACGACAAGGGCCCGCACGGGTACACCCCCAGCGGCGGCACCGGGATCGCGGTCTCCACGCTGGTCGAGCTCGCGAAGGACCTC
>DASSBE010000181.1:0-12381 GCA_035699065.1 Nocardioidaceae bacterium
CGGTCGCCCTTGACGGTGATCGCGATCTCGGCCAGCGGTTCCGGGGCCGGACCACCGAGCACGGAGCCGTCCTCGATGGAGTACTCGCTGCCGTGGCACGGACAGTGGATCACGCCGTCGGAGACCGAGTTCACCAGACACTGCATGTGCGTGCACACGGCGGTGAACGCCTTGAAGTCGCCCTCGGTCGGCTGGGTCAGGACGACCTGCGCGTCGGGGAGGACCTCACCGCCGCCGACCGGCACGTCCCCCGTGCTGCCCAGTGACCGCGCTCCCCCGGCGCCGCCGGACCCGCTCGGGCCGGAGCCGCCGACCGAGGCGTCGCCGGTCTCCGGGTCACCGCCGCACGCGGCGAGCAGCGGCAGCGCGACCCCGCCGAGCGCGGCACCACGGAGCACGATCCGGCGGCTGACATCGGGTGCGGACGGGTCAGGGCTGCGGTCGGGCATCGATGCTCCTCTGTCGTGGGCGTGACACTTCCGGGTTCTGGTACGGAGCAGCCGCCGGAATGGTTCACCCGAAGTCTGCCCGAAGTCTGCCCGAGCGCTGCCGAGCGGTGGCGGGCGGTTCGCCTCGCGCGGTCAGCCGGTGACCGACTTCTTCCGCGCCGGCTTCCGGGCGGGTCTTCCGGCGGTCTTCTTCGCAGAGGTCTTCTCGGCAGTCGTCTTCTTCGCAGCCGTCTTCTTGGCAACCGTCGTCGCGGCGGCCTTCTTCGTCGACCGCCGGGCGCCGTTCGACCGCGCGGCCGCGACCTTCGCCGAGGGGCCGGCCTGGGCGCGGCCACCGTCGAGCAGCGGCTTGAGGAACTGGCCGGTGTAGCTGTCCGGGTTGGCGGCGACCTCCTCCGGCGTGCCCTCGGCGATCACCAGGCCGCCGCGCTTGCCACCCTCGGGACCCATGTCGACCAGCCAGTCCGCCGTCTTGATCACGTCCAGGTTGTGCTCGATGACCAGCACGGTGTTGCCCTGGTCGACGAGTCGTCCGAGCACGAGCAGCAGCTTGCGGATGTCCTCGAAGTGCAGCCCGGTGGTCGGCTCGTCGAGCACGTAGACGGTGCGGCCCGTCGACCGCTTCTGCAGCTCCGCCGCGAGCTTCACCCGCTGTGCCTCACCGCCGGACAGGGTGGGTGCGGGCTGGCCGAGGCGGACGTAGCCGAGGCCGACGTCGACCAGGGTGCGCAGGTGCCGCGAGATCGCGGGGATCGCCTCGAAGAAGTCGACCGCCTCCTCGATCGGCATGTCGAGCACCTCGGCGATCGTCTTGCCCTTGTAGTGCACCTCGAGCGTCTCGCGGTTGTAGCGGGCGCCGTGGCACACCTCGCACGGGACGTAGACGTCGGGCAGGAAGTTCATCTCGATCTTGATCGTGCCGTCGCCGGAGCACGCCTCGCAGCGGCCGCCCTTGACGTTGAACGAGAACCGGCCCTGGAGGTAGCCGCGCATCTTCGCCTCCGGCGTGGACGCGAACAGCTTGCGCACGTGGTCGAAGACGCCGGTGTAGGTCGCCGGGTTCGACCGGGGCGTGCGCCCGATCGGCGACTGGTCGACGTGGATCACCTTGTCCACGTTGTCCACACCGGTGATCGTGCGGTGCCGTCCCGGGACGGTGCGTGCGTTGTAGATCTGCTTGGCCAGCGACGTGTAGAGGATGTCGTTGACCAGGGTCGACTTGCCGGACCCGGAGACACCGGTGATCGCGACGAACATGCCGAGCGGGAACGCGACGTCGATCTCCTGGAGGTTGTTCTCCTTGGCCCCGTGCACGGTCAGCTCACGTCCCGGCGTGCGCGGGCGGCGTACGTCGGGCACCGGGATCTCCTTGCGACCGGACAGGTAGAGCCCGGTCTGGGAGTCGTGATGGGTCAGCAGCTCGTCCACGGTGCCGGACAGCACGACCTGGCCGCCGTGCTCCCCCGCGCCCGGGCCGATGTCGACCACCCAGTCCGCCGCCCGGATGGTGTCCTCGTCGTGCTCGACGACGATCAGGGTGTTTCCGAGGTCCTTGAGCCGGACCAGAGTCTCGATCAGCCGGTGGTTGTCGCGCTGGTGCAGGCCGATGGAGGGCTCGTCGAGCACGTAGAGCACCCCGACCAGGCCGGCGCCGATCTGGGTGGCGAGACGGATCCGCTGTGCCTCGCCGCCGGACAGGGACCCGGACGGACGATCCAGGGAGAGGTAGTCGAGCCCGACGTCGAGCAGGAAGTTCAGCCGCTCCTGGATCTCCTTGACCACCCGCTCGGCGATCTGTCGCTCCCGCGCGGTGAGGTCCAGGGTCTTGAGGAAGTCCGCCGTCTCGTTGATCGGCAGCGCGCACACCTCCGCGATGTTCTTGCCGCCGATCGTCACCGAGACCGAGACCGGCTTGAGCCGGCTCCCCCGGCAGGTCGGGCAGGGGACCTCGCGCATGAAGCCCTCGAACCGGTCCCGGCTGGTGTCCGACTCGGCCTCGCGGTGCCGCCGCTCGATGTAGGGGCGCACGCCCTCGAACGAGGTGTAGTAGGACCGCTCCCGGCCGTAGCGGTTGCGGTGCCGGACGTGCACCTTGGTCGAGTGCCCCTCCAGGATCGACTTGCGCGCCTTCGGCGTCAGGTCCTGCCACGGGGTGTCGAGGTCGAAGCCCAGCTCGTCACCGAGCGCCCCGAGCAGCCGGGTGAAGAAGTCGGCGACGTGTGCCCCGGACCAGGGCAGGATCACGCCCTCGGCCAGGGTCGCGGACGGGTCGGAGACCACGAGCTCGGGGTCCACCTCCATCCGGGTGCCCAGGCCGTGGCAGTCCGGGCAGGCCCCGAACGGGGAGTTGAACGAGAACGAGCGTGGCTCGAGCTCCTCGAACGACAGGTCGTCGTAGAGGCAGGCGAGGTGCTCGGAGAAAGTGCGCTCCTTCTCGACACCGTGCTCGGCGCCCTCCTCGACATCGACGAAGTCGAGGGTGACCAGGCCCGCGGAGAGGCCGAGAGCGGTCTCGACGGAGTCCGTGAGCCGGCGCTTGGCCGACTCCTTGACCGCGAGCCGGTCGACGACCACCTCGATCGTGTGCTTCTTCTGCTTGTCGAGCTTGGGCGGGTCGGTGAGCAGGTGCGTCTCGCCGTTGACCCGGACCCGGGAGAACCCCTGGGTCTGCAGCTGGCGGAAGAGCTCGACGTACTCGCCCTTGCGGCCCCGGATCACCGGGGCGAGCACCTGGAACCGGCTGCCCTCCTCGAGCTCGAGCACGCGGTCCACGATCTGCTGGGGGGTCTGCCGGGCGATCGGCCGGCCGCACTCGGGGCAGTGCGGGCGTCCGGCGCGCGCGTAGAGCAGCCGCAGGTAGTCGTAGACCTCGGTGATCGTGCCGACCGTCGAGCGCGGGTTCTTCGAGGTGGACTTCTGGTCGATCGACACCGCCGGCGAGAGGCCCTCGATGAAGTCGACGTCCGGCTTGTCCATCTGGCCGAGGAACTGGCGGGCGTACGCCGAGAGCGACTCGACGTAGCGGCGCTGTCCCTCGGCGAAGATCGTGTCGAACGCCAGGCTCGACTTGCCGGAGCCGGACAGGCCCGTGAACACGATCATCGCGTCCCGCGGCAGGTCGAGCGACACATCCTTGAGGTTGTGCTCCCGGGCGCCGCGGATGATCAGCTGGTCGGCCACTGCCCCTTCTCCCATCTCGCGGTCCTCGTCCTCTGTTCCTGCCCAGGAGTCTGCACTCGGTTCGAACAACTGTTCGGCATCCTATCTGTTGACACAAGCCGCCACACCGCCGGTTAGATGAGCTCATGCCTGCTCACCCTGACCAGCCCGGACAGCTCGCCCACCTCGACGAGACAGCCGTCGCGACCTCACGTTATCTGGAGGCACTGACAGTTCTGACCGACGAGGATGCGCGGGCTCCTTCGCTGCTGCCCGGCTGGTCGCGCGGCCACGTCGTCACGCACCTCGCGCGCAACGCCGACGGCCTGGCGAACCTGCTGATCTGGGCACGGACCGGTGTGGAGACGCCTCAGTACCCGTCCTGGGAACAACGCAACCTCGACATTGATTCCGGTGCGGACCGGTCGGCCGCCGAGCTGCTGGAGGACTCGGTGACCGCGGCCGACCGGTTTCTCGAGGAGGCGTCCCGGATGTCCGGCGACGCGTGGGACCGGCCCGTCAGGACCCTGTCGAGCAGCCGGATGTTCCCGGCCCGCGACGTGCTGAGGTCCCGGCGTACCGAGGTGGAGGTCCACCACGCCGATCTGGGCACCGGCTACTCCCCCGCCGACTGGCCGGCCGACTTCACAGCGATGCTGATCGGCCGGGTCCAGGACGACCGCGCCGACGGACCGTCGATGGTGCTCTCCTCGACCGACGTCGACGGCCTCTGGAAGCTCGGGCAGGGACAGGGCCCGGAGATCCGCGGGACCGCTGCCGACCTCGCCTGGTGGCTGATCGGGCGCGGCGACGGGGCGGCGTTAGTCTCGTCCGCAGGGGTACTGCCGCAGCTGCCGAGATGGAGATGACCCGCTGATGACGTACGACGGCAAGGTGAGACCGGGAGGGCCGGCCGCGGTCCGTGAGCTCGCGAACCTGATGATCTCGAAGCTCTCGGTCGGCGGCGACTGGAACAACAACGCCTACCTGCTGCGCTGCCGGGCCACCGACGAGCAGGTCCTCGTCGACGCCGCCAACGAGCCGGACCGGCTGCTGCAGATGGTCGGGCACGACGGGCTGGCCCGGGTGGTCACCACGCACAAGCACCAGGACCACTGGCAGGGCCTCGCCGACGTCGTCGACGCCACCGGCGCGGAGACCGTCGCCGGGGCCGACGACGCCCCAGAGATCCCCGTGCCGACCCTGCGGCCGGTGCTGCACGGCGACAAGGTCGCGGTGGGCGACTGCGAGCTCGAGGTGATCCAGCTCGCCGGGCACACCCCTGGCTCGATCGCGTTGCTGTACGACGACCCGTCCGGCACCCCGCACCTGTTCACCGGGGACTCGCTGTTCCCGGGCGGTGTCGGGAAGACCTGGTCGCCCGAGAACTTCTCCCTGCTGATGGACGAGGTCACCACCAAGGTGTTCGACCGGCTGCCCGACGAGACCTGGTTCTACCCGGGCCACGGCGACGACTCGACCCTCGGCGCGGAGCGGCCGCACCTGGCCGAGTGGCGCGCACGCGGCTGGTAGGGCTCCGCACCGGGACCCGGCGGGGTTGCGTCCTTCACCCCCGGGGTACACAGGACACATGGGACTAGTGAGCAAGATCGTCAAGCTGGGCATCGCCAAGAAGATCTATGACGAGGCACGGAAGCCCGAGAACCAGCGCCGTGTCAAGGAAGCCGTCGAGTCGTTCCAGGAGAAGCGGAACCAGGCGCGCAAGAAGTCGGGCGGCCGGTAGCCGAAGCGAGCCGGTAGTTCCGCCGGGATCCGTTTTGGACGGAACGGCGGACGGCGGCCACCGCGACCCGTACCTTTCATCTCATGGGGAGATTTACGACATTTGTCGTGTCCGCCGTGCTCGCAGCAGTCTTCGGGTTCGCCGGTGCACTGGGGGCCATGGCCGCGTTCCACGACGACTTCCGCGGCGAGCAGGGCGCTACCGGGCTGCAGGGACCGCCCGGCGAGGCGGGCGCGCCCGGCGCCGACGGTGCGGACGGGGTGGACGGCGCACGCGGCCCAGCGGGCAGAACCGGCAAGGCCGCCCGGGTTCCGACGCTGCCGGCCATCGACCTGGGCACGCAGGGATGCACCGGCACCTCGGTCCAGGTGGTCACCGACGTGCGCGTCGTACGCCAGAGCGTGCAGCCGGTCATGGACACCGTCTGCGTCACCAGCCCGCTCGGCGACTGACGCCGGCGGTTCAGTTCTCGAGCAGCTCGAGCAGCCACCCGCGGACCGGGAAGTCCTCCTTCGCCTCGGCCGCCAGGGATGCACCGAGGAACGCCGCCTGGTGGGACAGCGCCCGGGTGACGCAGCCGACCCGTCGGGCCAGGGCCACATGGCGGACCAGGTCCGACCGGTCCGCGTAGCTCGTGAACGGCTCGAGGTACGCGTCGCGGGTCCGGGTCAGCCGGGCGTCGTCCGGAGCGAGCCCGACGTGCCACCCGATCGAGTTCAGCGTGCAGAGCATGGTGCCGAACGGGTGCCCCACCGACGCGTCGCCCCAGTCGATGATCCGCGCCGTCTCCACCGAGCCGCCCCAGCAGATGTTGCTGGAGTGCAGGTCGTCGTGCTGGACGGACAGGGGCAGCGGTGACGCGGCGAGCTCGGCGCACCAGGCGTCGAGCTCCGGAAGCCGGTCCTGCAGGGCGCAGGCCTCCTGTCCGGACAGGCCGCCCTTCTCCGGCTCGAGTGTCGCAAGCTTCTCGACGAGCCCGGCCGCCTGTCCGGGAAGCGTGGTCGGCGTGACCCGGGCGACACCGGTGGCGAGCAGGTCCGGGACATGCGCGGAGAGCACCAGCTGCGCGGCGGCGTACCTGCGCAGCACCCCCTCCCAGTGCGACCACAGCTGGCCCGGTTCCGCGACCGTCCGCAGCACGGGGCCGGCGTCGCGGGTGAGCGACCAGCCGCGTACGTCGTCACGGGCCAGCAGCTCCGCGACCAGGCCGGGCACGACCCCGGACAGTACGGCGAGCAGCGGGCCCTCGTGCCGGGTGCCGGGGCCGTTCACCTTGAACCACACCGGTCCTGCGGTCGAACCGAAACGGATCGCGCTCGACCACGGGCGGCAGTGCGGCTGCTCGGACTCACCGGTCAGCTCGATGCCGAGCGGGTGGCACACGTCGCGAACCCATCCCGCGGCCTCGGCCCGGAACTGCGGGCTCGCCCAGTGCTCGACACCGGACCTGACACCGGTCTCCTCGATTTCCCGCACAGCGACATGGTGACGTGTGCCGGCCGGATCCGCATTCCGTTTGTCTGCGAGGATCGTCGTGATGGTTCCGCACAGCGACGAGCAGCATCTCGACACGGCCGCGTTCGACGAGTTCGTCGAGGGGCTCGACTACCCCATGTTCGTGGTGACCACGGCACACGACGGTCGACGTGCGGGTTGCCTGGTCGGTTTCACCACGCAGGCGAGCATCGACCCACCGCGGATGCTGGTCTGCCTGTCGGTTCAGAACCGCACCTACCGGCTGGCGCGGGACGCCGACGTGCTGGCGGTGCACGTGCTCGATCCGGCGCAACGCGACCTGGCCGAGCTGTTCGGCGGAGTGAGCGGCGACGACACCGACAAGTTCGCGCGGTGTGCCTGGCAGCCCGGGCCGGAAGCGGTGCCGTTGCTCGATGGCTGCCCGCGCCGGATCGTCGGCAGGATCCTGGAGCGGGTCCCGTTCGGTGACCACGTCGGTTTCCTGCTCGACCCCACCGGCATCGAGGTCCGGGCAGGCGGCGCGGGACTCAGCTACGAGGAGGTCCAGGACCTGGACCCGGGACATCCCGCCTGACCGACGTACCCCCGAACTGGAGAGACCCATGCAGATGCGACGGCTCCATCCCGACCCCGCGGCGTCGGTGGAGGTCGCCGACGCCTATGCGCTGCCGACGGACGGCACCCGGCATCTGCGGGTCAACATGGTCTCCAGCGTGGACGGTGCCGCCGCGGTGCAGGGACGGGTCGGCGTGCTGTCCGGTGCCGCGGACCAGCAGCTGCTGAACCTGCTGCGTGCGTTGTGCGACGTGCTGCTCGTGGGTGCGGGCACCGTGCGCGCGGAGGGGTACGGCCCGCTCGAGCTCTCCGGCGACCAGGTACGGCGGCGGGTCGACGCCGGGCAGTCCCCCACGCCGCGGCTCGCGATCCTGACCCGCAGCCTCGACGTGGACCTCGCGGCGCCGGTGTTCACCGAGGCAACCGCGCGACCACTCCTCATCACCACCGAGCTCGCTGCGCCCGAGCGACGGCGGGCCGCGGAGTCGGTCGCCGACGTGATCGTCGCGGGCGAGCGGTCCGTGGCGCTGCCGACCGCCCTGGACGTCCTCACCGAGCGCGGGATGCCGAGGATCCTCTCCGAGGGCGGCCCGCACGTGCTGGCCGAGATGCTCGCCGACGACCTGGTCGACGAGCTGTGCCTGGCGATCGCGCCGATCGCGACCTGCGGCGAGGAGCCGCGGATCACCGCCGGCCCAGCGCTGCCGGTCCCGACACAGCTGGAGCTGGCGCACGTCCTCGAGCGGGACCAGTTCCTGTTCCTGCGCTACCGGCGTGGATAGCGGCTAGATGTCGCGCTGGAACTGCAGGGCCCGTCCCATCACCCGGTAGCCGAGCTTGTCGTTGACGTCGATCATGTGGTCGTTCGACTCGGCGTTCCAGGTGTAGACCGTCTCGAGCTGCGGCTCCTCGTCGAGTAGCCAGCGCAGCATGCCCGCCTTGAGCAGCATGCCGAGCCGGTGGCCGCGGTGTGCCCGCACGACGCTGGTGTCGTGCTGGTCACCGATGGTCGGCCGCTCGGCCTCCACCACGACGACGGTGTGACCGGCCAGCTCGCCGGTGTCCCGGTGGCGTGCGAGCAGCCGGTACATCCGGTGCCCCTGCGCCTGCTGTGCGCGCTCGTAGGCAACGATCCGCTCCACCGGGAACACCTCGTCCTCGATGTCCAGGTCGTCGGTCGGGGCGTCGTTGATGGCAACAGTCATCCCGGCGACCGCGTCCAACAGGTCCGGTGGCGTGGGGCCGGAGATCCCGACCAGGTCGTACGACGAGGCGGCCGCCCGCGCGTCGTCGTACAGCCGGTCCAGCGTCTCGCGGGTCACCTCGTCGAGGTGCTGGCGCCGGTTGATCGCGGCGGACCGCTGGGGAAGCCGGTGGCGTGCGGCGAAACCGAGGGTCGCGGGCGACTCCCACCCGTCCAGCCCGATGCTGCGGCGGCCGACCCTGGTCGCCTCCTCCGTGAGGAAGCCGAACAGGGCACTGCCGTGTCCGCGGCGACGCTCGTCCGGGTGCACACTGAGGCCGGCCCAGGCCAGGTGCGTATTGTCCCACTCGCTGACCGACAGCTCGGCCGCGCCGACCAGGCGGCCACGATCGCGGGCGGCGAAGCACCGGGGCGGTTCACCGTCCCAGCCGTGGCGCATCATCATCGCGTACCGGGCGGCGGTGTCCGGGTGGACCCACGGTGAGTCGACCTTGCCGACGGCGTTGGCGAGCTCGACGACCTCGGACACCGTGGCCACATCGTCGGGGGTGAACTCTGCGATCTCCATGTCCACAGCGTGCTCGCCGGGACCCGCCGGGCGCGACCGGTTTTCCGACATCGGGGTCGGAAGGTCTCTACAGTGAACCCGGCAAACCATGCCCTGGAAGGTGGTGACTCGTGCTCGGTGTGCTGACCGGCGCGATGGTGACCGCCGCCGTGGTGCAGGCGTCGCTGGCGGTCTACGTCTGGCGGCTTCGCGGCTCCGCGGCCGGGCTCACGCTGGCCGTGCTGCTCGCCGCCGTGGCGTGGTGGGCCGGCGCGTATGCGATCGAGCTGAGCACCGGTGACCTGGGCGCCCGGGTCAGATGGGGCGACCTGAAGTACGTCGGCGTCTGCATCCTCCCGCCCGCGTGGGCGGTCTTCGTCCTGCAGTACACCGGTCGCACGCGGTGGGTGACGCGCCGGGTCGTGGCCTGGTTGGCCGTCGAGCCGGTACTGGTGCTGGTCCTGCTCGCGATCCCGGCGACCCACGACCTGCTGCGGTTCTACCCCACCTCCGAGGCCGGTGACGAGATCCCGGTGGTCGCCACCGGCCCGTTGTTCTGGGTGCACCTGGCCTACTCCAACGTGCTGGTGCTGGGCGCGACCGCGCTGTTCGTGCTCAGCATGGCGAAGCTTGCCCGGGTGTACCGGGTCAGTGCCGTCGTGCTGGTCGGCGCGGCCCTGCTGCCCTGGGTCGCGAACCTGCTGCACAACTTCGCCGTCGGGCCCTTCGCCAGGATCGACCTGACGCCGTTCGGGTTCATCGTGACCGGTGCGGTGCTGGTCTGGGGTCTCTACCGCGAGCGCCTGCTCAACCTCGGCTCGGTGGCCTGGGGCTTCGTGGTCGACACGATGCCGGACGCGGTGATCCTGCTCGACGCGTTCGGCCGGGTGGTGGACGTCAACCCTGCGACCACCCGCCTGCTCGCGAACCGCCGGGCGGACCTGGTGGGCCGCGAGCTGCGGGAGGTGCTCGTGGACCAGCCACAGCTCACCGGCCCGCAGGTCCCGAGCGATGCCGGCGAGGGCGGCGAGACCGAGGTTCGGTTCTCGGTCGAGGGCGGGACGCGCCACTTCGACGTACGCCGGCAGATCCTCTCTGACAGCACGGGCCGCTACGGGGAGCTGGTGGTGCTGCGCGACATCACCGCACGCAAGCATGACGAGGCGCGGCTGCGCCACCTGCTCGCTGAACGGACCCGGATCGCGACCGCTCTGCAGGCGAGCCTGCTGCCGACCGAGCTGCCGTCGATCCCCGGCTGCGACCTGGCGACGCTGTACGCACCGGCCGGAGACGGGCACGAGATCGGCGGGGACTTCTACGACGTGTTCCCGCTCGGCCCGGGCCGCTGGGGTATCGCGCTGGGCGACGTCAGCGGAAAGGGAGCCGAGGCCGCCGCGGTGACCGCACTGATCCGCTACACGTTGCGCACCCTCTCCCTGGACGCCGCCACACCGAGCGAGGTGTTGACCAGGCTGAACGAGGTGTTGTTGCGCGACAGCACCGACGAGCGCTTCTGCACCGTGGTCTATGCCACCGCGGAGGAGAGTGGTCCGGGGTTGCGCCTGACCATGTGCCTGGGTGGTCACCATCCGCCGTTGTGGCGCCACGCGGACGGGACGGTGGAGCCGGTCGGCGTGCTGGGCACGGCGCTGGGCCTGATCGAGGAACCGGACCTGCATGACGCGGTGGTGCAGATGCGGCCGGACGACCTGTTGTGCCTGTTCACCGACGGCCTCATCGAGGCCCGGCACGGGCTCGACCTGTTCGGTTCCGAGCGGGCCGCGAGACAGCTGGAGGAGCTGCCGGACGCCTCACCGCAGGCTGCCGTGGACCAGCTCGCCGGCGCGGCCCGGTGCTTCCAGCAGGGTCAGCTCACCGACGACCTGGCGCTGCTCGCGGTGTCGGTGCGAGGACCGGACCGGACGACCGGTTAGCCCTTCGGCTTCTTGGTGCGTGGCTTCTTCTTCTGCCCGGTGGCCGGGGTCGCGGGTCGTTGTTCGTCCGCGAGGCTCAGGTCGATCAGCTTGCCGGAGATCCGGGTGCGCTCGAGCGCCGTCCAGGTCTGCGCAGGCAGGTCGGCAGGCAGCTCGACCAGCGAGTGGTCACCGCGGATGTCGATGTGGCCGAAGTCGCCGCGGCTCAGGCCACCCTCGTTCGCGATCGCACCGACGATCTGCCGCGGTTCGACCTTGTGCCGCTTGCCGACGGCGATCGCGTAGGTGGCCATCGGCACGTCCGAGCGGCCGCGCTTGGGGGCGGGTCCGCGACCCGGAGCGCGGTTGCCGTCGGCCCGGTCACGGCGGCGCCCCTTCTCGTGGTCCCAGACGCCCGCCTTCTTGTCCCGCTTGCCGTCGAAGACCCGGGCGGCCGGTTCCGGTTCGGGGTCCATCAGCAGCGGCTTGTCGTCCTGCACGAGCACTGCCAGGGCCGCCGCGATGTCGGCGGCCGGAACGTCGTGGTCCTGCTCGTAACGCGCGACGAGGTCGCGGAAGAACCCGACCTGCTCGGACTCGAGCGCCTCGGTGATCGACTCGGTGAACCTGGCGACCCGCGTCGTGTTCACGTCCTCGACGCTGGGGAGCTGCATCGGCGTCAACGGCTGCCGGGTGGCCCGCTCGATCGCCTTCAGCAGGTGCCGCTCGCGAGGTGTGACGAAGGACAGCGCGTCGCCGGTCCGGCCGGCCCGGCCGGTCCGCCCCACCCGGTGCACGTAGGACTCGGTGTCGGTGGGGATGTCGTAGTTCACCACGTGGCTGATCCGCTCGACGTCCAGGCCACGCGCGGCGACATCGGTTGCGACCAGGATGTCGAGCTTGGCCTCCCGGAGCTGGTTGATGGTCCGTTCGCGCTGGGCCTGGACGACGTCGCCGTTGATGGCCGCGGCGGAGAAGCCGCGGGCCCGGAGCCGTTCGGCGAGCACCTCGGTGGCCTGCTTGGTGCGGACGAAGATGATCATCCCCTCGAAGTTCTCCACCTCGAGGATCCGGGTCAGCGCGTCCAGCTTCTGCGGGTGTGCCACCTGCAGGTAGCGCTGGGTCAGGTTGGCGACCGTCGTGGTCTTGTTCTTGACCGTGATCTCGGCGGCGTCGGTGAGGTACTTCTTCGCGATCCGCCGGATCTGCGCCGGCATGGTGGCGGAGAACAGGGCCACGTGCTTGTCGTCGGGGGTGTCGGCGAGGATCGTCTCGACGTCCTCCTGGAAGCCCATCTTGAGCATCTCGTCGGCCTCGTCGAGGACCAGGAACCG
>DASSBE010000182.1:0-2436 GCA_035699065.1 Nocardioidaceae bacterium
CCGCTACATCCTCCGCAAGCCGGGAGACGGCCGAAAGATCGACATGGCGATCCCCTCGATCCTCGCGCACGAGGCGCACGGCGACGTCACCGCGGCCGGATGGCCCGAAATCAACGACGGGCTCGTCTACTTCATGTGACCTAGGGAGGGCTGATGGCGACTTCGCAGGACGCTCTCTTGTGGGTGAACCGGCTCTACAAGGTGCTCACGGACCGCCGACCCGACATCGCCAAGCAGTTCCGCTACTTCGAGGGCGAGCAGCCCCTGGTGTACGCCACGCCGCAGTGGAAGGAGTTCCACGCCGAGCGGTACTCGGGCTTCTCCGACAACTGGTGCGCGGTGGTCGCACAGGCGCCCGTGGACCGGCTGCGGATCGACGGCTTCTCCCTCGGCAGCGAGCGCTCGGCCGAGGAGCGCGAGCTGTGGGACGACTGGAAGCGCAACGAGCTTCCGCTGCACTCCAAGCAGGGCTTCCTCGCCTCCACGATCGCGAAGCGGTCCGCCACGCTCGTCTGGGGCGGCGAGGACGACGAGCCGGTGGTCACCTGGGAGCACCCCTCACAGATCGCGGTCTCCTACTCCGCCGACCATCGCCAGCGCCGCGCCGCGCTCAAGGCGTGGGTGCACGAGGACACCGAGTACGCGACGCTCTACCTGCCCGACGAGGTGTGGAAGTTCGAGCGCCCCACCTACATCGTCCACGACGGCCGGACCGAGTCGGGCATCATCGTCCCTGTCAGTGGCGCCGGCATGGGCGGGTGGAAGCCGCGTCAGCCCGACACCGACGACACTTGGCCGCTGAGCAACCCGCTCGGCGAGGTCCCGGTCGTGGAGTGGCTGAACCGCCCCCTGCTGGGCGGCGAGCCCCTGTCCGACATCTCCGGCACGATGGCGATGCAGGATGCGGTCAACACACTGTGGGCCTACATGTTCACCGCCGCGGACCACGCCTCGATGACCGCTCGCGTGGTCACCGGCGCGGACTGGCCGCAGGTGCCGGTCCTCGACAAGGACGGCCAGAAGATCGGCTCGCGCCCGGCGAAGCTCGAGGACCTCGCGCAGGGCCGGTTCCTGTTCATCCCCGGCAAGGACGCCAAGATCGACCAGTGGGAGGCCGCGCGCCTCGACGTGTTCGACAAGGAGATCGCCACCGCGGTGGCTCACATCGCCGCCCAGACCTCCACGCCGGGCCACTACCTGCTGAGCAACGAGAAGTTCGCCAACCTCAACGGCGACGCCCTCACGGCCGCCGAGACGCCGCTGGCGACGAAGTCCCGCAACGCCGCGGAGTTCTACTCGCCTGCCGGCCGGGACACGCTGCGCCTGATGGCGAAGGTGCGCGGGCGAGACGCGCTGGCGGATTCTCTGCGATCTGCGGAACTGCAGTGGCACGACCCGGCGATGCACAGCCTGAGCGTGGTCGCCGACGCGGCCACCAAGGATCGCGCCGTGGGCCTGTCGCTGAGGACCATCCTGGAGACCCGCTACGGCATGTCACCGGACCGGATCGACATTGAACTGGATCGGGTCGCGGCCGAGCAGTCCGACCCGGTGCTCGACCGGATAACCCGCGGCCTGCTCGATGTTGCCGACCGCAGCGGCGCGTAACCACCGCCGACAGGCCGCGATCACGGCCGCTGTGGTCGTCGGCGCCCGCCGGCTGTGGCGCCGGATGCGCCCGACCGGCAACTGGGGCGACCAGTACCGCGCCAACGTCGGCCCGGCCACCACCGCGCTCGTGCTCGCCGGCCAGAAGGCGGTCGCGGCCGAGTCTGAGGGCTATATGGCCGCGGTGCTCGCCGAGCTCGACATCCCGGCCGAGTCTCCGACGTCGCTGAACCTGCCCGGCTTCGTCGGCGTGGCCGGCGACGGCCGTCCGGTCGACACCCTGCTCGAGCAGACCGTCGTGCACGCCGGAGAGACGTACAACCGCACGCAGGACGCCCCGGCGGCCCTCGACGACGCGCAGGCGTTCCTCGACCGCTACGTGGCGACGATCATGGCCGACACTGCTCGCGCCGCCGAGTCTGCGGCGATGGTGCAGCGGCCGTGGGTCGAGGGCTGGGTGCGGATGCTGGTGCCGCCGGGCGACTGCTCGCGGTGCATCGTCCTGGCCGGGAAGTTCTACCTCTGGAACGACGGCTTCGAGCGCCACCCTCTTTGCAACTGCAAGCACATTCCCGCGCAGGAGGAGGGCGAGCGGTTCGGGTCGCTCCTGACGAACCCGAACGACTACTTCGACTCCCTGACCGCCGACGAACAGGACCGGATCTTCACCAAAGCCGGCGCGGAGGCGATCCGCGATGGCGCCGACATCAGCCAAGTCGTCAACGCCCGCCGCGGAATGAGCACCTCACAGCACGGTCGCATCAAGCGCGTCGCGGTCTACGGGCAGCAGGTGTACATCACCGACGAAGGGACCACGCGCCGCGGCTT
>DASSBE010000183.1:0-42915 GCA_035699065.1 Nocardioidaceae bacterium
CTACAGCACCGACTCGCTGCACTCCGCGGTGGTCGAGATCATCGTGAAGAAGGGCGCCCGCTGCCGCTACACGACGATCCAGAACTGGTCGAACAACGTGTACAACCTGGTCACCAAGCGCGCCACCTGCGAGGCCGGCGCAACCATGGAGTGGGTCGACGGCAACATCGGCTCCAAGCTGACCATGAAGTACCCCGCGGTCTACCTGATGGGCGAGCACGCTCGTGGCGAGACCCTCTCTGTGGCGTTCGCCGGCGAAGGCCAGCACCAGGACGCGGGCGCCAAGATGGTGCACGCCGCGCCGCACACCTCGAGCTCGATCATCTCCAAGTCGGTGGCGCGTGGCGGCGGCCGTACGTCGTACCGCGGACTGATCCAGGTCAACGAGGGGGCGCACCACTCCAAGAGCATCGTGAAGTGCGACGCGCTCCTGGTGGACCAGATCAGCCGCTCGGACACCTACCCGTACGTCGACGTCCGCGAGGACGAGGTGTCGATGGCGCACGAGGCGACGGTCTCCAAGGTCAGCGACGACCAGCTGTTCTACCTGATGAGCCGCGGCATGGAGGAGGACGAGGCGATGGCGATGATCGTGCGTGGCTTCGTCGAGCCGATCGCCAAGGAGCTGCCGATGGAGTACGCCCTCGAGCTCAACCGGCTCATCGAGTTGCAGATGGAAGGCGCCGTCGGGTGATCGCCCGGGAACCGGGCGCCTGCGCGCGCAAGCCTGCGGTCGCTGGGGCGGCGCGTCGGCGCCACTGCTTCCGCTTCGGTGACGCGGGTATGGCGCCGCCGCGGCCAGGCCCTTCAACGCTCCCCGCAGGCTCCCGCACTCCGGCGCCTGTGCCCGACCACGAACCGAAAGTGGACGCTGAACTGTGACTGTGACTGAGACGCCGAACGTGGCGAGCGCGCTGGAGACGTCGGACAAGGTGGCCAGCCACCTGCACCCGGAAGGGTCGTTCGACGTCGAGGACCATGCGGTCCCGACCGGCCGTGAGGAGATCTGGCGCTTCACGCCGTTGAAGCGGCTTCGTGGCCTGCACGCCGACGCCCCGTTCGAACCGAGCAAGACCGAGACCTCCTGGACGACGCACGACGGCGTCATCATCGAGGGCGTCGGTGGCGAGCAGGCCCGCGCGCTGCGCGGCATCTCGGGCTTCGTGCCGAACGACCGGACCAGTGCCCGGGTGCTGGCCGAGGTCCCCTCGAGCCTGCTCGTCGACGTTCCGGCCGGCGTGACGGTGAGCGAGCCGATCGTGGTCAGCCTGACCGGCACCGACCCCGCCATCACGGAGGCCGGCCACATCGCCCTGCGCTTCGGCGCGAACTCGAGCGCCGTGGTCGTGCTCGTGCACGAGGGTGCTTCGTCGCTGGCCCAGGTCGTCGAGACCGTCGTCGGTGACGGCGCCAACGTCTCGCTCGTCTCGATCCAGGACTGGTCGGACGAGGCGGTGCACCTCAGCCGGCAGGAGACCCTCGTCGGCCGGGACGGCAGCTTCCGGCACGTCGCGATCTCCTTCGGCGGCGACGTCGTCCGGATGAACGCCAACGTGCGTTACGGCGGACCGGGCGGTGAGGCGGAGTTCCTCGGCCTGTACTTCGCCGACGCGGGGCAGCACCTCGAGCACCGGCTGTTCGTGGACCACAACGCCCCGAACACCAGCAGCAACGTGGACTACAAGGGCGCGTTGCAGGGGCAGGGTGCGCATGCGGTCTGGATCGGGGACGTCCTGATCCGCAAGGTCGCCGAGGGCATCGAGACCTACGAGTCGAACCGCAACCTGGTGCTCACCGACGGCTGCCAGGCCGACTCGGTGCCGAACCTGGAGATCGAGACCGGCGAGATCAAGGGGGCCGGCCACGCGTCGACCACGGGCCGGTTCGACGACCAGCAGTTGTTCTACCTGCAGTCGCGCGGGATCGACGAGGACGAGGCGCGACGCCTGGTGGTGCACGGCTTCTTCGCCGACATCATCAAGAAGATCGGCGTCCCGCAGATCGAGGAGCGTCTGCTGCGCACCGTCGAGGCCGAGCTGGAGAAGAACGTGGGTGCGCCCCCCGGAGCCGCGGAGCCGCGAGCATGAGCTTCGTCCGCGCCTGCGCCTCCACCGACGTCGCCCCCGGAACCGCGCTCGCGGTCTCGGTGGACGGTGTCGCGGTCGCCGTCGTCCGTGACGAGGACGACTGGTACGCCGTCTACGACGAGTGCTCGCACGCCGCGATCCCGTTGTCCGAGGGCGACGTGGAGGGCAGCGAGATCGAGTGCTGGCTACACGGCTCCCGCTTCGACCTGCACACCGGCAAGCCGACCAACCTTCCCGCCACGGAGCCGGTGGCGATCTATCCGGTGCGGCTCGAGGGCGACGACGTGCTGGTCGACGTACAAAGCCCCTACTGAACCGAACACCCCCACCTGAACCGACAACCGAAAGCCGATACGGAGAAGAAATGGCCACCCTGGACATCCGCGACCTGCACGTCAGCGTCCACACCGACGACGGCCCCAAGGAGATCCTCAAGGGCGTCAACCTCACCATCAACGGCGGCGAGACGCACGCGATCATGGGCCCGAACGGCTCCGGCAAGTCGACGCTCGCCTACTCCATCGCCGGTCACCCGAAGTACCAGGTCACCAGCGGCACGGTCACCCTCGACGGCGCCGACGTGCTGGCGATGACGGTCGACGAGCGCGCCCGCGCGGGCCTGTTCCTGGCCATGCAGTACCCGGTCGAGGTGCCCGGCGTCTCGGTGTCGAACTTCCTGCGGACCGCCAAGACCGCCATCGACGGCGAGGCCCCGAAGCTGCGCACCTGGGTCAAGGACGTCAACACGGCCATGGAGCGGGTGAACATGGACACCGCGTTCGCCACCCGTTCGGTGAACGAGGGCTTCTCCGGTGGGGAGAAGAAGCGGCACGAGATCGTCCAGCTCGAGCTGCTGAACCCGCAGGTCGCGGTCCTCGACGAGACCGACTCCGGGCTCGACATCGACGCCCTCAAGATCGTCTCCGAGGGTGTGAACCGGTTCCGTGAGCAGGGTGACCGTGGCGTGCTGCTGATCACCCACTACACGCGCATCCTGCGCTACATCAAGCCCGACTTCGTGCACGTGTTCGTCAACGGCCGGATCGCCGAGGAGGGCGGCGCCGACCTCGCGGAGCAGCTCGAGGCCGAGGGCTACGACAAGTACGTGAAAGCGGGTGCGCACGCCTGATGACGTCCGTCAGCGCAGCGATCGGGAAGCCGGCCGGCCACGAGCTGCCGGGGCTGTTACCTGAGCTGGAGGTCGTCCGCAAGGACTTCCCGATCCTCACCCGGCAGCTCGCCGACGGGTTCCCGCTGGTCTACCTCGACAGTGCGAACACGTCCCAGAAGCCGCAGGTCGTGATCGACGCGATGGTCGACCACCTCGAACGGCACAACGCGAACGTGGCGCGCGCGATGCACCAGCTCGGCGCGGAGTCGTCGGCCGCGTTCGAGGAGGCCCGCGACAAGGTGGCGGCCTTCATCGGCGCGCCCTCGCGGGACGAGGTGATCTTCACCAAGAACGCCTCGGAGGCGCTGAACCTGGTGGCGAACACGCTGGCCTGGGCCCGTGGACCGCTGAGCATCGGTGAAGGCGACGAGGTCGTGATCACCGAGATGGAGCACCACTCCAACATCGTGCCGTGGCAGCTGCTGACCGAGCGCAAGGGCGCGACCCTGCGCTGGTTCGGGCTCACCGACGACGGGCAGCTCGACCTGTCGCACATCGACGAGCTGATCACCGAGCGCACCAAGGTGGTCGCGCTGACCTGGGTGTCCAACATGCTCGGCACGGTCAACCCGGTCGCCGAGATCGCCCGCCGTGCACACGAGGTCGGCGCCGTGGTGGTCGTCGACGCGTCGCAGGCCGCGCCGCAGATCCCGCTCGACCTCGCGGCCATGGACCCCGACAGCAGGCCCGACTTCCTCGCGTTCACCGGGCACAAGGTGACCGGGCCCACCGGCATCGGCGTCCTGTGGGGCAGGCGCGAGCTGCTCGAGCAGCTGCCGCCCTTCCTCGGCGGGGGCGAGATGATCGCGACCGTGAAAATGGAGCGGTCCACGTTCGCCGACATCCCGCACAAGTTCGAGGCAGGGACCCCGCCGATCGTGGAAGCGGTCGGTCTCGGTGCGGCGATCGACTACCTGACCGCGATCGGGATGGCCGACGTGCAGGCGCACGAGGAGGCGATCACCGGATACGCGCTCGAGGGACTGTCCACCGTGAAGGGCCTGACCGTGCTCGGCCCGCAGACCGCGCAGAACCGCGGAGGCGCGCTGTCCTTCGAGATCGAGGGCATCCACCCGCACGATGTGAGCCAGGTCCTCGACTCGCGCGGCATCGCGGTCCGCGCGGGACACCACTGCGCCAAGCCGGCGCACAAGCGGTTCGGCGTGCAGAGCTCGACACGCGCGTCGTCGTACCTCTACACGACACCCGCGGAGATCGACGCACTCGTCGAGGGGTTGGAGTACACCAAGAAGTACTTCAAGGTGGGCTGACGCATGGATCTCGACGCGCTGTACCAGGAGATCATCCTCGACCACTACAAGAACCCGCACCACAAGGGACTGCGCGATCCCTATGAGGCCGAGGTGCACCACGTGAACCCGACCTGTGGTGACGAGGTCACCCTGCGCGTCCACGTGTCCGGTGCCGGGGACGACGCCGTCATCGGGGACGTGTCCTACGACGCCGAGGGATGCTCGATCAGCCAGGCCGCGACGTCGGTGATGGCCGACCTGGTGATCGGCAGGACTGTCCCGGAGGCGCTCGCGATCCACGAGGAGTTCCTCGCCCTGATGCAGGGCCGGGGAACGGTCGAGCCGGACGAGGACGTCCTCGAGGACGGCATCGCGTTCGCAGGTGTCGCGAAGTTCCCGGCTCGCGTGAAGTGCGCGCTACTGTCATGGATGGCGTGGAAGGACGCGACATCGCAGGTGCTCGGCGCCAGCGCGAACGGTGCCGGAGCAGAAACGAAGGAGCAATCATGACCACGGGCAACACGGTAGAAGGCCAGACCAGCCACAGCGACCTCCCCGAGGTGAACCTCGACGGTCCCGCCGCGGTGACCAAGGACGACGTGACCGAGGCGATGAAGGATGTCGTCGACCCCGAGCTCGGTATCAACGTGGTCGACCTCGGCCTGGTGTACGACGTGCACCTCGACGACACCTCGAACGTCGTGCTGGACATGACGCTCACCTCAGCGGCCTGCCCGCTGACCGACGTGATCACCGACCAGACCAACCAGGCCCTCGAGGGCCTGGTCAACGACGTCACCATCAACTGGGTGTGGATGCCGCCGTGGGGCCCGGACAAGATCACCGACGACGGCCGCGAGATGTTGCGCGCGCTCGGCTTCAACGTCTGAGCGGGTGACCCCGCCCCGGACCGTCCTGGTTCCCGCAGCGCGAACGGTCCGCTGGTTCGAGAACTTCGAGGCACGGCACGGGGCCGCCGAGCTCCGGGTCGACCTGGGCCGGCTGCAGTCGTCCGCGGCGGACGGTTCCGTCGCGCAGGCGTCGCTCCCGTTCGGCCGTGAGTACGACGGACCGCCCGACGTCGCGGTCTTCGCCGACGCCGCGGCACGCCCCGGCCACTGGGGGATCCTGCTGGTCCGCAAGGGCGGCTTCGCGGTCGCAACCGTCGACGGCACGACGATCGTCGCGTCCAAGGTCGGGCAGCGGCACGTGCAGGGCCGGACCAAGGCCGGGGGGCAGAGCCAGCAGCGGTTCGCCCGCCGTCGCGACAACCAGGCCCGGCAGGCCTACGAGGCAGCCGCCGACCACGCGCACCGGCTGCTGGTCCTGGAGTCCGCGCCGCTCGAGGCACTCGTCTGCGGCGGCGACCGGCCCGCCGTGGAGGCGGTGCTCGCCGATGCCCGGCTCGGTCGCCCGGCCGCCGTACGCACCGGACCCTGGCTCGCCGTGCCGGACCCGCGCCGCGCCGTGCTCGTTCAGGCCGTCGTCGACGGCGGATCGGTCCTGTTGACGGTGACCGACGCCGGCTGACCCCGTTATCGCCCGGCCGCAGTGGGTACGCACCCGCCAATGGCTTCCGAAACCACCGCGTCCGTTCCGCCCGGCTGGCAGGGCAACCCGTCGTCCTGGCCGCAACGCCTCCCGATCATCGGGGTCGCCCTGGTCGGCTTCGCGATCGCCACCTATCTCGCGCTGTACCAGTACGGTGTGGTCGACACGGTGTGGGAGCCCTTCTTCGGCGACGGCAGCGAGAACGTCCTGGACTCCAAGCTGTCGCGGGTGCTGCCGGTCTCCGATGCGACGCTCGGCGCGGCCGGCTACCTCGCCGACGCGGTCACCGGCCTGCTGTTCGGTGTCGCCCGCTGGCGGACCCAGCCGTGGATCGTGATCGTGTTCGGCTTCGCGGTCGGGCCGCTCGGGCTGACCAGCATCCTGCTGGTGATCGCCCAGCCGGTGCTCTACGACTCGTTCTGCACCTTGTGCATGACTTCGGCCGCGATCTCGCTGGCGATGATCCCGGCGGCGGTCGACGAGGTGCTGGCCAGCCTGCAGCACCTGCGACGCGTGCAGCGACGCGGCGGCTCGCTCTGGGCGGCGTTCTGGGGAAGGAGCTGAGATGCCGGCACAGGTGGTGCTCACGATCGGCGGGCTCTGGCTGATGGCCGCCCCGGCGGTGCTCGGCTACGGCGACGCGGCGGCAGTCAGCGACCGGTCCGCCGGACCGGTGATGGCCGCGATCGCGTTTCTCTCGATCTTCACGATCACCCGCGGGCTGCGCTGGCTCAACCTGCCGGTCGGGCTCTGGCTGGTCGTGGCGCCGTGGCTGCTCGGCTTCCCCGCCGACGCCACGGTCAGCAGCACCGTCGTCGGTGTGGCGGCGCTCGCGCTCGCGTGGGTCGGCCGCGTCGACCAGAGCAGGTACGGCGGGGGATGGCGCACGCTGTTCCACCCCGACCGGCTGCCCTCGGAGGAATGAGCAGTCAGTCGTCCACGCCGCGGGCCACCAGCGCCTCCCCGAGTGCGTCGGCATGTCGCAGCGAACGGACGATCAACGGCACCGCGAACGCGCGCGGGCTGGCCATCAGGCCACGCGCCCGCTGTGCGTCGCGGACCTCCTCGGCCAGGCCGACCACGACCGGCACCGACCGGATCGCCATCGCGAGCAGCAGCCCGATCCGCTCGGGGTCGACGCCGACCGCCCTCAGCGGACCACAGAGACCGACCACCGAGTCCACCATCGCGGTGGTCCGGGTGGTGAGCGTGACCAGGGCGGCCAGGAGAACCAACGTCGCGATCACGCCGACCACCACCACCGCCCGCTCCCAACCGGTCGCGACGACGTGGAACGCCGCGATGAACACCGCCAGCCACAGCAGCGGACGCACCTGGCGCAGCGCCGTGCGCAGCGGGATCCGGGCCACCAGGTAGCCGGCCAGCACGAGCGCGACCGCGGCCGCGACCTGCCACATCCGGTCGAGGAAGACTGAGCCGGCACCGGCGACCAGCAGGGCGAGCAGCTTCACGCCGGCCGGTGTGCGGTGCACCGCAGAGCTTCCGGGCAGGTACACGCCGAGCAGGCTCATGCCATCAACGCCCGGTAGTGCGCGACCGCGTCGGTCGGAGCGCCGTCGTAGACGATCCGGGTGTCGTCGAAGACCAGCACCCGGTCGAAACCGTCGAGCAGGTCCAGGTGGTGGGTGACCAGGAGGACCTGCTGGCTCAGCTTCGCCACCACCCGCGAGACGACCGCCGCGTTGCGCAGGTCGAGCAGGGTGGTGGGCTCGTCGAGCACGAGCACCGACGGTTCGGTGACCAGCACCGACGACAGCGCCAGCAGCTGCTTCTGGCCACCGGAGAGCAGGTGCGCCGGATGGTCGGCGTGGCCGGCGAGGTCGTACGTCGTCAGCGCCTCGTCGACCCGGGCCATGACCTGCTCCTTGGTCAGGCCGCGGCGGCGCAGCCCGAACGCGAGGTCCTCGCGAACGGTCGGCATCACGATCTGGGCGTCCGGGTCGGTGAAGCAGAACCCGACCCGCCGGCGGATCTCGCGGCCGTCCCGGCGGGTGTCGAGGCCGTCCACGCGCACCGAGCCCGTGGTCGGGACGACCAGGCCGTTGAGCATCCGGACGAACGTGGACTTCCCGGAGCCGTTGGCGCCGATGATCCCGACCCGGGCCTCGTCCAGGCGCACGCTGACGTCGCTGAGCACCACCCGCCGGTCGGCCCGGTCGCCGTAGGCGTGGCTGACCCGGTCCACCTCGATCACCGGCATCGCTCGACCACCATCGCCACGCCCTGGCCGCCACCGACCGCGATCGCGGCCAGACCGTAGCGGCCGGTCCCGGCGCGGACCAGCTGCGAGAACAGGCGGACCACCAGGACCGCGCCGGAGGCGCCCCACGGGTGCCCCAGCGCCAGCGCACCGCCCTCGACGCAGACCCGCTCCGGGTCCAGGCGCAGCGCGTCGCAGCAGGCCAGCACCTGGCCCGCGAAGGCCTCGTTGAGCTCGACCACGTCCATGTCGTCCAGGGCCAGCCCGGCCCGCTCGAGCACGAGCCGGACGGCCGGCACGATCCCGGCTCCGGGCCGGTTCGGGTCGACACCGGTGCTCGCGGTGGCGACCACGCGCAGCCCGGGCAGGTCGAGCCGGCGCTGGGTGGCCGCGTCCACGAGCAGCACCGCGGCCGCGCCGTCGCTGATCCCGCAGGAGTTGCCGGCCGTCACCGTGCCGCCCACGCGAAACGCCGGTGGCAGCCGGGACAGCCGTTCCGCCGTGAGACCGGGGCGGGGCCGTTCGTCGCGGCGGACGCCGGCGACCGTCACCAGCTCCGCCTCGAACCCGCCGGACGCCGCGGTGGTGAGCGCGCGTGCGTGCGAACGAGCGGCGTAGTCGTCCTGGCGAGCCCGGGAGACGCCCTGCTCCTCGGCCAGCTGGTCGGCCGCCAGCCCCATGTCCGGGTCACCGAGCTCGGCCGGGGCGAACGGTGCGCGCTCGTAGCGCTCCGGCCCGGCCTCGTGCGCGGGCGGCCAGAACCGCCACGGAGCGGTGGAGGCCGACTCCACCCCGCCGGCCAGGACCGCGCCCGCTTCGTCCCCGAGCAGGGAGGCGGCGACCGTGATCGCGGCCAGGCCGCTGCCGCACTGCCGGTCGACGGTGAGGGCCGGTACGGTCACCGGCAGCCCCGCCGTCAGTGCGGCGACGCGGGCCACGTCGCCACCCGGCCCCATGCAGTTGCCGAGCACCACCTCGTGCAGGTCGTGCGGGGACACCTCCACGGCGTCCACCACGGCGGCCAGCACCGGTGCGGCGAGCCGCACGGCGTCCACACCGGCCAGGGAGTGGCCGGCGGTACCCACGGGGGAGCGCAGCGCGGCGACGATCACGGGGGAGGTCATGGCAGGACCACGCTAGCGGCGGGGCTCAGCCGAGCCGCCGCGCGTGCCCGCCGGGCGAGACGAGCAGTGCCGCCAGCGCCGCCCGGTCCACCTTGCCGGCGGCGGTGACCGGCAGCTCCGCGACGTGGAACCACAACCGCGGCCTGTGCGACTCCGGCAGGGCTTCGCGGGCCGCCGCACGGACCTGCCGTAACGAGGACGGGTCGTTGAGTACAGCCGCGACCACGGCACCGAGCTCGGCGTGCGGCACCCCGACGACGACCAGCGCGCCGGTGGCGGCCGGGCGCAACACGTCCTCGACGTCCGCGACGTGCACGGTGGCTCCCGCAGTGGTCACCGCGTCGGTCCCGCGGCCGCGGACCCGCAGGAAACCGTCCTCGGCCCGGCCACGGTCGCCGACCGTCGCGAACCCGTCGCTCCCACGCCGGAACGGGCCGGGCGGCCCGTCGCAGCGCAGGCACAGGTACGGCGAGCGCACCCACAGCCGGCCGTCCCGCACCTCGATCTCGACCTCAGGGAGAGGTTGAAGGTTGTCCGCGTGACTGCCCCAGGCGACGAACGAGAGCTCGGCGGCGCCGTAGTAGTGGCTGACGCGTGCACCGGCGAAGGTCGCCCGGTCGGACAGCGCCGGGTCGAGGCGGTCGCCGGCCACGACCACGTGCACGCCCGCGAGCGGCGCCTCCCGGTCGAGTGCGCGGGCCAGCATCGCGGGGGTCAGGTGCGCGTGGGTGGCGGTCCCGGGACCCGGCGCGGTGCTGGCCCCCGCGAAGGAGGCGTGCACGACGGCGAACAGGTTCATCGTCGACGACAGCGGTCCCGGCACCCAGACCCGGGAGCGGTCGTCGAGGCCGGTGCGTGCCGCGACCTCCGCGAACGAGCACACCCAGGAGTCCGTCGTACGCACCACCGTGCGCGGCGCACCGGACGTGCCGGACGTGGGCAGCGCGACCAGGGCACGGTCGGCGTGCGCGTCGCGGAAGGCGCGCACCGGGTCCGGCGACGCGAGCGGGACGCGGACCTGGTCAGACAGCCGAGCTCTCCGTGGCACGGGAGCGAGGGACGACGAGCCCGGGGTAGGCGGCGTGGACGCCACGGGCGACGACCGCGGCCAGCACGGCCTTGAGGAGGTCGCCGGGCACGAACAGCAGTGCGCCGACCGCGGCTGCGGTCAGCGAGAGGTCGGCGACCAGCGCGGTCCCGGCGATGCCGAGGGTGTAGAGCACGACGATGCCGCCGAGCACGTTGGCCGCGATCCCCCAGGGCAGCCGGTACCGCGCACCGCCGAGACGGGTGAGCCATCCGATGGCGAACGCCGCGACCGGGTAGCCGAGCAGGTAGCCGACGGTGGGCGTGAAGAAGACGCCGAGGCCACCGCGGCCGCCGGCGAGCAGGGGGAGACCGACGGCGACCAGCACCAGGAGCACGACCAGCGCGAGGGCGCCACGCCGCGGACCGAGGATGGCGCCGGCGAGCATCACGCCGAGGGACTGCGCGGTGATCGGGACCAGCGTGCCGAACGGGTAGAGCGCCGGGACCAGCCCGAGTGCGGCGACGATGCCGGCGAAGATAGCGACGAGCGCCAGGTCACGGGCGGACAGCTGGCGGGTGAGGGAACGAGGCACGGGCCGAGTCTAGGGTGCCGGTCCTCACAGCTGACGGGCGGAGAAGGTGTCGCAGGCGCGCAGCGTGCCCTGGTCCTTGCCGATGCTGAACCAGCGCATCCGCTGCTCGGCCGACCCGTGCGTCCAGGCGTCCGGGTTCACCCGGCCGGACGTCTTCTGCTGGATCCGATCGTCACCGACCGCACGGGCGGCGTCGAGGGCCTCCTCGATGTCGGTCGGAGTCAGCTCCTGGATCAGCACCTGACCGTCGGCGTCCTCGGCCCGGGTGGCGAACCGGGTCCACATCCCGGCGTAGCAGTCGGCCTGCAGCTCGAGCCGCACGGCGTCGCTGCCGGCACCCTGCTGGGTGCGGACCCGGCCCATCGTGCCGAGCAGGTCCTGCACGTGGTGGCCGTACTCGTGGGCGAGCACGTAGGCCTCGGCGAAGTCGGCGTCGGTGCCGCCGAGCTGGCCCTCGAGCATGTCCTTGAAGAAGGTGGTGTCGAGGTAGACGAGCTTGTCGACCGGGCAGTAGAACGGTCCGACCTGGGCGGTGGCGGCACCGCACCCGGTGTCGACCCGGTCGGAGAAGATCACCGTGTCGGCCTCGGTGTACCGGGCGTCGGACTGTTGCGGCAGCGCCTGGGACCAGAAGGACTGGATGGAGTTCACGATCGCCACCCGCGCGCAGTCGCGGTCCTGGTTGGCGTCCGCGCCGGTGCGGCAGTGGGAGAGCTGCTCGCCGCCGGTGGAGACCGGTCCGCTCCCGCTCCCGCTCCCGGGCGCCGAGTCCTGCCCGCCGCCACCGGAGAACAGCCCGCTGTTGAGCAGCACGATGATGATCAGCACGATCACGCCGCCGATCCCGCCGCCCACGCCGAGCCCGCGGCCACCGGCGCGCACGGGGAAGCCCATGCCGCCACCGCGGCCGCTGCTGCCGCGCCGGTTCTGGACCTGACTGCGGTCGAGTCGTGCCTTCGGGTTGAAGCGCATCCTGGTCCCTTCCTCGGGCTCCGGGAACCTACCCAGCGTGAGCCGCGTTCAATCCGGGCCGCTTCCGCACGTAGACTGGCAGCCATGACGGTCAAGACGGACTAACCGACCCCGGCGACGCCTCCCTGCCTGTCCGGGGCCCGTGACGTCGCCCGTGTCCGCTGCCGCCCGCCACACCAAGGACTTCCGCTTCATGATCACCGCACACCAGCTCGAGGTCCGCGCGGGCGCACGCCTGCTGATGGACGACGTCAGCTTCCGGGTCGGTCCGGGGGACAAGGTGGGCCTGGTCGGTCGCAACGGCGCCGGCAAGACCACGCTGACCAAGATCCTCTCCGGTGAGGCCCTGCCCGCCTCCGGCAAGGTGACCACCTCGGGCAACGTCGGCTATCTGCCGCAGGACCCGCGCACCGGTGACGTCGAGGTGCTTGCCCGTGACCGGATCCTGTCCGCACGGGGGCTCGACGACGTCGTACGCCGGCTGCGGGACTCCGAGCAGGAGATGGCCTCCGACGACCCGGCTCGTCGCGAGAAGGCGATGAAGCGCTACGAGCGGGCAGACGCCGACCTGCACGCCGGCGGGGGGTACGCCGCCGAGTCCGAGGCAGCACAGATCGCGGCCAGCCTCGGGATCGAGGAGCGCATCCTGCAGCAGCCTCTGCGGACCCTCTCGGGCGGTCAGCGCCGCCGCGTGGAGCTGGCCCGGATCCTGTTCTCCGGGGCCGAGACCCTGCTGCTCGACGAACCGACCAACCATCTCGACGCCGACTCGATCGTGTGGCTGCGTGACTTCCTCAAGTCGCACAAGGGCGGCCTGATCGTGATCAGCCACGATGTGGGCCTGCTCGAGGCGTGCGTGAACAAGGTCCTGCACCTGGACGCCAACCGGGCCGAGATCGACGTCTACAACGTCGGCTGGAAGGCCTACCTCGCCCAGCGCGAGACCGACGAGCGGCGCCGGAAGCGGGAGCGGATGAACGCCGAGCGCAAGGCGAACACGCTGATGGACCAGGCCAACAAGATGCGGGCCAAGGCGACCAAGGCACAGGCCGCCCAGTCGATGATCAAGCGTGCCGAGCGGCTGATGGAGGGCATCGAGGGGGAGCGCCGTGCCGACCGGGTGGCCAAGATCAAGTTCCCGGCGCCCGCACCGTGCGGCAAGACACCGCTGACGGCCTCGGAGCTCTCGAAGTCCTACGGCTCGCTGGAGGTCTTCACCGACGTCGACCTCGCGATCGACAAGGGCAGCCGGGTCGTCATCCTCGGCCTGAACGGCGCCGGCAAGACCACGCTGCTCCGGATCCTGGCGGGCGTCGACCGGGCGGACACCGGCGAGGTGCATCCCGGGTACGGTCTCAAGCTCGGCTACTACGCCCAGGAGCACGAGACCCTCGACACCTCTCGCACGGTGCTGGAGAACCTGCGCACAGCGGCTCCGCAGCTCACCGACACCGAGGCCCGAAGCGTGCTCGGCTCGTTCCTGTTCAGCGGGGACGACGCGAACAAGCCGGCCCGGGTGCTCTCCGGCGGGGAGAAGACCCGGCTGGCGCTGGCGATCCTCGTGGTCTCGAGCGCGAACGTGCTGCTGCTCGACGAGCCGACCAACAACCTGGACCCGGCGTCGCGCGAAGAGGTGCTCGGCGCGATCCGCACCTACGCGGGCGCGATCATCCTCGTCACCCACGACGAAGGCGCCGTCGCCGCACTCGAGCCGGACCGGGTGCTGATCCTGCCGGACGGCGTGGAGGACCTCTGGAACGAGGAGTACGCCGACATCGTGGCCCTGGCCTAGGCTGCCGCCCATGACCTCCACCGACCTCGCACCCGAGGTGCTCGCACGTGCCGGCCTGACCTACGAGGTGAACGGCCTGGTCGCCACGATCACGCTGAACCGGCCGGAGACCAAGAACGCCCAGACACCCGCGACCTGGCTCGCGCTGCGCTCGATCGGTGCCGGCCTCGACCCGGGAGTCCGCGTGGTCGTGGTCCGGGGCGCGGGGGACTCGTTCTCCTCGGGGCTCGACCGGCGGATGCTGACGCCCGGCGGGGCCGAGGACGAGGCGTCCTTGCTGCAGCTGCTGGACCTGCCCGACGGCGAGCTCGCGGACACGATCGCGGGCTACCAGGAAGGCTTCACCTGGTTGCGGCGCAGTGACCTGGTCAGTGTCGCCGTCGTCCAGGGCCATGCGATCGGCGCCGGCTTCCAGCTGGCACTCGCCTGCGACCTGCGGGTGCTTGCCGACGACGCGATGCTGTCGATGCGCGAGACGATCCTCGGCCTGGTCCCGGACCTGACGGGAACAAAACCGCTGGTCGACCTTGTTGGCTACGCACGAGCGCTGGAGATCTGTGCCACCGCCCGGTCGATCCAGGCCGACGAGGCCCGGGAGATCGGGCTGGCGACCGCAGTCGTCCCGCGTGATGAGCTCGACCGCACCGTCGACGACCTGGTCGCCGCCCTGACAGCGCCGCTCTACGGTGCGGTCTCGGAGACCAAGGCCCTGCTGCAGAGTGCGGCGGAGCTGGACCTGGAGGAGCAGCGGCGCGCGGAGCGTGAGGCGCAGGTGCGCCGCTTCCGCGAGCTCGCGGCACTGATGGGCGACTGAGGCAGCCGGAAGGCGGGAACGGAGGAGCCTGTGTCGATGCATTCAGGCATGGGGCCTGCGTGGCGGAGCCTGCGCACCGACCGCAGCGTGGTGGAGCAGAAGCTGGCACGCGAGACCGTACGACGGGTCGCCGGGTTCGCGCGCCCGCACCTCAAGCTGATCGCGGTGTTCCTGGCCATCGTCGTCGTGGACGCCGCGATGGTCGTGGTCACGCCGCTGCTGGTCAAGCGGATCATCGACGACGGCATCCTGAAGAACAACGGCGCCCTGGTGACCTGGCTGGCGCTCGCCGTCGCCGGCGTGGCCATCCTCAACGCCGTGCTCACGCTGGGCCAGGGCTACCTGTCCTCCCGGATCGGTGAGGGGCTGATCTACGACCTGAGGACGAAGGTGTTCGCGCACGTCCAGCGGATGTCGCTGGCGTTCTTCACCCGCACCCAGACCGGTGCCCTGGTGTCCCGGCTGAACAACGACGTCATAGGCGCGCAGCGGGCGTTCACCTCGACGCTGTCCAGCACCGTGTCCAACTCGATCAGCGTGCTCATGGTCGGCATCGTGATGCTGGCGCTCAGCTGGCGGGTCACGTTGCTCTGCCTGCTGCTCTTCCCGATCCTGCTGCTCGCCTCACGCTGGGTCGGCAACACGCTCGCCGGGCTCACCCGCGAGCAGATGGAGGGCAACGCCGACCTCGGGAACAACATGACCGAGCGGTTCAACGTGGGCGGTGCGCTGCTGCTCAAGCTGTTCGGCCGCCGGCAGGAGGAGGACGAGCGCTTCGCCGAGAAGGCCGCGCTGGTGCGCGACCTCGGCGTCCGGATCTCGCTGATCACCCGGGTCTTCGGCGCCAGCCTGATGCTGATCCCGGCACTGGCCACCGCACTCGTGTACGGCGTCGGCGGGCACCTCGCGATCGACGGCACGCTGACCGTCGGAACCCTCCTCGCGCTGGCGACGCTGCTGCTGCGGCTGCTCGGCCCGCTGCAGGGGCTCTCCAACGTCCGGATCGACGTGATGACCGCACTGGTCAGCTTCGAGCGGGTCTTCGAGGTCCTCGACCTCCCGTCGATGATCCAGGAGCGGCCCGGCGCGACGGACCTGAGCCCCCGCGCCGCGAAGGTGGAGTTCGACCACGTCGCCTTCTCCTACCCGCGTGCGGACGAGGTGTCGCTGGCCAGCCTGGAGGTGGTGGCCCGGCTCGAGTCGCGCGACACCGGCCAGGTGCTCAGAGACGTCACGTTCGCCGCCGAGCCGGGCCAGATGGTCGCGCTGGTCGGGCCGTCCGGCGCCGGCAAGACCACGATCACGCACCTGGTCGCCCGGCTCTACGACGTGTCGTCCGGCGCGGTCCGGGTCGACGGGCGCGACGTACGCGACGTGACCCTGCAGTCGCTGGAGGACGCGGTGGGGTACGTCACCCAGGACGCGCACATGTTCCACGACACGATCCGGGCGAACCTGCACTACGCCAGGCCCGGTGCGTCCGACGACGAGATCTGGGACGCCCTCTCCGCCGCGCAGATCGGGACACTCGTGTCCTCGCTGCCGGACGGCCTCGACACCGTCGTGGGCGACCGCGGCTACCGGCTCTCCGGTGGTGAACGGCAACGGCTGGCCATCGCCCGGCTGCTGCTCAAGGCACCCTCGATCGTGGTGCTCGACGAGGCGACCGCGCACCTGGACTCGGAGTCGGAGCTGGCGGTGCAGCGGGCTCTGGACCAGGCCCTGGAGGGGCGCACCTCGCTGGTCATCGCGCACCGGCTCTCCACCGTGCGCAACGCCGACCGGATCCTGGTCATCGACGACGGTCGTGTGGTGCAGTCCGGGACGCATGCGGCGCTGCTCGGCGAGGGTGGGCTCTACGCCGACCTCTACGCGACCCAGTTCGCGGTGCAGTCCGCCTGAGCTACGACTTGACCGGGGCCGGCTTCTCGGCGGTGGACGGCTCACCGGCGCGCCGTGCCTTGCGGCGCTCGTCCCAGGCCAGGTAGAAGAAGCCGAAGATCGCCAGCGCCCCGAAGAACCACCACTGCAGGCCGTAGAAGAAGTGCGGCCCGTTGCTCAGGTCCGGCCGCTCGGTCGGCACCAGCGGGTGCGCCGGGGGCGGAGTCTGCGACTCCACCTCGACGAAGCCGCCGTAGACGGGGAACGGCAGGGTGGGGCCGATCGCCTCGCTCGAGATCGCACGCGTGGAGCGGTCAGCGACCGCCGTCGCGTCACCCTCGGCGTCGGCACGGGCCCAGCCCACCACGGTGACCTCACCGTCGGGGGCCGGCGGGACGTCCGGGCGGGTGGTGCCGGTGTTTCCGGTCTCCTCCCAGCCGCGGTTGACCAGCACCGCCGTACCCGAGTCGGTGAGCAGCGGGGTCACCACGTCGACCCCGGAGGCACCGTCCCGGGTCTGGTAGCGCACCACGATGGTCTCGTCGTCGACGTAGCGCCCGCTCGCCGTGACGTGCTCCCACTGGTCGGCCTCCGACAGTGGGCGGCCGGGGGCCATGACGGATGCGACGGGCACCGGCTTCTCGTCCAGGTTCTTGGTGACGATCGCGTTGCGGGTCTCCCGCTCGTCGAGCCGGTGGAACTGCCACTCGCCGAGCTTGACCGCGCCGTAAGCCATCAGTGCGACGGCGATCGCGAACAGGATCCACCGCCGGCTGAACAAGAACCTCACGCGGATGACAGTAACCGGACGGAAGCCGCCTAGACTGGTCGGGTGAGCACAGGAGGACTGGTCGACACGTTCGGCCGTACGGCGACGGACCTACGGGTCTCGCTGACCGACCGTTGTAACCTGCGCTGCTCGTACTGCATGCCGGCCGAGGGCCTCGACTGGCTGCCCCACGAGGAGACGCTGAGCGACGACGAGGTGATCCGGCTGATCAGGATCGGCGTGGAGCAGCTCGGCATCGACGAGGTGCGGTTCACCGGTGGTGAGCCGTTGGTACGACGAGGCCTCGTCGACATCGTCCGACGTACCAAGGAGCTCACGCCGAGCCCGGAGACGTCCCTGACCACCAACGCCCTCGGGCTCGCCCGCACCGCGTCCGCGCTCGCCGACGCGGGGCTGGACCGGGTGAACGTCAGCCTCGACACGATCCGGCGCGAGCACTTCCACGAGATCACCCGGCGTGACCGGCTCGAGGACGTCGTCGCCGGGCTCGAAGCCGCGCAGGCGGCCGGGCTGGGGCCGGTGAAGGTCAACGCGGTGCTGCTGCGCGGCATCAACGACGACCAGGCGCCCGAGCTGCTGCGCTGGTGCCTGGAGCGCGGCTACCAGCTGCGGTTCATCGAGCAGATGCCGCTGGACGCGCAGCACCGGTGGAACCGCACGACGATGATCACCGCCGAGGAGATCCTCGCCTCGCTCGAGGCCGAGTTCGACCTCGAGCCGGCGCAGGAGCCGCGCGGCAGCGCGCCGGCCGAGCTGTTCAGCGTGAACGGCGGCCCGGCCACGGTGGGCGTCATCGCCTCGGTCACCCGGCCGTTCTGCGGTGACTGCGACCGGGTCCGGCTGACCGCCGACGGACAGGTCCGCAACTGTCTGTTCGCCCGCGAGGAGTCCGACCTGCGGGCCGCGCTTCGTGGCGGAGCGAGCGACGACGAGATCGCCGACCGCTGGCGCGCCGCGATGCTGACCAAGCGGCCCGGGCACGGCATCAACGACGTGTCGTTCCTGCAGCCGACCCGACCGATGTCCGCGATCGGCGGCTGAGGCTCAGCGAGGCTGGGCGTCCTCCGAGCCGGCGGGCAGGATGTCGCGCAGGAAGCCGCGCGCCTTCAGGAAGTCCCCGAGGCTCTCGCGGTGCTCGTCGCAGGCGAGCCAGACCTTGCGCCGGTCCGGCGTGTGGATCTTCGGGTTGTTCCACAGCAGCGACCAGACCGCGGACCGCGAGCATCCCTTGGCCGAACAGACGAGCTCCATGGCCTCGACACTAGCCCGGGAAAAGTGATGCCGGACGACCACGGGGGAAGTCGTCCGGCATCACGAGGGCGCGAACTCAGACGGGGGAGGCTGAGCCCGCGCGAAGTTGATTCTTGCACGGTCTCAATCCCATTTCCAACAGAGCCGGGCAGACGCGGTGGGTTAAATCGACGTGTCTGGACCACTAGCTCTCAGGCGGCGGCTCGATCGATTTACGAGACGTATCCGCCTCAAATGGTTCCGGTCCACCCGGGTCCGGGGACGCCCCTGCGTTGGCCATCACGACCGCCACGTAGGGCAGGATGAACGAGGCGATCACCAGCGCCCACATCAGCCATCCCTGGCCGGTGGTCACGAACACGAGGACGGCCGCCACGAAGCAGACTGTGCGGATCCCCATCGAGATCAGGTAGCGCCGTTGACGGGCGTCGATGTCGTCGCGGTGCGAGCGCGTGGCGCTGGTGATCCGAACCGGTTCGGGATCCTTCCGGGGCATGTCTCCCACGGTACGCCGGGCACATGGCCGCCCCGACCCTGCGCCCACTAGCATCGGCAGGGACCCGTCCGCCGCACAGGCAGGAGCAGCCATGTCCGACCGCACGTACCGCGTCACCGAGATTGTCGGCACCTCACCCGAGGGCATCGACCAGGCCATCCGCAACGGCATCGAACGCGCGTCCACGACGCTGCGGCACCTCGACTGGTTCGAGGTCACCCAGGTCCGTGGCCAGGTCAAGGACAACACCGTCGAGCACTTCCAGGTTGGCCTCAAACTCGGCTTCCGCCTCGAGGATGACTGACCGGACGCCCGCCGGCGGCGTTCTCGTCGCTCGACGGAGCCCGCTCCGCCTTCGCTCCTCGGCCTTGCCGGCGAACGCCCGGGCCGCCCGCGGTTACGGGTACCGAGCAGTAGCCGATAGCGTCACGACGCAGGCACGACGAGAGGGAGCGCAGTGAGCAGATCGGTACTCGTGACCGGTGGCAACCGCGGCATCGGGCGCGCGATCGCACAGGCGTTCGCCGACAACGGCGACCAGGTCGCGATCACCTACCGCAGCGGTGAGCCGCCGGAGGGGTTCCTCGCCGTGCGCTGCGACGTCACCGACGCCGAGGCCGTGGACGCAGCCTTCACCGAGATCGAGCAGAAGCACGGCCCGGTCGAGGTGCTCGTCGCCAACGCCGGAGTCACCCGGGACACCCTGGTGCTGCGGATGAGCGACGACGACTGGTCCTCGGTGATCGACACCAACCTGACCGGCTCCTTCCGGGTCGCCAAGCGTGCCGCGAAGGGCATGCTGCGGCTGCGTCGCGGCCGGATCATCTTCATCTCCTCCGTCGTCGGGCTGCTCGGGTCCGCCGGGCAGGTCAACTACGCGGCGAGCAAGTCCGGCCTCGTCGGAATGGCCCGGTCGCTCGCACGCGAGCTCGGCAGCCGGTCGATCACCGCGAACGTGGTCGCCCCCGGTTTCGTGGAGACCGAGATGACCGAGGTGCTGCCCGAGGAGAAGAAGGCCGAGTACAAGGCCCAGATCCCGCTGCAGCGCTACGCCACCACCGACGAGGTCGCCTCGGCGGTGCGTTGGCTCGCCTCCGACGGCGCCGGCTACATCACCGGCGCCGTGATCCCGGTCGACGGCGGCCTCGGCATGGGCCACTAACCAAAGGAGTACGACGGGCATGGGAATTCTCGAGGGCAAGCGGATCCTGGTCGCCGGTGTCACGATGGACAGCTCCATCGGGTTCGCGGTGGCCCGTGTCGCGCAGCAGGAGGGGGCGACGGTCGTCGTCTCCAACTTCGGCCGCGCACTGGGCATCACCAAGCGGATCGTGAACAGGCTGCCGGAGCCTGCGCCGGTGGTCGAGCTCGACGTGACCGACGAGTCGCACCTGCAGCGGCTGCCGGACCTGCTCGGTGAGCACGTCGACGGCCTCGACGGCGTGGTGCACTCCATCGCCTTCGGCAACCCGGACACGCTGCTCGGCGGGAAGTTCCTCCAGGGCCCGTGGCCCGACGTCGCGCAGGCGGTCCAGGTCTCGGCGTACTCCCTGGCCTCGCTGTCGACGGCGTGCCTGCCGATGATGTCCTCGGGCGGCTCGATCGTGGGGATGACGTTCGACGCCACGGTCGCCTGGCCGGCGTACGACTGGATGGGGGTGGCGAAGGCGGGGCTGGAGTCCTGCTCGCGCTACCTGGCGCGTGACCTGGGGCCGCAGGGCATTCGGGTGAACCTGGTCTCCGCCGGGCCGCTGAAGACGCTGGCCGCCAAGGCCATCCCCGGCTTCGAGGACCTCGAGTCGATGTGGAGCGACCGCTCGCCCCTGGGCTGGGACGAGAAGGACCAGGAGCCGACCGCGAAGGCGGTGGTCGCGCTGCTGTCGGACTTCTTCCCGGCCACGACGGGCGAGATCGTGCACGTCGACGGCGGCTACCACGCGATGGGCGCCTGACCGGTAGCGTTCCCGCGTGCCTTCATCACTGGTCGAGCTCCGTGTGCTCGAGGGACCGAACCTGTACTTCCCGCGTGCGGCGATCAAGCTGACGCTGGACCTCACCGCGCTGAGCGAGGCGGACGCCGACCTGGTCACCCGGTTCGCGCGGCGGACCGGGCTGCGCAACGTGCGGCCGGGTGAGCCGGGCAGCGGGTTCCGGCAGCGGTTCGTCGCGCGCGCGGTCGCAAAGCTGGTGCGCCAGGTCGCGGCCGAGGCCGGGACCAGCCGGCTGGCGGTGCGTGTCCGGCCCACCGCGGACCCGCACCAGCTGGTCGTGGCCTACCCGTGGCGGCGCCGCGAACGCGCCCAGGCGCTGGGCCGGGCCGTCGCCCAGGTGCTCGACTCGCTGCCCGGCAACGACATCGACGAGCTGGTCGGGCAGGCGGCCCGCACGGTGGAGTCGGCCGACCCCGGAGCGGCGCCTGGCACGCTGCGGCCACGGGTGCCGGTGATCGCGGTGACCGGCACCAACGGCAAGACGACGACCTCGCGGCTGATCGCCCACATCGCGCGCACGCGGGGCCTGCACGTGGGCTGGTCGAGCACCGACGGCATCTACGTCGACGGTGAGCTCGTCGAGGCAGGCGACTACTCGGGTCCCAGTGGCGCGGGCAGGGTGCTGGCGCACCGGGAGGTCGAGCTCGCCGTCACCGAGACCGCGCGCGGCGGGATCCTGCTGCGCGGCATCGGGCTGGTGCACAACGATGTCTCGGTGGTCACCAACGTGTCCGCCGACCACCTCGGTCTGCACGGCATCGACACCGTCGACCAGCTCGCCGAGGTCAAGGCAGTGGTCGCACGGATCACCAAGCCGGGCGGATGGAGCGTGCTGAACGCCGACGACCCGCGGGTGCTGGCGATGCGCAGCACGATCAAGGCGCGCCCCTGGGTGTTCTCCCGGGACGCCGACTCACCGGCCCTGCGAGAGGTCGTCTCCGAAGGCGGCCGGGCGACGACGGTGATCGACGGCTGGCTCAGCGTGCTGCGCCCGGACGCCGACCCCGAACCGCTGATCGAGGTGGTGGACATCCCGATGACGTTGGCAGGACTGTCCCGGTTCAACGTGGAGAACGCCCTGGCCGCGGCCTCGGCGGCGTTGGCGGTCGGGTTGTCCCGCGACGTGGTGGTCGAGGGTCTGCGGACGTTCCGGCCCGGTCCCGAGCACAACCCCGGCCGGATGAACGTCTACTCTGTGGGCGAGGTCAGCGTGGTCGTCGACCTGGCCCACAACGAGGCCGGCCTGGAGGCGCTGCTCGAGATCATGGCAGGGCTGCGCCGGCCGGGTGGCCGGCTGCTGCTCGGGCTCGGCACCGCCGGCGACCGCACCGACGACCTGATCCGTGCGCTCGGCGAGATGGCCGGGCGCGACGCCGACGTGGTGGCCGTCGTGCAGAAGCAGGAGTACCTGCGCGGACGGGACCCGGAGGCGATGGCCGACCTGTTCCGGGAGGGCGCCGCGCAGGTGGGCATGCACGACGTCACCGCCTACGACAGCGAGCTCGACGGTCTGGTCGCCCTCATGGGCCAGGCCAGACCCGGTGACGTGGTCGCGGTGATGTGCCACCAGGACCGCACACTGCTCGATGCGTGGATCCGCGACCGGCCCGGCACCGTCGACGACCCCGAGACGCTCAGTGCCAAGGTGCGTGCGGCTCAGGCCTGAGGTGTCGGCGTGAAGTCCGGGTCGCCGACGTGGTCGCCGTCCTCGCCCGTGCCGGCGCCCGCCTGGGCCTGGTTGGACCAGGTCTCCAGCTCGGCCATCACCGCCGCGTGCTTGTCCACGCAGACCACCACGAGGTCACCCTGGTGGGCGCGCGACATCGCGTGCCGGACCGCGTCGATCTCCTCCACGATGATCTCCAGGGCACGGCAGCGGCCACCCTCGGCCATCGTGGCCCGGACGCCCTCCGCGACCAGCTCCGCCGTGGCACCCCGATCGCGGCCGCGCAGCGCGACGTCCTCACGGACCACCACCACGTCGAAGTGCCGGGCGGCAATCGCGCCGAGCTCGCGCATGTCGTCGTCGCGCCGGTCGCCGGCGGTGGCGATCACCCCGATCCGGGAGGGCTTCCCGAGCTCACTGGTCGCCGCGAGGCCGTCACCGACCCGGTCGACGAAGTCGCCGAGCATCTTCATGCCCGGCGCGTTGTGGCAGTAGTCGACGATCACGTTCACGCCGTTGACCTCGACCTCGTTGAGGCGTCCGGGGGAGAGGTAGTAGTTGGTGGAGAAAGTGCGCAGACCCTGCCGGATGTCGTGGAGCGGTGCGCCCGCCGCGAACGCGGCGGCGGCCGCACCGAGCGCGTTCTGCACGTTCATCCGCGCCCGCCCGCCGAACGTCGACGGCAGCAGGTGCGTCCAGGCCAGCTGCATCTCCCGGCGGCCGTGCCGGACCACGATCATCTCGCCGCGCTCGCTGGGGTTGAGCACCAGCGCCTTACCGCCACGGCGGCAGTGCTGGTCGATCATCTCGCGCACCTCGGAGCCGGGCTCCTCCATGCTGAACCAGACCACCTGTCCCGAGCAGCGACGGCGCATCGCGCGCACCAGCGGGTCGTCGGCGTTGAGCACCGCGTGGCCGTCGCGGGGGACGGCCTCCACCAGCACCGCCTTCACGTCGGCGAGCTGCTCGACGGTGTCGATGCCCCGCAGGCCGAGGTGGTCGGGCTGGACGTTGAGCACGACGGCCACGTCGTTGCGCTCGTAACCCAGCCCTTCGCGCAGGATGCCGCCACGGGCGACCTCGAACACCGCGAAGTCGACGCGGGGGTTCTGCAGCACCATCCGCGCCGACTTGGGACCGGACGCGTCGGCGCGGATCAGCAGCCGCTCGTCGATGACCACACCGTCGGTGGAGGTCATCCCGACCTTGCGGCCCATCCCCTTGAAGATGTGGGAGACCATCCGTGACGTGGTGGTCTTGCCGTTGGTGCCGGTCACCGCCACGATCGGGATCCGGCTCGGGGTGCCCGGCGGGAACAGCATGTCCACCACAGGCTTGGAGATGAACTGCGGTTCGCCGATGGTCGGGTGCGTGTGCATCCGGAAGCCCGGCGCGGCGTTCACCTCGCAGATCGCACCACCGGTCTCGCGCACCGGCTCGGTGATGTCGGGACAGATGAAGTCGATCCCGGCGATGTCCAGGCCGATCACCCGCGCGGCCTCCTCGGCGATCTCGACGTTCTCCGGGTGCGCCTCGAAGGTGCGGTCGATGGAGATGCCGCCGGTGGACATGTTGCCGGTCAGCGTGAGCTTGACGCTCTCCCCGGCCGCCGGCACGTCCTGGAGCTTGTAGCCCTGGTCGGCGAGCAGCTCGAGCGCCGCGTCGTCGACCTTGATCCGGGTGAGCACCTTCTCGTGCCCGACCCCGCGGCGTGGGTCTGCGTTGGTGAGCTCGACCAGCTCCTCGATCGTCCGCTGCCCGTCACCGACGACGTGAGCGGGAACCCGCTCCGCGACAGCCGCGAGACGGCCGTCGATGATCAGGCAGCGGTAGTCGCGCCCGGTGATCTGCGACTCGACGATCACCCATCCCCGCCGGGACTGCTCCTGCGCGACCGGGAACGCCGCGCGGACGTCGTCGGCGTCGGCGAGGTCCAGGCACACCCCGCGGCCGTGGTTGCCGTCGAGGGGTTTGCACACCACCGGGAACCCGATCCGTTCCGCCACGGCGACCGCCTGCTCCGCCGTACGCACCGACTCCTGCTTCGGTACCGGCAGCCCTGCCGCACCGAGGAGCCGGGTGGTGAGGTCCTTGTCGGAGGCGACGTCGACCGCGATCGCGCTGGTGGCCGACGTCATCGTGGCCCGGATCCGCTTCTGGTGCACGCCCTGCCCGAGCTGGACCAGCGAGTGCTTGTTGAGCCGGATCCACGGGATGTCGCGGGAGTACGCCTCGTCGAGGATCGCCTGCGTGGACGGGCCGAAGGCGGTGCGCTCGGCACGCAGGATGAACTGCTCCAGCTCGGCCTCGAAGTCCAGGTCCGGGTCGGCGGAGACGAGGTGGTTGACCAGGCGCACCGCCAGACTCGCCGCCGCCAGCCCGACCTGCTCGTCGACGTAGCCGTAGATGACGTTGTACCGCCCGGTCACGCCCTTGACCTGCCGGGTCTTGCCGCGACGGATGTCGTGGCCGACCACCTGCTGCAGGGCGAGCGCGACGTGCTCCGTGACGTGGCCCAGCCAGGTCCCTTCGTTCAGCCGCTCGACGAACCCGCCGCGACGGCCCCGCGAGCAGGAGTGCTCCCGCAGGCCGGGCAGCATCCGCAGCAGGCTGTCGGTGAAGTCGGGCAAGGTGTTGGTCGGGAAGTCCTCGAGCGATCCGAGGTCGACGACGAGGTGGATGGCCTTGTCGTAGGACCAGATGTTCGCGCCGCGGTAGACGCGGGTCTCCAGGATCGCCAGGTCGGGGGAGGGCCGGCCGGATCCGACGCGTGCCTGCTCGGTCATGCCAGGTCTCCTTCGGTGTGTCGTCGCGCCCGGCGCCGTCTCAGCTCGGACGGTGAGATGTCCCCGGCGGCGATGTCTCGAGCCAACCGTCTCAGGTCGCGTCCCGCAACCGCGAGCTCCTCGGCCTCGGCGCGGTCGGCCGGCGGCTGGCTCCGGACCAGCTCGCGGGAGGTGAGGTCGAACACCGAGCCGGCGGGGAGCACGTGCAGCACCACGCCGGAGGCCAGCAGCGGTGCGGTGTGCCGGGCCTCGTGGGCGTTGGAGACGATGTTGCGGCCGTCGAAGATCGTCACCACACCTCGGCCGTTGACCGTCAGCAGCTGCCGGCCGCCGTCCTCGGTGACGATCGCGGCGGTGTCCTCGTCGATGCCGATGCCCAGCAGGCTGGGACTCTGCGCGACGATCATCAGCAGCCTCCCGTAGCGGTTGCGCTGGTCGAAGTGCTGGTCGATGACGCAGTCCTGGACCAGGCCCAGTCCCGCGGCCAGCTGGGTCATCCGTTGCTTGGGCGTGGTCCCGCCGGAACCGAACGCGACCATGTGCGAGGACTGGATGCTCGCGCCCGCGGACGTCCCGGCGATCGACACGCCACGGCGATGTGCGGCGCGGATCGCCTCGCCGAAGGCGGTGCCGGTCACGACCGCGGACAGCTTGAGCTGGTTGCCGCCCGTCATGAAGATCCCGGTGACCGTGTCCAGGCGACCGACCAGCGCGGGGTCGTCGGCCTGCTGCCGGGTCTCGGGGCGGGCCGCCACGACGTCGCGCGCGCCGAGCTTGCGGAACAGTGCGTCGTACACCTCCACCACCTCCGGCCCCAGCGACGACGCGGTCGGGATGACGGCGATCCGCGCGTCCGGGCCGCCGGCGAGGTCCACGAAGGAGCGCAGCACTGACCTTTTGCCCAGCTTGTCCTCGGCGCCACCGATGGCGAGGAGCGGTCCGGGTGTGACGTCGCGGGACGGCGGAGTGTGATGTTCGACTGTGGGTGCGTCTGCTGGGCCGTTCGGCATGCAAGGCAGCCTAAGGGGTGCCAGAGTTGACGCGTGACCAACCGCCGCCGACTGATCGTGATGCGTCATGCCAAGGCGGAGCCGTTCGCGGCCACCGACCATGCCCGGGTGCTCACCGAGGGCGGCCGTCGCGCCGCCACCGAGGCGGGGTCGCACCTCGCGAGCACTGGCGCGGTCCCGGAGTACGCGCTGGTGTCCACGGCGGTCCGGGCGGTCAACACCTGGGAGGCGGTGGCACTGGGCTCCGGATCCGCGGCCGAGCCCCATCTCGACGGCGCGCTCTACACCGGCAGCCCCGACGTGGTGCTCGAGGCGCTGCGCGCCGTTCCCACCGACGTCGAGGACCTGATCGTCATCGGGCACAACCCGACGGTCGCGCATCTCGCGCACCTGGTCGACGACGGCCACGGGGAGCCGGCGGCCGTGGAGAAGATGCTGCAGGGCTACCCGGCCGGCGCGCTCACGGTCCTCGAGGTGCGGGTGCCCTGGTCCGAGCTGGGTCCGGAGTGCGCGCGGCTGACGGACTTCCACGTCGGCCGGGGCTAGAGCAGCGGCGGTGCCGGTGTGACGATGCCCATCTCGGCGTCGGAGGCCTCGACCTCCTCGCGGCTGATCCCGAGCAGGTAGATGATCGCGTCGAGGTAGGGCACGTTGACCGACGTGTCCGCGGCCTGCTGGACGACCGGTTTGGCGTTGAACGCGATCCCGAGCCCGGCCGCGGAGAGCATGTCGAGGTCGTTGGCGCCGTCACCGATCGCGACGGTCGCCGCCTCCGGCACCCCGGCCTCGGCGGCGAACCGCTTGAGAGCGTGCGCCTTGCCCGCACGGTCCACCACCTCGCCGATGATGTTCCCGGTGAGCCGCCCGTCGACCACCTCGAGCTCGTTGGCGGCCGCGAAGTCGATGCCGAGGTCGGCCGCGATCCTGTCGGTGACCTGGGAGAACCCGCCGGAGACGATGGCGAACCGGTAGCCGAGCCGCTTCAGGGTCCGGACCAGGGTGCGTGCGCCGGGCGCGAGCAGGATGTTGTCGTAGACGCGGTCGAGCGCCGCGGCGTCGAGTCCCTTGAGCAGCGCCACCCGTTCCCGCAGGGACTGCTCGAAGTCGAGCTCGCCGCGCATCGCCGCCTCCGTCACCCGGGCGACCTCGTCGAGGCAGCCGGCGTGCCCGGCGAGCATCTCGATCACCTCGCCCTGCACGAGCGTGGAGTCGACGTCCATCACCACCAGCCGCATCCCGTGGCGCAACAGGTTCGCCGGCTGGACCGCGACGTCGACCGACTGCCGTGCGGCCTCCTCGGCCAGGACCACACGCAACCGTTGCGGCTCGACGCCGGAGACGTGCAGGTCGATCGCCGTGACCGGGTACCGCGCCATCCGCTCGATCCGGTCGATGTTCGCGCCGGTGTCGGCGACGCGTCCGGCGATCGCGGCGACGGCGGAGGGCTTGAGCGGCATGCCGAGCACGGTCACGTGGCTGCGGCCGTCGGGACGACTCCGGTTGTCCCCGGTGCCGCGGTCGACGTCGACCTGCATGTCGAGCTCGTCGGCCACCCGCTCCATCGCCGCCTGCAAGGCCTTCGAGTCCCGGGGGGCGGTGACCAGCACGCCGAGCACCAGCCGGCGACGCAGCACGATCTGCTCGATGTCGAGCACCTCGACACCAAACGCGGCCAGGGTGGAGAACACCCTGGAGGTCACCCCGGGCCGGTCCTTCCCGGTGAGGGTGATCAGCAGGGTCTTCGGTGCCTCGAGCTCAGTTCCCATGACGGCCAGCAGGCTATCGCTCCCACGGGAACGAGCAGGCGGCGACAAGGCCTCGTCTCGCGGCGTGGTCCAGCGGGGACAGCGCGGCGCGGCGCTGCTCGGCCTGGGACGCCGAGACCGCGCCACCCTCGTCCTCCAGAGCAAGGTCGACGATCGTGCGGCAGCGGCTGGACAGCGACACCAGCCGCAGGGCACGGGGCGCCATGCCCTGCGGGAACCGGAAGTCGACGGTGCGGCGCAACGCCATCAGCTCGTCGGCCACCTCCGGCCGCCACCGCGCGACGTCGAGGTCAGCCAGCGTCTCCGCGGCCTCGAGCACGGCTTGTCGCAACGACGTGTCGGCCTCGTGCGGGTCGGGGACCTGACGCCGGGAGATCGCCTCGTAGCAGGTCCACACCACGCCGGCCCCCGCCCGGTGCGGGACCAGCCCGAGGTCGGCTCCCTGCAGGATGACGCCCTCGCCGACGTCGAGCGCATGGGTGTTGAACGCGGGAGGTCCGGCCAGGCCCAAGGGGTCCCCGGGAGCCGGCAGGGCGATCCCGGCGCCCGTCGTACTGCTCGAGCGGAGCCGGCCCAGCGCCAGGATCAACGGCACCACCTCGTCCTCGCCGGGGAGGCCGGCGACGTCGTGAGCTGTGTCGTCGTCGACGATGGCGTCCCGGGCGTCGTCGAGGCTGACCACGCCGGAGACCCAGGCCGAGAACCAGAGGGCGAAACGGGCGGAGGTGGGCAGCGTACTCACCCGCCCGAGCCTACGTGGCGCGCCCGGATGTCGTAGGTTTGGAGCGCCCGCCCACACCGTTGCCGCACCGGAGAAGCCCGAGGGGATGAATGGACGCCGTTCTGGAGCTCGCCGACGTCACCGTCCGGCGCGGCGAGGCCACGTTGATCGACGGCATCGACTGGACGGTCGAGGAGGACGAGCGCTGGGTGATCCTCGGCCCGAACGGCGCCGGCAAGACCACGCTGCTGCAGGTGGCCTCGGCGCAGATCCATCCGAGCTCGGGGGTCGCCGGCATCCTGGGTGAGGTGCTCGGGACCGTGGACGTGTTCGACCTGCGGCCGCGGATCGGGCTGACCAGCGCCGCCCTCGCCGACAAGATCCCGCGCGACGAGCGGGTGCACGACGTGGTCGTCTCCGCGTCGTACAGCGTGATCGGGCGGTGGCGGGAGAGGTACGACGAGCTGGACCACACCCGGGCCAAGGAGCTGCTCACCGAGGTCGGGGCGGACCACCTGGCCGACCGCACGTTCGGGACGCTCAGCGAGGGCGAACGGAAACGGGTGCAGATCGCGCGGGCGCTGATGACGGATCCGGAGCTGCTGCTGCTCGACGAGCCGGCCGCCGGCCTGGACCTCGGGGGTCGGGAGGACCTGGTGTCCACGCTGTCGGTGCTGGCCATGGACGAGCTGTCGCCGGCGACCGTGCTGGTCTCTCACCACGTGGAGGAGATCCCGCCCGGCTTCACCCATGCGCTGCTGCTGCGCAAGGGCGTCCTCGTCGCGGCCGGGCCGCTGGAGCACGTGCTCACCGAGGAGATCGTCTCGGCCACGTTCGGGATGCCGCTGCAGCTGCGCTACGAGGATGGCCGCTGGGCTGCGCGTCGTCGTGCCCTGCATCGCACACACTGAACTAGGCTTGCGACATGGGCGACTGGTTGCAGGACTGGCAGGCGTGGCTGGCGCTTGCGGTCGCGCTGGGCGTGGCCGAGCTGTTCAGCCTCGACCTGATGCTGTTGATGCTCGCTTCCGGTGCGCTGGTCGGCATGGTCGCCGGCCTGATCGGTGTCCCGGTCGCGATCCAGATCGTCGCAGCGGTCGCCGCGTCGATCGGGATGCTCACGCTGGTCCGGCCCAACATGGTGAAGAAACTGCACTCCGGCCCGGAACTTCGGCTGGGGCACCAGGCGTTGGTAGGGAAACAGGCATTGGTCCTGGACGAGGTGTCCGCACAGGGCGGCCAGATCCGGATCGGCGGCGAGGTGTGGACCGCGCGCCCGTACGACGAGTCCGAGGTGATCGAGGCCGGCGCGACCGTGGACGTGTTCGAGATCCGAGGTGCCACCGCACTCGTGCACAAGATTCCGACCCTGGGTTCCTGACCCGGGGTTCCTGAATGCATAACCGAGAGGGGACACCATGGATAGCGGAGGCATAGGCCTGTTGGTGCTGTTCGTGCTGCTGGCGCTGTTCGCCGTGGCCGTGCTGGCCAAGACGATCCGCATCGTTCCGCAGGCCCGGGCCGGCATCGTGGAGCGGTTCGGCAAGTACAAGGGAACGCTTCCGGCAGGACTGAACGTCGTCGTCCCCTTCGTCGACCGGGTCCGCTACATGATCGACCTGCGCGAACAGGTGGTCTCGTTCCCGCCGCAGCCCGTGATCACCGAGGACAACCTGGTGGTCTCCATCGACACGGTGATCTACTTCCAGGTCACCGACCCTGTCGCGGCGACGTACGAGATCGCGAACTACATCCAGGCCGTCGAGCAGCTGACGATGACCACATTGCGCAACATCGTCGGTGGGATGGACCTCGAGGAGACGCTGACCAGCCGGGACGCGATCAACAGCCGGCTGCGCGGGGTCCTCGACGAGGCCACCGGCAAGTGGGGCATCCGCGTCAACCGGGTCGAGCTCAAGGGAATCGACCCGCCGCCCTCGATCAAGGACTCGATGGAGAAGCAGATGCGGGCGGACCGCGACAAGCGGGCCGTGATCCTGACCGCTGAAGGACAGCGGCAGTCGGCGATCCTGACCGCGGAGGGCGCCAAGCAGTCCGCGATCCTCAACGCGGAGGGCAGCCGCGAGTCGCAGATTCTGCGGGCCCAGGCCGACCGGGAGTCGAGCATCCTTCGTGCTCAGGGTGAGGGCCAGGCGATCCAGACCGTGTTCCAGGCGATCCACGACGGTCGCCCCGACCAGGCTCTGCTGGCCTACCAGTACCTGCAGATGATGCCGAAGATCGCCGAGGGGGACGCCAACAAGGTGTGGATCGTGCCCAGCGAGATCGGCAAGGCGCTTGAGGGGCTCGGCTCGACGATGAACAGCCTCCAGGGAATCCCGGACGACGTCGACGGTCCGCGCACCCGCGTCGACATGGGGTCGACGGTCCCGGACGTCGCGGAGATCGACGGCGGCAGTGCCGAGACACTGAAGGCCGCCCACGACGAGGTGGCCGCAGCGATCGCCGCGGCTCAGGAGTCGGTGGCCGGCCCGGGCAGCAGGTCGGCGACGACGCCGTCCGCGCCCCAGTCGGGCGTGGAAGGGACCGAGGGTACGACGGACAGCGCGGTCGCTCCCGGTGAGGTGCCGCCTGCTCCTGATGAGGAGCCTCCTGGTCTGTGACCGGACTGGAGATGTTCGCGGTCTTCCTCGCGGGGATCGCGGCCGGCACCATCAACACCGTGGTGGGGTCGGGAACGTTGATCACGTTCCCGACCCTGCTTGCGGTTGGTGTGCCTCCGGTGACCGCGAACGTGTCGAACACGGTCGGCCTGGTACCGGGCTCCTTGTCCGGGGCGGTGGGCTACCGGCGCGAGCTCGCAGGACAGCGCGGGCGACTGCTGCATCTGGGCAGCGCGTCGTTGGCCGGAGGAGTCACCGGCGCGGTCCTGTTGCTGGCGCTGCCGGCGTCCGCGTTCGGCGCGATCGTCCCCGCGCTGATCGGGATCGGCTGTGTCCTGGTCATCTTTCAGCCCTCGATCGGACGTCGGGTGGCCGCGCGGCACGAGGCCCGTGGCGGTGCGCCGGAGCACGGCTCGGCGTGGGTATGGGTGGTCGTGTTCCTGACCGGCGTCTACGGCGGCTACTTCGGCGCGGCGCAGGGCGTGCTGCTGATGGCGGTGATGGGCATCGGCATCCAGGAGACGCTGCAGCGCCTGAACGGCACCAAGAACGTCCTCGCGCTGCTGGTCAACGGGATCGCGGCGGTGATCTTCATCATCGTGGCCGACGTGGACTGGGCGGCGGCCGGACTGATCGCGCTCGGCGCCGTTCTCGGCGGTCAGATCGGCGCGTCGGTCGGACGCCGGCTGCCACCCCTGGTCCTGCGGATCTTCATCGTCGTGGTCGGTGTCGCGGCACTGTTGCAGTTCTGGCTCGGCTGATGCGGGGCTCGCTGCTGGTCGCCGGGACCACCTCGGACGCCGGCAAGTCGGTGCTGACCACTGGTATCTGCAGGTGGCTGCGCCGGCAAGGGGTGCGGGTCACGCCGTACAAGGCGCAGAACATGTCGAACAACTCGATGGTCACCGCCGACGGGGCCGAGATCGGCCGGGCGCAGTGGATCCAGGCCATCGCCGCCGGGGCCGAGCCGGAGGCCGCGATGAACCCCGTGCTACTCAAGCCCGGCAGCGACCGGCGCAGCCACGTGGTGCTGATGGGCAAGCCGTACGGCGAGCTGGACGCCTCGTCGTTCGCCGGTGCGCGTAGCGATCTGGAAGACGCGGCATACGCGGCGTACGACGAGCTGCGGTCACGTCATGACGTGGTGGTCTGTGAAGGTGCGGGGAGTCCCACGGAGATCAACCTGCGGGCGCACGACTTCGTGAACATGGGGCTGGCCCAGCACGGTCAGATCCCCACCATCGTGGTCGGTGACATCGACCGCGGCGGCGTGTTCGCGGCGATGTACGGGACCCTGAAGCTGATGCCCGACGACGACCAGGCGTTGCTCAAGGCGTTCGTGGTGAACAAGTTCCGCGGTGACGAGTCGTTGCTTGCCCCGGGACTCGAGATGCTGTCGGAGGCCACCGACCGGCCGGTGCTCGGAGTCGTCCCGTGGCTGCCGGGACTGTGGCTGGACTCCGAGGACGCCGTCGACGTCGAGGGACGCCGGGTGCTGGAAGGCGCCCGAGGGGAGCCGGTGCTGCGGGTGGCGGTGGTGCGGTTCCCGCGGATGTCGAACTTCACCGACATCGACGCGCTTGCGGTGGAGCCCAACGTGGACGTGCGGTTCGTCGCCGGCCCGGATGACGTGCTCGAGGCCGACCTGGTGGTGCTGCCGGGCAGTCGCGCGACCATCGAGGACCTGTCCTGGCTGCGTGAGCGTGGTCTCGAGGGGGCACTCGTGGAGCGGCACCGGGGAGGGCAACCGGTGCTCGGGATCTGCGGGGGCTTCGAGATGCTGGGGCAGCACATCGCCGATCCAGACGCGGTGGAGTCGGCCGCGCCGCGGTCGGTGGTGGGGCTCGGCCTGCTCCCCGTGCGGACCCGGTTCGTCGCGGGCAAGACGCTGGGTCGCCCGCGAGGGACGGCGCTGGGCCATGAGGTCGTGGGCTACGAGATCCATCACGGCGAGGTCTCGGTGCGGGCCGGCGAGGCGTTCCTCGAGGGATGTCGTGACGGGGCGACGTGGGGGACGCTGTGGCACGGCGCCCTGGAGAACGACGGGTTCCGGCGTGCGTTCCTGGTTCAGGTGGCAGACGATGCCAACCTCCGGGACTGGAGACCGCGCGCCGACACGGTGTTCGCCGCGCGCCGCGAGAGCCGGCTGGAGGCGTTGGCGGACGCAGTGGAGGAGCACCTGGACACCGACCTGCTGAAATCCATCATCGGCGGCGGGATCGACCGATCCTGACTGTCTACGCGTCCACCTCGACGTAGGCGCCCAGCCAGCGACTGATCTCCTCGAACGCCACCGCACGCACCGGTTCCGCGGACAGCGTGATGTCGTGCAGGGCGCCGGGGATCCGGGCGAGCGTGACGTGGTCGCCCAGCTTGTGCGCCCACTTCCGGATCTGCTCCACGTCGAGGACGATGTCGTGCCCGCCGACGGTCTCGTCGTAGACCTTCGGTGACCGCGAGCCACCTGAGGTCATCACCAGCAGCGGTGCACCGACGTCGACGCCGCGGTGCACGAGCCGGTGCCCCCGTCGTACCGCTCGCAGCCAGCCCGCGTAGACCGGCCAGCTGTCGATCGGCTTCCACTCCAGGTTGAAGTCCCACTCGCCGCGGTGGTCGCGGTGCAGGCTCTGCGCGTAGAAGCCGGTGACGTCGCGCGGAATGGTCAGGTAGGGCCGCCTGGCACCCACCTGGTCGATCGCGGCGGTGCCGGCGGTCCGGATCAGGAAGTTGCCGTGCATGTCCAGCCACGGCGAGTTGAGCACCATCCCGGCCAGTCCCGGCTTGCGGTCGTGCGCCCACAGCGGACCGACCAGACCACCGGTGGAGTGCGCGGTCAGCACCACGTGGTGGTGGCCGTCCCGCTCACGGATCCGGCTGATCGCCTCGTCCAGCTCGGCGTAGTAGTGGTGCAGGTCCGTGACGAAGTTGGGCGTCTGGTGCGGCCGCAGCGACCGACCGTACTTGCGCAGGTCCAGCGCGTAGAAGTCGTACCCGCGCGCGACCCAGAAGTCGGCCGCCGAGGTCTGGAAGAAGTAGTCGGCGAAGCCGTGCAGGTGCAGTACGGCGCGGGTGGTCGGCCGGTCCGCGCGACGGGACACCAGGGTGGCGACGACAGCGCCCTCGTCGTCGTCGGGCAGGTCGATGGTCTCGGCCAGGTAGGGCTCCCCGAGTACGTCGACCTGCTGCTCGTGCTCCATCCCCGGTGACATGCCGCGATTCTCTCCTACGGCGCGGGTCGTTCGATGCGCCGGGGGATGCGTCACGAAACACTGGGTACCCCGCGGCATGCGGATCGTACGCGGACTCGGGGCGGCGCTCACCTGGATCGCCGCCTCGCTGCTCGGCCTCGTCGGCGTGGTGCTCTGTATCACCGTGATCCTGCTGCCCCTCGGCATCCCGTTGCTGAAGGTGTCCCGCCGCCTGTTCGGGGTCGCGACGAAGCTGATGCTGCCGCGCGCCGTCTCACACCCGGTCCAGGAGGCCGGCAAGTCGCTGAAGAAGCGAGGTCGCCGGGCCCGCAAGAAGCTGCCCGGCTGAACGGGCGGTCGCTGGGCCGATCACTGGCTCAGCTGATCACCGGCAACGTCTGCCCGGCCACCAGGACGGGGCGGAACAAGTCACCCTTCTCGGCCAGCCGGTCGAGCACCGTGCGGATCGTGAAGCCGTCAGGCCGCAGCTTCGGGTCGTCGAGCTCGTCCCAATCGATCGGCGCGGACACCGGCGCACCGGCCGCGGCCCGCGGGCTGTACGGCGCGACGAGCGTCTTGTTGATCGCGTTCTGGGTGAAGTCCAGCCGGGCCAGGCCAGCGCGCTCGCGCACCTCCCACTTCCAGCTGACCAGCTCCGGGACCACCTTGCCGACCGTCTTCGACAGCTGCTCCACCCACGCCCGGGTCTCGTCGAAGCTCGGCCCGCGCGCGATCGGCACCCAGATCTGGATCCCGCGCCGGCCGGTCACCTTCGGCTGTGCCCGGACCCCGAGGTGCTCGAACGCGGTCCGGTGCAGGCGCGCCAGCACCAGCACGTCCTCCCAGGAGGTGTCCGCGCCGGGGTCGAGGTCGATCAGCGCGTACGTCGGACGGTGCGGCTCGTCCGTGCGGGAAGTCCAGGCGTGCCACTCCAGCGCGCCGAAGTTGGCGGCCCACACAAGGGCGGCCGGCTCGTCCACGACGAGGTAGGTCTGCGTCTCCCCGGGATCGGCCTCCGGGTTGTCCCAGCGGCCGATCCACTCCGGGGCATGGGCGGGGAGCTCCTTGTGCCAGAAGCCCTTCCGGCCGGCACCGTTCGGGTAGCGGTGCATGTTCAGTGCCCGTCCGGCGAGGTAGGGGACCGCGACCGGTGCGACCTGGACGCTGTAGCGGAGAAGCTCCCGCTTGGTGACCGGATCCTCGCCCGGCCGGGCAGGAAACAGCTCCTTGTCGAGGTTGGTCACCCGTAGCTCGCGTCCGAACACTTCCCAGCTCCCCTCGTCGCCCAGCGACTCGAGCGCCTCGAGCGCGCTCTGGCCGGGACCGGCCGGTGCCGCCGGTCGCAGCTCGATCGACGCCTCGTCGGCCGGCAGGTCGGAACGCCACAGCCGCTCGGGGTCCGTCTTGACCTCGTCGCTGGTGCGGCCGCTCAGCACCGAGACCGGGTGCTCGTCCGGGTCCCACCCCTCGACGGCGTACTCGTCACGCTTGTGCACCAGGAGCCAGTGCTCCCGGTCACCGGAGTCGCCCGAGTCACCGTCGCGTCGTACCAGCACCAGGCGGCCCCGCAGCTTCTCGCCGTGCACCTCGGCATGCAGCTCGCCGGACTTCAGCGCCGCGGCCGGGTCGTCGCTGCCGTGCGGCTCCCAGGTGCCGTGGTCCCACACGATGACGTCTCCGCCGCCGTACTCACCGGCCGGGATGATGCCCTCGAAGTACAGGTACTCCAGCGGGTGGTCGCCGACCTTGAAGGCGCTGCGCCTCGCATCGGGGTCCAGGGTGGGGCCCTTCGGGACGGCCCAGCTGGCCAGGGCGCCGTCGACCTCGAAGCGCAGGTCGTAGTGCCGCTGGCTCGCGCGGTGCAGCTGCACGACGAACCGCCGACGCTCCTCCTCGGCCATGGACGCTCACCCCTCCGCCGAGGGTGGTTCCCACACCGGTGTCGCTTCACACGCGCCGGGCACAGCCGTGGCACGGAGCCCCCGGGGGAGCTCCGCGCCACGTGTGACTTCCTGGATCAGGCCTCGCCCATGCCCTCCGCGGGCTCGGGGGCGGCGCCGGCCTGCACCTTCTCCTCGATTCGCTTGCCGATCTCGGGGTCGATGCTCTTCCAGTACCAGAACGCGCGGTCGAGCACCTCGCCGTGCACGCCGCCGAGCAGGCTTCCGCTCACCTGCTCCACGAGCCGGTCCCGCTGCGCGTCATCGAAGACCTCGCGAACCATCGTGCCCGGCTGACCGAAGTCATCGTCCTCGGCGTGCAGGTCGTAGGCGCTGCGCACCATGTCACCGTCGGCCTCCCAGCCCTCCTCGACCGGGCCGGTGTGGTCGCTCCAGCCGCGCTCGTAGGAGTTCGGGGCGTAAACCGGCTGGTTGCCGCTGTGCTCGTAGGCCATCTGGCCGTCGAACATGTAGGTGTTGACGTCGGTCTTCGGCCGGTTGACCGGCAGCTGGTGGAAGTTGGTGCCGATCCGGTTGCGCTGTGCGTCGTTGTAGGCGAACGCGCGGCCGAGCAGCATCTTGTCGGGGGACAGGCCGATCCCGGGCACGGTGTTGCCGGGGGAGAAGGCCGCCTGCTCGATCTGCGCGAAGAAGTTCTCCGGGTTCTTGTTCAGCGTCATCGTGCCGACCTTGATCAGCGGGTAGTCGCCGTGCGGCCACACCTTGGTCAGGTCGAACGGGTTGAACCGGTAGGTCTTGGCGTCCTCGTAGGGCATCACCTGGATCTTGACCGTCCAGCTCGGGTGCTCACCACGCTCGATCGCGTCGAACAAGTCACGCCGGTGGTAGTCGGCGTCCTCACCGGCGACCCGGGCGGCCTCCTCGTTGTTGAAGAACTCCATCCCCTGGTCGGTGTGGAAGTGGTACTTGACCCAGAACTTCTCGCCGGCCTCGTTGACCCACATGTAGGTGTGCGAGCCGTAGCCGTTCATGTTGCGCCACGTCTTCGGCAGCCCCCGGTCGCCCATCACGTAGGTGACCTGGTGCGCCGACTGGGGGTTGAGCGTCCAGAAGTCCCACTGCATCTGGTTCGAACGCAGTCCGGAGTCCGGGAGGCGCTTCTGGCTGCGGATGAAGTGCGGGAACTTCATCGGGTCGCGCAGGAAGAAGACCGGTGTGTTGTTGCCGACCAGGTCGTAGTTGCCCTCGTCGGTGTAGAACTTCAGCGAGAAGCCGCGTACGTCGCGCCAGGTGTCCGGGGAGCCCATCTCGCCGGCGACCGTCGAGAACCGGGCGAGCATGTCGGTCGAGGCGCCCTTCTGGAACAGCGCCGCCTTGGTGTACTGCGAGACGTCCTCGGTGATCTCCAGGGTCCCGAACGCGCCGGAGCCCTTCGCGTGCGGCTGGCGCTCGGGAACCTTCTCCCGGTTGAAGTGGGCCATCTGCTCGAGGAAGTGCACATCGTGCAGCAGGATCGGGCCGTTGGCGCCGAGGGAGAGGGAGTTGTTGTCGCTGGGCGCCGGGGCACCCGCTCCGGTGGTGGAGCCGCCGTGCGGCCGGGGGTCCGTGTCAGCCATGCTGTCCTCCTGGTTGGGTTTCGTGATTCGAAGTCGGTTCTGGTCAGTCGGTGGCCGTCGCCGCGGAACAGGTCGCGCACACACCCCAGAACGTGACCTCCGCCTCGTCGACGACGAAGCCGGGCGCGTGCTGGTCGAGGTCGCTGGCCTCGAGGCAGGGTGCGGTCTCGGTGGCGCAGTCGATGTCCGCGACGGCACCGCAACGGCGGCACACCACGTGGTGGTGGTTGTCGCCGACGCGCAGCTCGTAGCGCGCCGAGGAGCCGGCCGGCTGGATCCGCCGGAGCAGTCCCCGGTCGGTCAGGGTGTTGAGCACGTCGTACACCGCCTGGGTAGACACCTGGCCGACGTCGTCGCGCACCCGGGCGAGAACCGTCTCGGCCACGGAGTGCGGGGCCTCGGCGAGCGCGGTGAGCACGGCGACCCGCTGCTTGGTGACGCGCAGACCGGAGTCGCGTAGGAAGGCGGACGGTTCGACGAGCACGACTCCGACCCAACCACCTTTACTGGAACAGGTCAAGAAAAGCGGCCACTGGTCAGGACCGGAGGTAGATCTGCCGGATCACCTCTTCGATGTCCGGCTCGGCGATGGAGAGGTCGGCGACGTCGTAGGAGCCGGCCACCGCGGCGACGAGGGGCGCGGCGCTCGCGTCGGCCGGGAATGACAGCCACTGCCGGGGGCCCTCGACGCGTTTCACCACGGCTCCGGGTACGTCGATCGGGGCGGCCGTGTCCACCAGGTCGACGATCAGCGTCCGGGTCGACGAGCCCTGGTTGTGCAGGCCGGGCAGCGACCCGTCGTACACCAGGGAACCGTGGTCGATCACCATCACCCGGGAGCACAGCTGCTCGATGTCCTGCAGGTCGTGGGTGGTGAGCAGCAAGGTGACGTCTCGCTCGGCGTTGATCCGGCGCAGGAACTCGCGCAGCCGCCCCTTGCTCACTACGTCGAGGCCGATCGTCGGCTCGTCGAGGTAGAGGATCTCCGGGTCGTGCAGGAGCGCGGCGGCGATGTCCCCGCGCATCCGCTGGCCCAGGGAGAGCTGCCGCACCGGGGTGTCGAGCAGGTCACCGAGGTCGAGCAGCTCGGTGAACTCCGCCAGGTTGCGCCGGAACCGGGCCGTGTCGACCCGGTAGATCCGGCGGAGCAGCGCGAACGAGTCCCGCAGCGGCAGGTCCCACCACAACGTCGTGCGCTGGCCGAAGACCACACCGATCCGCCGGGTCAGCTCGACCCGGCTGCGCGACGGGTCGATGCCCGCGACCGACAGCGACCCCGACGTCGGCACCAGGATCCCGGTGAGCATCTTGATCGTGGTCGACTTCCCGGCACCGTTCGGGCCGATGTAGCCGACCATCTCACCGCGGTCGACGGTGAACGACAGGTCGTCGACCGCGGTGACGGTCTTCGTCTCCCGCCGGAAGCGGCTCACCTTGCGGCGCACCACGAACGTGCGGGAAAGGTGGTCCACGGAGATCAGGGTCATGTCAGCTTCCCGTCGATCGGTAGCGGCGGACGCCGTTGCGCCAGGCGGCCGCGGCGAGCAGGCAGAGCACCAGTGCCGCCAGCGGGGAGGCGAACTGCGCAGCCGCGGGCAGGCCGAGCGGGTCCGGACGGTCCAGGATGAACAGCGACGGGTACCAGTTCACGAACGCGACCGGCACGATGAAGGTGAGGGCCTTGACCGCCTCGGTCGGGTAGATCGTCAGCGGGTACTGCGTCACACTGTTCCCGCCGTAGGTGAACGCGTTCGCGGCCTCGGACCCGTCGGTGGTCCAGAACTGGAACGCCGCGCCGAGGGTGAACACGGCCAGGAAGATCAGCGTCCCGAACAGCACCAGGTAGGGGACCATCAGCACCCGGACCGGCGTCCAGTCCACGTCCACGACGGCGATCGACCAGGCGAGCACGAACAGCGCCTGCGCGATCCGGCCGAGCCGGCGCAGCGAGAACTCGTCGGCGCAGGACTGGGCGTAGAGCGGGACCGGGCGGACCATCATCGCGTCGAACGTGCCCATCCGGATCCGGGTCCCGAGGCGCTCGATGTTGCCGAGGAACAAGTCGGCCAGCCCGAGACAGAGGCCGGATCCGCCGTACAGGAAGGCGATCTCGTCGAGCCCGAAGCCGCCGAGCGCGTCGACGTTGGCGAACATGATCACGATCGCGAGGAAGTCCAGGCCGGTGATGAAGAACTGCGCGGAAGTCAGGATCACGAACGACGTCCGGTAGCTCATCGACACCCGGACCCACATCCAGGCCAGCAGGAAGTAGGCGCGCACGCCCCACCAGAACCGGCTACCCACCTTGGACCACGACCTTGCGGTCGGCCCGGCGCAGCACCAGCGCGCACACCCTGAGGAGTACGACGGACCAGCCCGCCTGGAACGCGAGACCGGTGGCGACGCCGAGGCCACTGCGCTGGCCGAGCCAGATGTCGGCCGGCACCTGGACGAACGCCGACCACGGCAACGCCATCGCCACGTCGCGGGTCCACCCGGGGAACAGCACCAGCGGGACGACGAGTCCGGAGAAGAACGTGGAGAAGACGATCGCCAGGTTCCTCACCCCGGTCTGGTCCAGCAGCCAGAACGCGGTGGCCGCGACCAGCATCCGCAGGGCGAAGCTGACCACCACGGCGAGCAGCACGGAGACCAGGAACAGCACCCAGACCAGCACGGAGGAGGGGAACCGCAGGTCGAACAGGAGTGCCCCGACCGCCGTGGGGGCGAGGCCGCGGGTGAGCAGGTGGTACGCCGCGCGCCCCAGGTCGTTGGCGAGCCACCAGCCGAGGAAGTTGACCGGACGGTAGAGGTCGATCGCGACGTCGCCGGTGCGGATCCGGTCGGCGAGGTCGTCGGTGGCCCCACCGCCCCAGATCGCCACGGTCATGATCATCGCCTGGGCGAGCCACGCGTAGGTGAGCGCGTCGGTCACGTCGTAGCCGCCGGCGTCCGGGTTCTGATCCCAGACCGCGATGTAGGTGAAGGAGATGATCAGCCCGAACACCGAGTTGGTGAAGATCCCTGCCAGGGTGGCCGCGGTGTAGGTCGAGTAGCGGCGGAAGGCACGTGTCGCGACGGCGACGTACAGCACGGCGTACTCCTCCCGGCGGCGTGACGGCACGCAAGCACCCCCGGATCGCATCGACCAGGGGGTAGGTAGTGCCGTGATGAGACTGTGAGCCGCTAAGTTTGCAGCACAGCCACCTCGTCGAGCAACCCCGTTTGGAGCCCGCGTGACCCGCAGCAACGCCGCACCCCGCGCCGAGGACGAGCCGCCCTGCGAGGAGCGCAACTGCCTGCTCGCCAGCGCCATCCTGGTCGACCCGCGTGGCTGGCTGCTGCTGCAGGAACGGGACGAGCACGCGCTGGTCGCACCGAACCAGTGGGGGCTGGTCGGCGGGCATCTCGACGAGGGCGAGGAGTGGGAGGCCGGACTGCACCGCGAGCTCGAGGAGGAGACCGGCCTGCGGCTCGCCGAGGGCGGTCTGGCCCTCTGGTTCGACGAGATCGTGCAGCACTCGCCGAAGGTGTCGACGCACCTGGCCGACCACTGGAAGATCTGGGCCGGGAAGGTCGACCTCACCGACGCGGACATCGTCCTCGGCGAGGGCCGCCAGATCGTGTTCGTGGACCCGCTCCGGGTCACCGACGGGTCCCTCGATCTCGCGGTGGCCAGCCGTCACGTGCTGCCGATGTTCCTCGAGTCCGACCTCTACGCCGAGTTGTCAGGGCGTAGGTCCCCCTGAGGGGCCACACACCCTGACACGTCAGTGCTGGTAGGTGCCGTGGATGAGCGCGCGGCCGAGGGTCTTGAACGCGAGGTTGAACGAGACCACCGCCGGTGAGGCGTCCGCGTCGACCCCGAGCGACTCCTCGCCGACCGCGTGCACCACGTAGAAGTAGCGGTGCGGCTGGTCGCCCTGCGGGGGAGCGGCACCCATGAACCCCTTCTCGCCGCCGTCGTTGCGCACGTGGAACGCGTTCGCGGGCAGGTTGCTCCCCGCGGCGCCGGTCTCCAGTGAGGTGACGTCCGCGGGCAGGTCCACCAGCACCCAGTGCCAGAAGCCGGAGGGGGTCGGCGCGTCCGGGTCGAAGCAGGTGACCACGTAGCTCTCGGTGCCCTCCGGTGCCCCGGACCAGCTCAGCTGCGGCGAGGTGTTGCCCTTGTCCGCGACCTGGTCGTCCTTCAGCGGCTGGCCGTCCTGCACGTCGTTGCTGGTCACCGTGAACGAGGGGACCGTGGGCAGCAGCTCGTACGGGTTCGGGGCGACGGGACGGTCGAGACTCATCGGTCCTCCTGGAGGATGGTTGCGGGACAGGTCCGACCCTAGTCCGCAGGGTGGTCGCGTTCCACCGGCCGCGGCGGGCCGGAGAGAATGGGCCGATGACCCCAGCCCCCGCTCCCGCGGCCCGCCTCGAGCGCCTGCTCTCCACCATCGGCCCGCTGTCCGGCCCGGCGGTCCGTGAGGCCGTCGCACGGCAGGCCCAGCTGACCAAGCCACCCGGCGCGCTCGGTGCGCTCGAGGGCGCGTCGGTCACGCTGTGCGGCATCCAGCGGACCTGCCCCCCGCGGCGGCTGTCCCGGCCCGTGGTCGCGGTCTTCGCCGGCGACCACGGC
>DASSBE010000184.1:0-33065 GCA_035699065.1 Nocardioidaceae bacterium
CCCGGTACATCCCCATGAACACGTGCGGCATCCCACCCATGTCGGCGTCAGGCCAGAAGCACAGCATCACGTAACGGCCGCGAGGCAGGTTGTACCTCAGCGTCATCCGCATCCCCGGGCTGACCACACCGGTGTCGAGGCCCGCCGCGCGCTCGTCGATCGGTGGCGGGGTCTGCGCGCCTCCGTCGATCCACGCCTTGAAGTCCGCCATCGTCTTACCGTCGGCGAGCCTGGCGAGGATGATGAAGTGGTTGTCCGCTGAGTTGTTGCGGAACTCTAGCCGGCCCCGGTGCGAGATCTGCCTCGGACGCGGTGCCCAGTCGGTCTCGTTGATCGCACGAATCACCGCGGTGGGATGGGCCTGGCCCGCCACACGCGGTCCGGCCACCTGGACGGTCCGGAGGTGACGCACCCGGGTGGTCCGCGTGTTGGTGTCGACGGCCCAGTACGTGCCGGCGGACAACCTGGCCCACATCACCCCCGCCTGGTCAGCGGTCGACGACACTCCGCCGACGAGGTCGATGTTTCTCTCGAAGCGCTTCAGGGCCCGGATCCGGCCCATGTTCAGCCCGAGGTTGATGTCCCGCGCCGCTTCGGCCTTGGTGTAGCCGGGTGCCGGTCTCGCCAGCTGGAACGAAGCATCGTCAAGGGACCGTACGACGAACTTGTGCATCCCAGGGCGGAGCGTCTGATCGATGGTGACCGCGTGCCCCCGTGCGACGAAGACGGCGACGGCGGCACCGGCGCCATCACCAGCAGCCGGGGCGGCACTGGCCGTGGGTGCCGCCATTGCTCCCGCGGCGGCCAGACCGATCGATGTGGTGAAGACTGCCATACGCCGGAACTGTGACATGAGCACTCCCTGATGGACCGCTTCGACCCCTGCCGAGGCGCGCAGACAGTGACGCTAGGGGAGCCGACCGGCCACGCCCATAGCACGGACGGGTGGTTGCCGGATGTCGAACGCGACGGGCCGGAGGCAGCCGGCGCTCGTGCGACCCCTACCGCGGGGTGACCGCGGCGTCCGCCTCGGCGGCTGCCTTGAGCCGGACGAGCGTCTCGGCGATCCCGCGACGGTTGCGGGCCGGGAACCCGGTGCCGTTGATCACCGCGGTCGCGAGCCGGCCGTGGCGGGTGTAGTCGAACGACTCGGTGACCACGGTGCCGCCGTCGTCGGTCGGTGCCAGCTCGTAGCGCCAGCGGTGGCCGCCGAAGTGCCGCCAGGCGATCCGCCGACCCTCCTCGAACTCCACGACCCGGTTGCTGATCTTGTAGGGCAGCCCGAACAGCCTCATGTCCGCGCCGAAGGTGGCGCCCTTGGCCAGTCGCTCGGGGCCGTGTGTCATCGCCTGCACCGACCCGGACCCGTCGATCCGGGTGTGCTGTCGCGGGTCCGCGACAATGGCGAACACCACGTCGGGCGGGGCGTCGATCGAGATCGTCTCGGAGATCAGCTTGTCCGTCATGGCCTCAACGGTAGCCGCCGTCAGGCCAGCCGTTCCGGCGCGGGTTTGCGCCTCGGCCGCTCGGCGGAGATCACGATGGCCACCGCGAGCACCACGATGCCGCCGCCGACCACCACCGCGACGCTGATCCGCTCGGAGAGGATCAGCCAGCCGAGGAAGACCGCGACCACCGGGTTCACGTAGGCGTAGGTGGCAACCAGCGAGATCGGCGCGTTGGCCAGCAGCCACACGTAGGACGTGAAGGCGACGACCGACCCGAACACCACGAGATAGCCGAGTGCGAGCCAGGTCTGCGGGCCGTACGACGAGGGGCTGAACCGCTCGCCGGCGGCGGTGCCGGCACCCAGCAGGATCAGGCCACCGGCGAGCATCTCGTAGACGGTGGTGACGAACACGTCCTTCGGCAGGTGCAGCCGCGGCTGGACCCAGGAACCGAACGCCCAGCAGGTCGAGGCGACCAGGATGATCCCCGCGGCGAGGATCGGGACCTCGCCCGCGCCCGTGCCACGGCCGGCGAGCACGAGGTAGGCCAGGCCGAGGAAGCCGAGCAGGATCCCGATCGTGCTCAGCCGGCTCGGCCGGTCGCCGGCGACGGTGCGGAAGACCATGATCATCAGTGGCGCGATCGCGATCAGCAGCGCCGTGATGCCTGACGGAGCACCCAGGTTCTCCCCGACCGAGACCAGGCCGTTGCCCAGCACCGGCAGCAGCAGGCCGAGCAGGCTCGCTCCTGCCAGCTCGGCACGGGACACCCGGAGCCGCCGTACGCCTCCGCGTGCCGCCAGGATCGCACCCAGGACGAGGGACGCGCACAGGTAGCGCAACCCCATCGACTGCAGTGGCGGCGCCTGCTCGACGACCACCCGGATCCCGAGATAGGTCGAGCCCCAGACCACGTACACGACGACCAGTGCGATGACGACGATCCCGGTGCGCGGGGCGACCGGCGTGGTCGGCGGGGCCAGTGTCTGTGTCATGAGCGTCCTATCTGTTGGCTACTGACAGACTAGAACCGGCGCAGCCGTGTCGTCGCGCGAATTTCGGACAACATCTCCGCAAGATCCGGCCGGCGCCACCGCGGTGTGCCGATGCCGCGAGCGATTAGGAGACGGGCCGAAAGATCGGTACCTTATGAGTCACTGAGGCCGGTGTGTCACCGGTCACAGAAAGGATCGGCCCGCACGACCGCGACGCACCACCCCCGCGCGTGTGTCATCGCGGCCGTGAACTCCCAGCCGGTGGCGGAGACCCCGTTCACCGACCACACATAGGAGTGCAGGTGAACGAGAACTTGGAACAGACCGGCAGTGGCGACTTCGGTCCCGACCTCGGTGAGGTCTTCGGCCCGAGCCACGCCGACGGCGGCCCGGAGCTGGTGCAGCTGCTGACGCCCGAGGGCGAGCGCGTGGAGCATCCGGACTTCTCCTTCGACGCCGGTGACGGAGCCGATGAGGACGAGGTGATCCGCGGCTTCTACCGCGACATGATGCTGACCCGGCGCATCGACACCGAGGCGACCGCGCTGCAACGGCACGGCGAGCTCGGCATCTGGGCGCAGCTCCTCGGCCAGGAGGCCGCGCAGATCGGTTCCGGGCGGGCGCTGCAGCCGCAGGACTTCGTCTTCCCGACCTACCGCGAGCACGGCGTGGCACACTGCCGCGGCGTCGACCCGCTGCGGCTCCTCGGTCTCTTCCGCGGTGTCGACCAGGGCGGGTGGGACCCCGACGACGGCAACTTCGGTCTCTACACGATCGTGATCGGTGCGCAGACGCTGCACGCGGTCGGCTACGCGATGGGGATGCAGCGCGACGGCATCGTCGGCACCGGCGACCCCGGCCGCGACGGCGCGGTGGTCGCCTACTTCGGTGATGGCGCGAGCAGCCAGGGCGACGTCAACGAGTCGTTCATCTTCGCCGCCTCCTACAACGCGCCCGTGGTGTTCTTCTGCCAGAACAACCAGTGGGCGATCTCCGAGCCGATCGAGCGCCAGTCGCGGATCCCGCTCTACCAACGCGCCCTCGGGTTCGGCTTCCCGGGCATCCGTGTCGACGGCAACGACGTGCTCGCGTCGTACGCCGTGACACAGGCCGCCCTGCAGCGGGCCCGCGACGGCCAGGGCCCGACGCTGGTCGAGGCCTACACCTACCGGATGGGCGCACACACCACCACCGACGACCCGACCCGCTACCGGCTGTCGTCGGACCTCGAGCACTGGAAGCTCAAGGACCCGATCGCCCGGGTGAAGGTCTACCTGACGCGCAACGGACTCGCCGACGCGGACTTCTTCGCCGCGGTCGACGACGAGGCCGAGAAGCTGGGGGAGCACCTGCGTGAGGGCTGCCGGGCGCTGCCGGAGCCGAACGTGCTCGACATCTTCGACCAGGTCTATGCCGAGCAGACCGAGGAGCTGGCATCCCAGCAGGCCGGGTACGCCGAGTACCTGGCGTCGTTCGAGGACGCCGAGAAGGCGGGTGCACACCGATGAGCAAGATCACTCTGGCCAAGGGTCTCAACGCCGGGCTGCGCAAGGCCATGGAGGAGGACCCGAAGGTTCTCATGATGGGCGAGGACGTCGGAAAGCTCGGCGGTGTCTTCCGGATCACCGACGGCCTGCAGAAGGACTTCGGTGAGGACAGGGTCATCGACAGCCCGCTCGCGGAGTCGGGGATCCTCGGCACCGCGGTCGGCCTGGCGATGCGCGGCTACCGCCCGGTGTGCGAGATCCAGTTCGACGGCTTCGTCTACCCCGCCTACGACCAGATCGTCAGCCAGGTCGCGAAGATCCACTTCCGTAGCCAGGGCAGGGTGAAGATGCCGATCGTCATCCGGATCCCGTTCGGTGGCGGCATCGGCGCGGTCGAGCACCACAGCGAGAGCCCGGAGGCGCAGTTCGCGCACACGCCCGGGCTCAAGGTGGTGTCCTGCTCCAACCCGGTCGACGGTTACTGGATGATCCAGCAGGCGATCAAGTGCGACGACCCGGTGGTGTTCCTCGAGCCCAAGCGGCAGTACCACGCCGACAAAGCTGAATTGGACGAGCGCGAGACTCTTCAGACCGTGCAGCCGCTGTTCACCTCTCGCGTGGTCCGCGAGGGCACGGACCTGACGCTGCTGTCCTACGGGCCCATGGTCAAGGCGTGCATGCAGAGCGCCGAGGCCGCAGCGGGGGAGGGCAAGAGTGTCGAGGTCATCGACCTGCGCACGCTGTCCCCGCTCGACATGGACCCGGTCTTCGAGTCGGTCCGCAAGACCGGCCGAGCCGTGGTCGTGCACGAGGCGCACGTCAACCTCGGCATGGGGTCGGAGGTGGCGGCGCGGATCAGCGAGGCCTGCTTCTACTCGCTCGGGGCGCCGGTGATCCGGGTCGGTGCGTTCGACACGCCGTACCCGCCGAGCCGGATCGAGGAGGAGTACCTCCCCGACCTCGACCGGGTGCTCGATGCCGTCGACCGCTCACTCGCCTTCTGACGCAGGAGAACGCTTTAGATGTCTGTCAACGAGTACAAGCTTCCCGACGTGGGCGAGGGGCTCACCGAGGCCGAGATCGTCAGCTGGAAGGTCAAGGTCGGCGACACGATCAAGGTCAACGACATCGTGGTCGAGATCGAGACCGCCAAGTCGCTGGTCGAGCTGCCTTCGCCGTACGCCGGCACGATCACCGCGCTGCTGGTTCCCGAGGGGGAGACCGTCGCGGTCGGCACGCCGATCATCGCGGTCTCGTCCGATGCGTCGGCCGCGGACTCCGGCGAGTCTGCTGACGAGGAGCCGATGAAGACGCTGGTCGGCTACGGCCCCCGCACCGCGGACGCGAAGCGGCGTCCCCGTCGGGGCGCGGCGACTCCTCCGTCAGAGGCCGGCGCGTCCGCACAGCTGCAGCTGCAGGGTGCCTTCATGCCTGGGGGCGCGGAGTCCTCCGACGTCGTCGAGGCCGAAGAGCCGGCCGTCCCCGCGACACCGGCCGCGCGCTCGGCGGAGTCCGGCTCGGTGACCGTGCTGGCGAAGCCGCCGGTGCGCAAGCTGGCCAAGGACCTCGGCATCGACCTGCGCGAGGTCACCCCGAGCGGCCCGAACGGGACCGTTACCCGCGCCGACGTCGAGGGCTTCTCCTCCGGCCCGGCCGCCGAGCAAACGCCCACGGTGGACGTGGGCGCGCGGCGCCCGGGCGAGCGCGAGCACCGCGAGCCGATCAAGGGCGTCCGCAAGATGATGGGCCAGGCGATGGTGGACTCCGCGTTCACCCTGCCCCACGTCACCGAGTGGATCACCGTCGACGTCACCAGGACGATGAAGCACGTCGAGAAGCTCAAGGCACACCGCGACTTCCGCGACGTGAAGGTGTCCCCGCTGCTGATCGTCGCCAAGGCGGTCTGCCTGGCGATGCGTCGTACGCCGGAGCTCAACGCCGTCTGGGACGACCGGGCCCAGGAGATCGTGTTCAAGAGCTACGTGAACCTCGGCATCGCCGCGGCAACCCCCCGCGGGCTCGTCGTACCCAACGTCAAGGACGCCGACGCGATGTCGATGGTGGACCTCGCCGCCTCCCTCAACACGCTGACGCAGACAGCCCGTGAGGGCAAGACGCAGCCGGCCGAGATGAGCGGGGGGACGTTCACGATCACGAACGTCGGTGTCTTCGGCGTCGACGCGGGAACGCCCATCATCAACCCCGGTGAGTCGGCGATCCTCTGTTTCGGCGCCGTCCGGCAGCAGCCATGGATGCACAAGGGCAAGATCAAGCCCCGCCACATCACGACGCTGGCGCTGTCCTTCGACCACCGGTTCATCGACGGACAGAAGGGATCGCAGTTCATCGCCGACGTCGCCGCGATCCTCGAGGATCCCGCGAGCGCCCTGCTGTTCTGACGTCGGCTCGGCCGGGTCTCTATGCTGGGTGCGACATGCAGACCTCGTCCACCCATCCGAGCGGGTCGGCGGCCAGACGGGCCTACGACTTCGCCAAGTGGGCGATCCTGAACGCCGTCTACGCCGGTGGCGACATCATCACCGAGGGCCGGCTCGCCGACGAGGTGGGGGTGAGCCGTACCCCGGTCCGCGAGGCGCTGCTGCGCCTCGAGGTGGAGGGGCTGGTCCAGCTGTACCCGCGACGGGGTGCGGTGGTCAGCTCGTTCAGCGTCGCCGAGGCGGAGGACGTGCTCGAGGCGCGCGTGCTGGTGGAGAACTACACCGCGGGACAGTCCTTCGCGAACCGGGGCGCGTTGCTGCCCGAGCTCGAGCAGACCCATGACGAGATGCGGCGCCGGCGCCGGGAGCACGACACCGCCGGGTTCACCGACTGCGACCGCAGGTTCCACGAGCTGATCGTCGACGCGGCCGGCAACACGGTGCTGTCCTCGATCTATCGGACACTCCGCGAACGGCAGACCCTGTTCACGTCGGTCATCGTGCGTGGCCGCACCGACCGGATGGACGCCGCGATCACCGAGCACGACAAGATCATCGCCGCCCTGCACGGCGACGACGAGCACCGGTTCTGTGCCAGCGTGAACGACCACCTGCAGTGGTCGATCGCGCTGGCCCGGGGCTCGAGGTGAGCGAGGCGTACCAACCTCGCGGTGGTCGCCGCGCGTACCTCGTGTGGATAACGGCGCTCTCGGTGTACTTCCTGGCCGTCTTCCACCGGTCGTCGCTCGGGGTGGCCGGGATCGTCGCGGCCGACCGCTTCGACATCTCCGCCTCCCAGCTGTCCACGTTCACCATGCTGCAGCTCCTGGTCTACGCCGGGATGCAGATCCCGGTCGGGGTGCTGCTCGACCGTTACGGCCCGCAGCGGCTGCTGGTGGTCGGTGCGCTGGTGATGACGCTGGCCCAGTTCGGCTTCGCGCTCACCGGCAGCTTCACCGGTGCCCTGCTGGCCAGGATCTTCGTCGGGATGGGCGACGCGATGGTCTTCATCAGCGTGCTCCGGATCATCGCGTCCTGGTTCCCGTCGATGCGGAACCCGGTGCTCACCCAGTTCACCGGGCTCATCGGCCAGTGCGGTGCCCTGGTCGCCGCGATTCCGCTGGCCCGGTCCCTGGCCGCCTTCGGCTGGACCGACACGTTCATGGCGAGCGCCGCGGTGGGGCTCGTGCTGGGGCTGCTCGTGGTGCTCGTGGTCCGGGACGTCCCTCCCGGCGCGCCGTCCTCGCGGCACTACAAGGACGTCCGCACCGTTGGCCGGGACCTGAAGCTGGCCTGGCGCGACCCGGGCACCCGGCTCGGGCTGTGGACCCACTTCACCGCACAGTTCGGCGCGAACGTGATGGGGCTGTTGTGGGGCTACCCGTTCTTCGTGCACTCCGAGCACACCGGCAAGGCGGCGGCGGGCGCGCTGCTGTCCCTGCTGGTCGTCACGATGATGGTCGGTGGCCCGGTGATCGGTGGGTACATCGGGCGGAACCCGTGGCAGCGCTCGACGGTGGTGCTGGGAATCGTCGCCGCCATCGCGGCCACCTGGGCGGTGGTCCTGCTGTGGCCCGGGGACGCGCCGCTGTGGCTGCTCGCGGTGATGGTGGTCGCCACCGGACTCGGCGGCCCCGGCTCGATGGTCGGCTTCGACGTGGCCCGCACCTTCGCACCGGCCTCCCGGCTCGGGTCCGCGACCGGGATCGTGAACATCGGCGGGTTCGTCGCGTCCCTGTTCATGGTGCTGGCCATCGGCATCCTGCTCGACGTCTTCACGCCCGGCTCCGCCACCGACTACAGCCCGCGCGCCTACTCGCTGGCGATGAGTGTGCAGTACCTCGGCTGGATCGCCGGCGGTATCCAGATCTTCCGTTACCGTCTGCGGGCACGGGCCTACCTGGCGGACAGCCAGCCCGACGCCTACCAGTGGATGACCCGCCGCCGGCGCGGCTAGCGCCCCATCGCGTGGTAGCGGGCGATCCGCTCGCCGACGAGCGTCGAGCGGTCCCGGTGCATCAGCGCCGCCAGCTCGTAGCGCAGCACCGCACCCAGCCGTGCGCAGAAGTCCTCGGGCTCGTCGGCCGCATCCGGCTGCTCGGGCACGATCCGGTCGACGATCCCGGCGGCGCGCAGGTCCAGCGACCGCACGCCCTGGGCGCGGGCCATCTCGGGTGCGTGCGTGAGGTCGCGGTGCACGATCGCGCTCGCCCCCTCGGGCGGCAACGGGGACAGCCACCCGTGCTGGGCCGCGATCACCCGGTCTGCAGGCAGCAGTGCCAGTGCACCACCACCGGTGCCCTCACCGAGCAGCAGGGTGAGCGTGGGTGCGTCCAGGGTGACCAGGTCGGCGAGGCAGCGGGCGATCTCCCCGGCGAGCCCGCCTTCCTCGGCCTCCACCGACAACGCGGCACCCGGGGTGTCCACGACGGTCATCAGCGGCAGGTTCAGCTCCGCGGCGAGCCGCATCCCTCGCCTGGCCTCCCGCAGTGCCCCCGGACCGAGCGGATGTGCCTGGGTCTGCCCCCGCCGGTCCTGGCCCAGGAAGACGCAGGGCGAGCCGCCGAACCGCGCCAGGGCGATCAGCAGTCCCGGATCCGACTCGCCCTGGCCGGTGCCGTTGAGCGGGATGACGTCAGTAGCGGCGTACCTCAGCAGCCGTCGCACACCGGGCCGCTCCGGTCGTCGCGACCGGGTGATCGAGTCCCAGGCGTCGACGTCGGGAACCTCCTCGTCCACCGGGTCGGGAACGTCGACCAGCTCGTGCCGGGGTGCCAGCAGGACGCTCAGCGCGCGGTCGAGGATGTCGGCGATCTCCGCGGGAGGTACGACGGCGTCGACCAGGCCGTGCGAGTAGAGGTTCTCCGAGGTCTGCACACCGGGCGGGAAGGGCCGCTCGTACAACGCCTCGTACACCCGAGGCCCCAGGAAGCCGACCAGGGCGTCCGGCTCCGCGACGGTGACGTGCCCGAGCGACCCCCACGACGCCATCACGCCGCCGGTGGTGGGATGGCGCAGGTAGACCAGGTACGGCAGGCCGGCGCTCTTGTGCATCGCGATCGCCGCCGAGATCTTCACCATCTGCACGAACGCGACGGTGCCCTCCTGCATCCGCGTCCCGCCGGACACCGGCGCCGCGAGCAGGGGCAGCCCTTCGGCGGTCGCCCGCTCGATCGCGACCACGAGCCGCTGCGCCGCGTCGACGCCGATCGAGCCGGCCAGGAACCGGAACTCGCACGCCACCACCGCGACCCGGCGCCCACGCATCAGGCCCTCGCCGGTGACGACCGACTCGTCGAGCCCGGTCTTCTCCTCGGCGGCGCGGAGCTCGGCGGCGTACTCCTCCGGCAGGTGACCGCGCACGGGCGGGGTGTCCCAGGAGACCCACGACCCGTCGTCGAGGACCAGGTCGATCAGCTCGGTCGAGGAGAGCCGGTCAGCCATGGTCGGACTCGTCGAGCCAGGCCCGCACCGACTCGTTGTGCTCCCCGAGCCGGGGCGGCGGAAGGTGCTTCTCGCGGGCGCCGGCGTAGGCGTTGTCGTCGAACCGAAGCGGCGGACCGGGCAGCTGCACCGGCCCCACCGTCGGGTGCTCCACGTCGATGAGCAGCCCCTGCGACCGCGTCTGGTCCCAGGTGTAGGTGTCGTCGAGCGTGCGGACCTTGCCGGCCGGGATCCCGACCTCGGCGAGCCGGGCCAGCCAGGACTCGGCCGAGTCCGCGGCGAGCGAGCGCTCCATCGCCGCGATCAGCTCCTCGCGCAACGCCACCCGCTCCCGGTTGCTGGCGAACCGCGGTTCGTCGAGCTCGAGCAGCCGCGCGAGGGCTCCCCACTGCTTGTCACTGCCACAGGCGATCTGGATCGGCGAGTCGCCGGTGTGGAACAGCCCGTACGGCGCGATCGCGGGATGGTGGTTCCCCATCGCGCGCGGCACCTCGCCCGCGACGGTCCACCGGGTGCCCTGGAACGCGTGCACGCCCACCACCGCCGCGAGCAGGCTGGTGCGGACCACCCGGCCACGACCGGTGCTGTGTCGTTCGTGCAGGGCGGCGAGGATGCCGTACGCGCCGTACATCCCGGCGAGCAGGTCGCCGATCGGGACCCCGGACTTCGTCGGCTCGTCGGGCGTGGGGCCGGTGATCGACATCAGCCCCGCCTCGCCCTGGGCGATCTGGTCGTAGCCGGCGCGGCCGCCCTCCGGCCCGTCGTGCCCGAAGCCGGTGATCGAGAGGACGATCAGCCTCGGGTTGATCTCGTGCAGCCGCTCCACGGAGAACCCGAGCCGGTCCAGCACGCCGGGACGGAAGTTCTCCATCAGCACGTCGGCGCGGGCGACCAGCCGGGTCAACAGCTCCTTGCCGTCCTCCGACTTCAGGTCGGCGGTGACCGACTCCTTGTTCCGGTTGCAGGACATGAAGTACGTCGACTCCGGTGCGTCCTCCGGGCCGACGAACGGAGGTCCCCACGAGCGGGAGTCGTCGCCGGTCTGCGGACTCTCCACCTTGATCACCCGCGCACCCAGGTCGCCGAGCATCATCGCGGCATGGGGGCCGGCGAGCGCGCGGGTGAGGTCGATGACCACCAGGTCGGAAAGCATCTCAGTCATAACCGCATTCGATCACGCGGGCGGGTGCCTGCGCGATGACGGACTTCACCAAACACCGCGCCGCCGAGCTGCACATCCCTGCCGAGATGTGCTGTTCCCGTCCATGTGGATGGGAACGACGCGCGAAACCGGGCTCGAGCCGTCATTGCCGTCCGCATGGACGGCAATGACGGATCCGCCCGCGACTCACGCGGGGGAGCGCTTGGCGGTCAGCCACTTGCGGAAGAAGCCGCTGAGCTCCTTGCCGGTGCGGCGCTCGAAGAACCGTTCAAGGGTCGCCCGGGACTGGTTGGTGTCGTGGTGCCTGCGAGGCCACGCCTTCACCAGCCGGTTGAACGTCGCGGTGCCGATCCGGGTCCGGAGCCGGTCCCACATCAGCGCCGTGCAGTAGTACACGTTGTTCGACCCGAACTGGTTCCGGTGGTAGTCGCCGGGGGGACCGTAGATGTCACGCCACAGCTGGTCGTCGCGCCGCCACTCGCGCTGCCAGCGCCGCCACGTGGTCCAGCCCTGCGCCACGGCCCACCGCGTGTCCTGGTACGTCGCCATCCCCTCGTTCATCCACAGGTCGCGCCAGTCGTTCGGGGTGACGGTGTCGCCGTACCACTGGTGGGCCAGCTCGTGCACGACGGTCTGGCGCACGTCGCGCTCGCCGTACCGGTAGTTCTGCACCCCGAAGGTGACCAGGGTCTGGGTCTCCATCGCGGAGTCCGAGGGGGTGACCACGATTCCCGCCCGGTCGAACGGATAGCGGCCGAGCCGCTTCTCCAGCCAACGCATCGCGGCGGGTGTCCGGAGCAGCGGCCGCACGAGCTGCGGCTGGTTGCGGGGCACCCAGTAGGTCAGCGGCAGGCCGTGCGGGCCGGTCTGCCGGTAGCGGCGGTAGGGCCCGACCGCGAGGGTAACGAGGTACGACGCCATCGGGTGCCGGTTCGTCCATCGGGTGATCGTGCGGTGTCCTGCCGTGCGGCGGTGGGTCATCCGCCCGTTGGAGACACCGACCCAGCTGCCCGGTGCGTTGACCCGCACGTCGTACAACGCCTTGTCCGACGGCTGGTCGTTCGAGGGGTACCAGGTGAACGCGCCGAACGGCTCCTGCATCGTCCAGAGCTGGCCGTCGCGGGTGACGCGCATCCCGACCCGGGCGATGTCGGAGCGGGTCGCCGGTCCCCGAGCGGGCGTCGGTGTGCCCCGGTAGACCACCCGCACCGTGTAGCGGCGGTCCGCGGCGACCCGTGAGTCGACGGACAACGTCTTCCCGCGATGGCTGAACGGCACCCGGTGGCCGCCGACGCTGACCGCCCGCACCTTCATCCCCGACGCCAGGTCGAGCTGGAAACCGGAGTCCGCGGCGGTGGCTCGGAACCTGATCCGCACGTCGCCGCGCAGCCGGCGCTGGCGCTTGAGCCAGGTCAGGTCCAGGCCGTAGTGCAAGGTGTCGATCCCCGGGTCGCCCTGGGCCGGGTAGTAGCTGTCCTCGACGGGATGCGAGAGGCCGCGGTCGTACGACGGGGCGGCTGCCGCCGAGCCCGCGAGCGGGACGGTGAGCGCCAGGGCGACGAGGGTGGCGACGGAGCGGAGCACAGCACCGGGCTTTCTGAGAGGAAGCCTCGAGTTTACGTGCGCCGGTCCGAGATCCGCTTGGCTTTGCCGAGGGAGCGTTCCAGGGCGTGCGGATCCACCACCTCGACCGTGACCGTCACGCCGACCTGGCTCTTCACGCGTCCGCGTAGCTCGATCCCCAACGCGGGCCGGTCCGCCAGGGACACGGACTCGTGCGCCTCGACCCGCACGGTGAGCTCGTCGAGGTTTCCCGGACGGGTCAGCACGCACAGATAGTGCGGGGTCAGCCCGGCGATCTTGAGGATCTGCTCCTCGATCTGGGTCGGGAACACGTTGACGCCGCGGACGATCATCATGTCGTCGCTGCGGCCGGTCACCTTCTGCATCCGCCGGAACGCCGGGAACGCGGTGCCGGGCAGCAAGCGGGTCAGGTCCCGGGTGCGGTAGCGGATCACCGGCATCGCCTCGCGGGTGAGACTGGTGAACACCAGCTCGCCCTCCTCCCCATCGGGCAGCACCTCGTGGCTGACCGGGTCGATGATCTCGGGGTAGAAGTGGTCCTCCCACACGTGCAGGCCGTCCTTGGTGGTGGCGGCCTCCTGGGAGACGCCGGGTCCCATCACCTCCGAGAGCCCGTAGATGTCGACCGCATCGATGCCGGTGCGGTGCTCCACCTCGGCCCGCATCTGGTCGGTCCACGGCTCGGCGCCGAAGATCCCGATCTCCAGGCTGGTCGAGCGTGGGTCCACGCCCTGCGCCTCCATCTCGTCGAGGATGGCCAGGAAGTACGACGGGGTGACCATGATGACCCGCGGCTCGAAGTCGACGATCAGCTGCACCTGCCGCGCGGTCATCCCGCCCGAGACGGGGACCACCGTGCAGCCGAGCCGCTCGGCGCCGTAGTGCGCGCCGAGGCCGCCGGTGAACAGGCCGTACCCGTAGGCCACGTGCACGATGTCGCCGGGTCGGCCGCCCGCGGCGTGGATGGAGCGCGCCATCAGCTCGGCCCACGTGTCCAGGTCGCCGCGGGTGTAGCCCACGACGGTCGGCTTGCCCGTCGTACCGGAGGAAGCGTGGATCCGGTTCACCTGCTCGCGCGGCACGGCGAACATGCCGTAGGGGTAGTTCTGCCGCAGGTCCTCCTTGGTGGTGAACGGGAACCGCGCCAGGTCCTCGAGTCGTTCGAGGTCCTCCGGCTTCACGCCGGCGGTGTCGAAGGCGTGCTTGTAGTGCGGGACGTTGGCGTAGACCCGCGCCAAGGTCTCCCGAAGATGCGCGAGCTGCTGGCCGGGAAGCTGCTCGGGCGTGACGTCGGGTAGGTGGAACGTCATGGCGCTGCTCCTTCGAAGAACGACCCGCGGATCTCCTTGCTGCGGCCGACGAACTCGGCGACCACCGCCTCCCCGTTGAGCACCGTGACGTCGTAGACGCCGTCGCGGCCCTCGCGGCTGCGTTCCACGGCCGCAGCGGTGAGCACGTCGCCGAGTCGGGTCGGTGCGCGGAACGCGATCTCCGCCGAGGCGGCGACGGTGCGGCGGTTGTAGGTGTTGCACGCGAACGCGAACGCGGAGTCGGCCAGCGAGAACGTGAACCCGCCGTGCCCGATCCCGTGGCCGTTGACCATGTCCTCGCGCACCGTCATCCGGACGGTGGCGCGGCCCGGTGCGACGTCGACGAGCTCCATCCCGAGCGAGCGGCTGGCGTTGTCGCCGGACCACATCAGCTCCGCGCAGCGTTGCGCAGTCTTCTGGACCGTCTCCTCCCGGGTCACGACAGCTCCTTGGCCATCAACGACACCAGATGCGTCTCGTCGCCGAGCCGCCCGACCTCGCGAAAGCCCCGGTGTTCGTGGAAGGCCAGCGACACGTCGTTGCGGGGCAGCAGGTTGACCTCGAGGGCGAGCCGGTCGTACTTCGCGGCGACCTCCTCGAGCTCGTCGTACACGAAGCCGCCGAGCCCCTGGCGCCGGAACCGGTCCGAGAGCACGATCCGGTCCAGGTAGTAGAACCGGTCGGCGTAGTGCTCGGTGAACCAGGTGTAGTTCTCGGAGTCGTACGCCGTGCCCGCGGCGAACGTGACCACGAAGCCCGCAAACGCGCCCGCGACGTCCACCACCTCGAACCGGTCGGCCCGGCTGGCGAGCTGGACGAGGCGGTCGCGGTCCATCGGTGCGAGGGCCTCGACGTTGACCTCGTTGAGGGCGAGGACGTCGTCGTAGTCGTCGGTGGTGACCGGTCGCAGAGTCGGCATGGGGACAGCGTCGCACGGGATCGCCGGCGTGCGCACCGTGTGACAGACTGGCCGCATCGCTGCAGTCGACTGTCACAACGAGGACCTTCCATGAGCCACGACTTCTTCGCACGGCACCGCGAGACCCTGGAGCAGGCGGTGGCCGCGACCCGTTCGCGTGAGTACTTCTCGGCGTTCAACGAGTCGCCCTCCCCGCGGGTCTACGGCGAGAGCGCCGCGGCCGACGGCAAGGCCGCGTTCGAGTCGCTGGCCGGGACCACGTTCGAGGTGTCCGCACCGGGCGCGTCTGGGACGGTCGCCACCGAGAAGTCGCCGTTCGGTTTCCCGCTCGAGGTGTCCTACCCCCGGGTGTCCTCGGCCGGTGTCGACGCGTTGGTGGCGGCCGCCTCCGCAGGGCTGAAGGACTTCCGTGACGCCGGGCCCGAGGTGCGGGTGGGCGTGTGCCTGGAGATCCTGTCCCGGTTGCACGCGCGGGTCTTCGAGCTGGCTAACGCGGTCCAGCACACGTCGGGGCAGGCGTTCGTGATGGCGTTCCAGGCCGGCGGAGCACATGCGCTGGACCGGGCCCTGGAGGCTGTGGCCTACGCCTACGAGGAGATGACCCGGGTCCCGGCGACCGCGGTGTGGGAGAAGCCCGGCAAGGGTGAGCCGCTGCGGATGGAGAAGACGTTCACCGCCGTGCCACGCGGGCTCGCGTTGGTGATCGGCTGCAACACGTTCCCGACCTGGAACTCGTGGCCGGGCCTGTTCGCGTCGCTGGCCTGTGGCAACCCGGTGATCGTGAAGCCGCACCCGGGCGCCGTACTCCCTCTGGCGATCACCGTGCAGGCCGCCCAGGAGGTGCTGCGGGAGGCCGGTTTCGACCCGCACCTGGTGACGCTGGCCGCCGAGGACCCCGCCGACGGTCTCGCGAAGACCCTGGCGCTGCGGCCCGAGGTGAGGCTGATCGACTTCACCGGCTCGAACGCGTTCGGCGACTGGCTCGAGGACAACGCCCGGCAGGCGATCGTGTTCACCGAGAAGGCCGGCGTGAACACCGTGGTCGTCGACTCGACGGACTCGTTCACCGGGATGTGCATGAACCTGGCGTTCTCGTTCGCCCTTTACACGGGACAGATGTGCACGGCCCCGCAGAACGTCTACCTGCCCGCGGACGGCATCACGACCGACGAGGGGCCGAAGTCGGTCAAGGAGGTCGCGGCCGGGATCGGGGTCGCGCTGGCCAAGCTGCTCGGCGACGACGCCCGGGCCGTGGAGCTGCTCGGCGGGGTCGTGAACGACGGGGTCCTGTCCCGGCTCGCGGACGCGTCGTCGCGTGGTGAGGTGCTGGTCGAGTCCCGCGAGGTGAGGCACCCGGCGTACGACGACGCGGTGGTCCGCACGCCGACCCTCATCGGCCTGTCGTCTGCCGATGCCGCGGTCTACGAGTCCGAGTGCTTCGGACCGGTGGCCTACCTGATCTCGACGTCCGGCACGGAGGAGTCGATCTCCCTGTTCCGGTCCACGGTGATGGCGCACGGGGCGATGACCGCTGCTGTCTACAGCGCCTCCCCGGAGGTGGTCGCGGCGATGCGTGAGGCCGCCCTCGACGCCGGGGTGGCGCTCTCGGAGAACCTCACCGGACAGGTGTTCGTGAACCAGTCCGCGGCGTTCAGCGACTTCCACGGCACCGGCGCGAATCCGGCCGCGAACTCCTCCTACACCGACACCGCCTACGTCGCGAGCCGGTTCCGGATCGTCCAGTCGCGTCGCCACCTCTGAGGCCGACGGGTCGGCGGGTTCACCCTCAGGGGTAGACGACGCCGGTGGCCTGCTCGGACATCTCCCACAACGCCGCCGCGCTCACCTCGTCGCGGGCCGCCCGGCTCGTCCCGACCACGGTCGGGGCACCACGCACCTCGCCGGGGCCGGACGGGCCCAGGTAGGCGCCCGACGGCAGCCCGGGCATGGTCGCGGCCATCAGCGAGGGCAGCGCACCCATCCCCGGGGGCTGCGCGAGGACCCGGGTCGCGGCGTCGATGATCGACCCCTCCGCGGTGCGTCCGTGCATCCGCAGCCCCGTGGTCATCAGGTTGGTGGCGGCGTAGCCGGGATGCGCGCCCACCGACGTGATCGGCACGTCTGCCGCGGCCGACCGGCGGCCGAGCTCGAACATGAACAGGAGGTTGGCGAGCTTCGAGCGCGCATAGGTGCGCCACTTGTTGTAGCGGCCGTGGTCCACCCGTGGGTCGCACGGCGGGAGCGATCGCGCGATCCGGTGCATCTGCGACGACACCGTGACCACCCGGGCGCCTCCGGACGCGGCCAGCTGGGGCAGCAGCAGCCCGGTCAGCGCGAAGTGGCCGAAGTGGTTGGTGCCCATCTGCAGGTCGAAGCCGTCGACGGTACGACGGGGCGGGGTCGCCATCACGCCGGCGTTGTTGACCAGGATGTCGAGCGGTCCGCACGACGACGCCTCCGCGGCCGCCCGTCGTACCGACCCGAGATCGGCGAGGTCCAGCAGGAGGGGGACCACGGAGGCCTGCGGCACGGTGCGCCGGAGGTCGTCGGTGACGGTGCGGAGCTTGTCCTCGGACCGGGCGGCGAGGATCACCTGCGCCCCGTTGCGGGCGAGCTCGAGCGCGGTGTGCTCACCGATCCCGCCGGTGACACCGGTCACCAGCGCGCGCTTGCCGTGCAGGTCGGGCATCTCCGCCGGCGACCAGGTCGGTCCGCTCACGGGGTGACCGCCATCGCCGCCAGGACCCGGCGGCCGAGCTGCTCGTCGCCGGTGACCTCCACCTCCAGCGTCTCCGCCGGCCGGCGTCCACCGCCCAGCACGGTGAACGTCTCGAGATCCATCCGCAGGCTGACCGTGGGGTTGTCCGGGTCGGCCGGCATGAGCACCGCGCGGCCGTCGTCGTTGACCTGCACGGCCAGGTGCAGCGGAGGTGCGCCCAGCACGTCGAGCACGACCGTCGTACCCGCGGGTGGCGCGACCCCCTTGCCGACGGAGTAGCCGAAGCTCTTCGCGAAGACCGCCGCGGTGTGCCGGGCGCCCGGAGTGTCCAGGTTGCCGGGACGTCGGACCGCGCGGCGGATGTCCTGCTCGTGCATCCACACGTCGAGTGGGCGGTTGCGCAACAGGGTCTCCCAGCTCCAGCCGATGCCGTCGGGTGTGCGCGGTGGGTCGGCGGAGCCGTCGGTGGGCGGGTGCTCACGGAGCTCGGCGAGCCGCACACGCACCGCCCGCTCGAGCTCGTCGATGATCGCGTCCGGCGCCCAGCCGGCACGGGCCAGCGGGCCCAGCTCGGTGTAGCTGCCCATCGGGGACCTGATGTGTGCCAGCTCCGGGACCTCGACCACGGTCTGCTCGAAGCCGGCGAGCTCCGACTCGAGGTGCGCCAGATGCGCGGCCACCGCGCGGACGTCCCAGCCCGGCAGGTCCGTCTGCAACGACCAGTCGTCGGGGTCCAGCGAGCGCAGCAGCAACAGGGTGTCGTCGACGGCGCTCTTCCAGGCGTCGATGTATCCGCCCAGGCGGGCTTGTTCCGAAGTCATGCCCCGAAGCCTAGGGACCCCCGGACGTCGATGAGCGCGTGGGCCGGAGGGGCAGCCGGACGCGGAGCACGGTGTCTCCGGGGCGGGATTCGATGTCGATCGTGCCGCCATGGCGTTCCACCACGATCCGCCGGGCGATGTCGAGGCCGAGCCCGGTGCCCTTGCCGACGTCCTTGGTGGTGTAGAACGCCTCGAACGCACGGGCCGCAACGTCCGCGGTGATCCCAGGACCGGTGTCACCGATCTCCACGACAACCCATTCCGGGTCCGACCGGGTCGTCACCCGCAGTGTGCCGACACCGTCCATCGCGTCCACGGCGTTGTCGACGAGGTTGGTCCACACCTGGTTCAGCTCGCCGGGGTACGCCTCCACCCGCGGCACGGCAGGACCGTAGTCGCGCACGACCGTGACGCCGTCGCGTAGCTTGTGGCCCAGCATCACCAGGGTGCTTTCCAGGCCCTCGGTCACATCGATCTCCTGCAACGACGCCCGGTCCATCTGCGAGTAGGACCGCACCGCACCGACGAGCTCGGAGACGCGACGGGTCGACTCCTTCACCTCCGAGAGCAACGTGACGGCGGACAGCGTGCTCGCCACCCACTCCAGTCCTGGCTCGAGGGCTCCACCGTCGAGGACGGAAGCGGCCCGGTCGCACCACGCGACGTCGACCCCGGAGGCGGCGAGCGCGGGGGCGATGACCCAGTCCCGTTCCACGCCGTGCGCGGCGAGCCACGACGACAGCTCGTCCTCCCGGTCCGCGATCGTGAGCGCGTCCACGATGCCCGACGGAGGCTTGACCTCGAGCCGGAGCGTATCGAGCGCAGTGAACTGCCCGGCCGTGATCTCGCCCTTGGCGAGCCGGCCCAGCGAGGACAGCAGCGTCTGGCACTCCTCCTCGAGCGTGGCCACGGCGCGGATGGCGGCAGCGGCGGGATTGTTCAGCTCGTGGGCCAGCCCGGCGGCGAGCGTGCCCAGGGTGACCAGGGAGTCCCGCTGCCGCGCCGTCGACTCGATGCTGCGCGCGGTCTGGTACAGCCCCTTGATCAGGTGCCCGCCGAACGGGAACCAGGCCTCGGACCGCTCGCGGAGCACCTTGGCGGGGACCCGGAGCACCCGGCCGGGGCTGACCCCTCGCGCCGTCGCCAGGTAGACGCCGTGCTCGTCCCACGCCTGGAACCCGCCGGCCCACCTGCCGGGCACGTCCATCCTGCCCACCACCGTGTCCTCGTGGCCGACGTGGCGGACCAGATCGAGTGCCCCGTCGACCAGCAGCCACCAGAAGTCGGCGTGCTCACCCTCGTGGAACAGCTCGACGCCAGGCTCGACGGGCACCTCGGTCCCGGCGTCGACCAGCTCACCGAGGCGGTCGTCGCCCAGCCCCTCGAAGATCACGAGGGACCGGATGTCCTCGACGCGCATCAGATCGTCGCCAGGTAACGGTGCACCAGGTAGACCGACATCGCGCCCTCGCCGACCGCGGAGGCCACCCGCTTCATCGAGTCGAGCCGGACGTCGCCGGCCGCGAACACCCCCGGGACACTGGTCTCCAGGGCCATCGGCGCACGCGCCAGCGGCCACGGGTGCGCCTGCGTGGCCGTCTGCAGCTCGGGACCCGTGACGACGAAGCCGTGCCCGTCGCGCATCACCTCGGCGCCGAGCCAGTCGGTGCGCGGCGAGGCGCCGATGAACACGAACAGCCAGCTCGTCGGCACCTCCTCGGTGTGACCGGTGGTCCGGTCCACGATGTCCAGCGCCTCGAGGTGGCCGTCGCCGCGGCACCCCACGACCTCACTGCGGTAACGCACCTCGATGTGCGGCGCGGCCGTGATCCGCTCGACGAGGTAGCGCGACATCGACTCCTCGAGCGACGCGGCCCGCACGACCAGCACCACCCGCTTCGCGAAGCCGGCCAGGTTCAGTGCGGCCTGGCCCGCCGAGTTGGCGGCACCGACGATGTAGACGTCGTCGCCCTCGCACTGGCTCGCCTCGCTGGCGCTCGCGCCGTAGTAGACGCCGCGCCCGGTCAGCTCGTCGATGCCGGGACCCTCCAGTCGCCGGTACGACACCCCGGTGGCGGCGATCAGGGCGCGCGCCTCGATCTCGCCGGAGCCTTCGAGGAGTACGGCGTGCACGGGCCCACGTGTCTCGATGCCGACCACCTCTCGGGCGAGCACCATCTCGGCACCGAAGCGGGAGACCTGGGCGACAGCCCGCTGGGTGAGGTCCGCGCCGGTGAGCCCCTTCGGGAAGCCGAGGTAGTTCTCGATCGCCGCGCTCTGACCCGCCTGGCCCCCGGGACCCTGGCGCTCCACGATGACCGTGCTGAGCCCCTCCGACGCGGCGTACACCGCGGCCGCCAGGCCCGCCGGGCCACCACCGACGATGCACACGTCGTACAACGGCTGCCGGGCGGCCGTGCTCAGTCCGAGTGAGTCGGCCAGCCCGAGAATGCCCGGGGACCGCAGGGTGCCGCCACCGGGGATCAGCACCAGCGGGAGGTCGTCGGGAGCCGCGCCCGCGAGCTCGAGCAGCCGCTGACCCTCGGCATCGCGCTCCAGGTCGTACCACTGGTAAGGGACGTGGTTGCGGGCGAGGAAGGTCTTGACGTCGTAGGAGCGGTCCGACCACCGGTGTCCGACCACCCGCACGCCCGCGGTGCGGTCCGGGTTGGCCCACCGCCAGTCGCCGAGTAGGCCGTCGATCACCGGGTAGAGCCGCTCCTCCGGAGGATCCCACGGCTTGAGCAGGTAGTGGTCGAGACCGATCTCGTTGATCGCCTGGATCGCCGCGTCGGTGTCGGTGTACGCCGTGAGCAGCAGGAACTTCGCGCTCGGCGCATGGGTCCGGGCCTGCGCGAGCATCTCGATGCCGCTCATCCGCGGCATCCGCTGGTCGGTGGCGATCAACGCGACCGGTTGGTCACGCAGCGCCAGCTCGGTCAACACGGCCAGGGCGTCGGCCCCTGACGTCGCGCGGACGACCTGGTAGTCGGTCCCGTAGCGGTTGCGGAGGTCGCGGGAGATCGCTGCGGAGACCATGGGATCGTCGTCGACGGTCAGGATGGCTGGTTTGCTCATCGGATCAGCCTTCGAAAGCGGCTCCGCGCCTGCCCGAGATACAGAGTGGAGGAACGAAAGAACCGGCATCGCCAGACTAACAGCGGGCCGGCTGCTTGTGACTGGCTCGCGGACCCGGAGCTAGCATCGCGACGTGACCCCTGCTGCTGCCCTCGATGGGCGTCGCCCCCGCGTCCGCGCGCCCGAGCTGGCCGGCCGCGGCTGGCTGAACACCGACGGCCCGCTGTCGTTGTCCGGACTGCGCGGGCGCTGGGTGCTGCTCGACTTCTGGTCCTTCTGCTGCGTGAACTGCCTCCACGTGCTCGAGGAGCTGCGTCCGCTCGAGGACAAGTACGACGGGGAGCTGGTCGTCGTGGGCGTGCACTCGCCGAAGTTCGTGCATGAGGCGGACCCGGCGGCCCTGGCCGCGGCCGTCGAGCGTTACGAGGTCAGCCACGCGGTGCTCGACGACCCGGAGCTGCTGACCTGGCAGGCCTACACGGCCCGCGCCTGGCCCACCCTGGTCCTGGTCGACCCGGAGGGCTACGTCGTCGCGCAGTACGCAGGCGAGGGACATGTGCATGCGATCGACGCGCTGATCGGCGAGCTGCGACAGGGCCACCTGGACCGCGGCACGTTGCAGCCCGGCGCCTCGCCCTATGTCCCACCGGTCGCGCATCCGGGAGACCTGCGGTTCCCGGCGAAGGCGATCCGCCTGTCCGGCAATGGGTTCCTCGTCGCGGACGCGGGACACCATGCGCTCGTGGAGCTCGCCGACGACGCCGAGTCCGTCGTACGCCGGATCGGTTCGGGGATCCGCGGCCTGCTCGACGGGAACGCGGAGCAGGCCGCGTTCAACGAGCCGAACGGGCTGTGCGCGCTCCCCGAGGATGTCGCCGCGCAGGTGGGCTACGACGTCGTGGTCGCCGACACCGTCAACCACGCGCTGCGCGGGGTGACCCTGGCCACCGGGATGGTCAGGACCCTTGCGGGCAACGGGAAACAGTGGAGCTATGGCGATGACACCACGTCGCTGTCGAGCCCCTGGGACGTGGTCTGGTGGGACGACGCGGTGTGGGTCGCGATGGCCGGGATCCACCAGCTGTGGAGGTTCGACCCGGCCACCGGGGACGTCGAGGTAGCGGCCGGCACCGCCAACGAGGGCCTCCTCGACGGACCACTCGCCGACACCTGGTTCGCGCAGACCTCCGGCCTCGCCGCCGCCGACGGCCGGCTCTGGCTGGCCGACAGCGAGACGTCGTCGCTGCGCTACTTGGAGCAGGCACAGGTGCACACCGTGGTCGGGAAGGGGTTGTTCGACTTCGGCTTCCGGGACGGCCCGGCCGACCAGGCTCTCCTGCAGCACCCGCTCGGTGTGACGACCCTGCCGGATGGCTCGGTCGCGGTGTGCGACACCTACAACGGCGCCGTCCGTCGCTACGACCCCGGGACCGGCGAGTTGTCGACCCTGGCCGTCGACCTCTCCGAACCCAGTGGCGCGGTCCTCGACGGTGAGCACCTGGTCGTGGTGGAGTCCGCGGCGCACCGGTTGACCCGGATCCCGCTGGGGTCGGTCGCCACGGTCGACGGCTTCACGCACAGCAGCCAACGTCCGGTCACCGAGATCGCCGCCGGTGAGCTGGAGCTGGTGATCTCGTTCGAGCCTCCGCCGGGGCAGAAGGTCGACGACCGGTTCGGCCCGTCGAGCCAGCTCCTGGTGAGCGCGACGCCCGAGGCACTGATCAAGGACGGCGCCGGTCGCGGAACCGACCTCACCCGGACCCTGACCATCGACTCCACCGTCGGTGATGGCGTCCTGCACATCGCCGCGAGGGCCGCGTCCTGTGACGCGGACGGCGGAGAGGGCGCGGCCTGCCACATGCACCAGCAGGACTGGGGCGTGCCGGTCCGGGTCGGCGCCCAGGGTGTGCAACGTCTCCTGCTGCCGCTCTCCGGACGGTCGGCCGGCTGAGCTTTCGCTGGTAGAATCGGACACAGCCAAGGCCGATCAGGCCTTTCTTTGTCGCCCGGTGTGGGTGCGCGGACGTTTCAGGAACCAAGCCGCGCAGGACCAGTGATCGGGTGCCTTGCGTCTCGCAGGCTCGCCGGACCACGCCGTGGCATCCGGGCTACGACGCGCCCGACCATTTCTGGAGCACTCTTTCGTGACCGCCGTTCACCCTGCCCTGCCCGAGACCGCCGACACCACCTTCGACTCCCTGCACCTTCCCGGACAGGTCGTCACCGCCCTGGCGACGCAGGGAATCACCAGCCCCACCCCGGTCCAGGCGGCCGTGGTCCCCGACGCGATGGCCGGCCAGGACGTGCTCGGCCGGGCCCAGACCGGCTCCGGCAAGACCCTGGCGTTCGGTCTCCCGATCCTGGCCCGCCTCGCCGGCGAACGGAGCCGCCCCAAGCACCCGCGTGCGCTGATCGTGGTGCCGACCCGCGAGCTGGCCACCCAGGTACGGCGGTCGCTGGAGCCGCTGGCCCATGCCGTGAACCTGAAGCTGACCACGGTCTACGGCGGGACCCCGTACGACAAGCAGCTCAAGCAGCTGCGCAACGGCGCCGACATCGTCGTCGCCACACCCGGCCGGCTCGAGGACCTGATCAAGCGCGGTGCCTGCCAGCTCGACGACATCGCGATCACCGTCCTCGACGAGGCCGACCACCTGTGCGACCTCGGGTTCTACCCGGTCGTCGACAAGCTGATGCGCCAGACACCGGAGGGCAGCCAGCGCCTGCTGCTCTCGGCGACGCTCGACGGTGACGTCGACAAGCTGGTGCGCACGCACCTCCGGTCACCGAAGGTGCACCAGCTCAACGCCAACGAGAGCTCGGTCACCACGATGGACCATCACGTGATGGTCGTCGGCGGCTACCGCGACAAGGTCGCCGCGGCCACCGCGCTCGTCGAGGCCAATCCCCGCTCGATCGTGTTCACCCGGACCCGGGAGGGCGCGACCGAGCTCGCCGAGTCCCTCACCGAGAGCGGTATCGAGGCGGTCGACCTGCACGGCAACCTGTCGCAGCGGGTGCGCGAGCGCAACCTGCACAAGTTCTCCAGCGGCCGCGCGCAGGTCGTCGTCGCCACCGACGTCGCGGCCCGCGGCATTCACGTGGACCACGTCGGCCTGGTCGTGCACTACGACGCCCCCGCCGACGCCAAGGCCTACCTGCACCGCTCGGGCCGGACCGCTCGCGCCGGGGAGTCCGGCGCGGTGGTCATGATCACCACGGTCCGCCAGCTCGACGAGGTGGTGCGACTCCAGTCCCGCGCAGGTGTGGCGTCGCGCCACCACGACATCCGGACCGCGCCGCGGCCGATGACGACCGAGGCGCTCGCCGGGTCAGGCGAAACCGCTCCGGCGGTACGGCGTGGTGGCGGCGGCTCGCGCGGAAACCAGGCCGGGACGTCGCGTGGCGGCAACCAACGTGGCGGGTACCAGGGGGGCGCACGAGGCAGCTACGGCAACCGTGGTGGCTCCGCGGGGTCCCGTGCAGACTTCCGGGACCGTGGCTTCCGGTCGGACCGTGAGACGGACCGCGGGCGGCAGACCGGCCGGCCCACCAGCCGCCCGGCCGCCGGGCCGGAGTACTCGAAGAGCCAGCCGCGCTGGTCCCAGACCGGCCGCTGAGAACACCCCCGAGACGGCCGTGGGGCAAGGAGATCGCTCTCCTTGCCCCACGACATCGGCTCCGTGCGTTCAGCGTGGCGGCGGTCCGTCGTACCGACGCTCCTCCACGTGCTTGGTGTTCGTCCGCTGTGCATTGATCACCAGCGCCAGGATGATCGCGAGGACGCCGACCACCATCAAGATGATTCCGAGCGTGTTGTCGCTGACTCCTGGGATGTCGACCTCGACCGCCCAGTACAAGATGGCGCCCACGACCAGCAGCACCACACCTACTCCGACACCCATGTCCGTACCCCTCACGTCGCGGCGGTCGGGGACCGCCGTCGGGAATAGTCTCTTCGTTCCCTGGGGGATACCCGCTCACGCGGCATCTCAACCACAGCCGCCCGCAAAATTGCCGCGAACCGGACAGCGTCAGAAGGCTCCTTCGGCGAGATCCATCAGCGCCAGGTCGGTCTGCTCGGCGATCGCGCGCTCCGCGGCGAGCTTCGGCAGCACGTTGCGGGCGAAGAACTGCGCGCCGGCGACCTTGCCCTCGTAGAACAGCTTGTCGGAGGCGCTGACCTCGCCGGCCAGCTTGCCGAGCGCGACCTCGGCCTGGCGTAGCAGCAGCCACGCGCAGACGATGTCGCCGAGCACCATCAGCAGGCGGCTGGTGTTCAGGCCGACCTTGTAGATGTTGCGCTGGTCGCCGCCCTCGGCCTTCGGGTCGGCCGACATGAGCTGGTTGATCAGCTCGCCGACGATGGCCTGCGCGTCCTCGAGGCCCTTGCCGAGCAGCTCGCGCTCCACCTTGAGCCTTCCCCCGGACACGGCGGCGTCGGCCTCGTCCTTGACGAACGTCTCGATCTCGCCGGCGAGGTGGCCGAGCGCCCGGGCCTGGTCCTTCACGATCTTGCGGAAGAACAGGTCCTGGCCCTGGATGGCCGTCGTGCCCTCGTAGAGCGTGTCGATCTTGGCGTCGCGGACGTACTGCTCGACCGGGTAGTCCTGCAGGAAGCCGGAGCCGCCGAAGGTCTGCAGCGACTCGGTGCCGAGCAGCACCCAGGAGCGCTCGGAGCCGTAGCCCTTGACGATCGGCAGCAGCAGGTCGTTGACCCGTTCGGCGAGCTCGTCGCGTCCGCCCCCGTCAGCAGCAGAGTGCTCGGACATTTGAATTCGGTCCTGCCAGGTCGCGGTGTAGAGCACCAGCGCACGCAGCGCCTCGGCGTACGACTTCTGGGTCATCAGCGACCGGCGTACGTCGGGATGGTGGGTGATCGTGACTCGTGGTGCGGCCTTGTCGGACGCCTGGGTCAGGTCCGCGCCCTGCACGCGTGTCTTGGCGTAGTCCAGTGCGTTCAGGTAGCCGGTGGAGAGGGTGGCGATCGCCTTGGTGCCGACCATCATCCGTGCGTTCTCGATGACCTGGAACATCTGCGCGATGCCGTTGTGCACCTCGCCGAGCAGCCAGCCCCGGGCCGGCTCGCCGCCGCCGACGGAGGAGTCGCCGAAGGTCACCTCGCAGGTGTTGGAGACCTTGATCCCCATCTTGTGCTCCACGTTGGTGACGTAGGCGCCGTTGCGCTCGCCGGTCAGGTCGCCGGTCTCGGGATCGAAGTGGTACTTCGGGACGATGAACAGGCTCAGGCCCTTGGTGCCGGGGCCGCCGACACCCTCGATGCCCTGCGGACGGGCGAGCACCAGGTGGACGATGTTCTCGCTCATGTCGTGCTCGGCGGAGGTGATGAAGCGCTTCACACCCTCGATGTGCCAGGAGCCGTCGTCCTGCTGGAACGCCTTCGCGCGTCCGGCGCCGACGTCGGAGCCCGCGTCGGGCTCGGTGAGCACCATGGTGGCGCCCCATCGACGGTCCACCATGTGCGTGGCGATCCGCTTGTCGCGCTCGTTGCCGTTCCTGTGCACGATCGAGGCGAAGCTCGGGCCGCAGGCGTACATCCAGACCGGGGCGTTCGAGCCGAGCACGAGCTCGCCGATCGCCCAGTTCAGGGACGAGGGCGCCGGCTGGCCACCGAGCTCGGCGGGCAGGGTCAGCCGCCAGTACTCGCCGTCCATCCAGGCCTGGTAGCTCTTCTTGAACGACTCCGGGAGGTCGGCGGTGCCCTTCTCCGGGTCGAACACGGGCGGATTCCGGTCGCTGTCCTCGAAGGAGGCGGCAAGGTCCTCGCGGGCGAGCCGGTCGACCTCGGTCAGGATCGATGTCGCGGTCTCGGTGTCGATCTCCTCGAACGGGCCGTTGCCGAGGATCTCGCCGCGGCCGAAGACCTCGAACAGGTTGAACTCGATGTCGCGGATGTTGCTCTTGTAGTGGCTCACTGCTCCACCTTCGGCTAGTTCGTACTCGTCAGTAACTTAATTATCGTACTCGCGAGTAGCAAAGACAAGTGATCCAGGGGCACGGAGCAAAGCCTATTAAGTCAGTTGACTTTGACCGTACGCTCGTGTTTATCTCTATTGAATTAATAGACAAACACAATGGAAAGAGGGCATCGCGATGCGCAACCTCATCGTGCTCGGCTTCGTCGGCATGCTGGCGCAGCTGATCGACGGTTCGCTGGGAATGGCGTACGGCGTCACCTCGTCGACCCTGCTGCTGGCCGCCGGAATCGCGCCTGCCGCCGCGTCGGCCGCCGTGCACTTCTCCGAGATCGGCACGACGCTGGTCTCCGGCTTCTCCCACCACAAGCTCGGCAACGTGGACTGGCGGACCGTCGCCATCATCGCCGTGCCCGGAGGTGTCGGTGCGTTCGCGGGCGCGACCCTTCTCTCGAACGTCGACGGTGACACCGCCAAGCCGTGGGTGGCGGCGCTGCTGCTCGGCCTGGGCGTCTATGTGATCTGGCGGTTCCTGGCCCTGGGTGGCCGCCGGCCGGAGTTCCGGGGCAGGCTCTCCGCCCTGTTCCTCGCCCCGCTCGGCGTCGTGGCCGGGCTGATGGACGCGATCGGCGGCGGGGGGTGGGGCCCGGTCGGAACCACGTCCTTGCTGTCGTCGGGGCGGCTCGAGCCGCGCAAGGTGGTCGGGTCGATCGACACCGCCGAGTTCGTCGTCGCGCTCGGCGGTTCGGCGGGGTTCCTGCTCGCGCTCGGGCGCCAGGGCATCGACTTCGGGTTCGCCGCGGCCCTGCTCGTCGGCGGTGTGATCGCCGCTCCGTTCGCCGCCTGGCTGGTCCGGCACCTGGCCGCACGGGTCCTCGGGGTCGCCGCGGGCGGCTTGATCGTGCTGACCAACACCAAGACGATCGTGGAGAGTCTGGGTGGCTCGGGCACCACCGTGCTTGCGGTCGCCGGGATCGTGTTCGTGGCATGGATCTGGCTCGTCGTCTGGGCAGTGCGCCAGGAGCGTGCCGTGGCGGTGCTCGAGGACGAGGCGGCGACGGGCGAATCTGCAGTTGTCTGACAGACTTGGTGCATGCGAGTCTCCGCGAAGTCCGACTACGCGCTACGCGCGCTGATCGAGCTCGCGGGCCGCTCCGGCGGGAGTGCGGTCAGCGCCGAGGAGCTCGGCCGGCTGCAGGACATCCCGCACGGGTTCCTCCAGGCGATCCTCGCCGACCTGCGGCGCGCCGACCTGGTGATCAGCCAACGCGGTCAGTCCGGCGGGTGGCGGATGGCCCGCGAAGCAGACACGGTCACGGTCGCCGACGTGATCCGCGCGGTCGACGGGCCCCTGGTCAGTGTCTACGGGCTGCGGCCGGAGTCGGTGGAGTACAACGACTCCGCGGCGGTCCTCCAGCACGTGTGGATCGCGGCGCGCAGCAGCCTCCGGGAGGTCTTCGAGCAGGTGAGCATCCGGGCACTGGCCGACCGTGAGCTGCCCACGCCGGTCGTCGCCCGGACCAAGGACGAGGACGCCTGGCAGCCGCACTGAGCCGGGCGCTAGGATCCCGACGAGGTTGAGCCAACAGCCGAGGCAGCGAACAGCACCGGGGGCGTGGCATGACGGTATCGAACACCGGCCCCTGCGGGCTCTTTCGCTACGACGTCGGCTCGGGGACCTGGTGGTGGTCCGACCCGGTCTACGAGATCCACGGCTTCACGCCCGGCGAGGTCGTGCCGACCACCGAGCTGATCCTCAGCCACAAGCATCCCGACGACGCCGCGGCGGCGCACCGCACCGTGGCCGCCGTGCTCGCACGAGGCGAAGACTTCGCGCTGTGGCACCGGGTGGTGGACGCGCGGACCAGGGTGCGCCGGGTTGTCTCGGTGGGTGCCGGGGTGCGCGACGAGACCGGTGTGCTGTCCGAGGTGCGAGGGTTCATGATCGACCTCACCGAGGCGCAGCGCCGGAGCACGGCCCGGGAGATCGAAGAGGCGGTCCGGGCTTCCGCGGAGAGCCGCGACGAGATCGAGCAGGTCAAGGGGGCACTGATGGCGCTCTACGCGGTGGACGCCGAGGACGCGTTCGAGCTGCTGCGCCACTACTCGCAGGAGACGAACATCAAGGTGCGTGAGGTGGCCCGGCTGCTGTCGACAGCGGTCTCTACGGACGGCCGGTTGCCTCTGGAAGCGCGCGAGGTGTTCGACCGGTTTCGAGACGAGGGAAGCTGAGCGCGTCGCCGCTCAGTCGCCGCCGGCGTTGTCGCTGACCCACTGCACGAACGGCGTGGCCTCCCGCCAGTCGTCGCGCACCATCGTGAGCAGCTCGGGGGTGTGGATGACCGGCGCGAAGCCGTAGGACTTCCCGAGGGTCATCGACCGGTGTCGCAGCAAGTGGATCCGTGGGTGGTCCGCGTCGTACCCGCGTGGCGTCGTCTTCAGCTTGTCGCCACCGAGTGTCCAGCCCTTGGTCTGCAAGCCGGCGACGATCCCGTCGAGCTCCTTGCCGCGCCGGTCCTCGGCGATCGCCTCCCGGATCCGCGCGAGCCGCGGCGAGGACGCCTCGTAGAACCCGACGCCGACGCGGACACCAGGTGCCGCCACCTCGACGTACCAGCCGGTCGCCGGTCCCTGGGCGATGAAGGCGCCCTGGTGCGACTTGTACGGCGTCTTGTCCTTCGCGAACCGCACGTCGCGGTAGGGCCGGAACACCTTCGCCGTCCCGAACTCCGGCTCGAGCGCGGAGACCAGCGCGGTCATCGGCCCGCGCACCGCCGACTCGTACGCCGGCTTGTGCGCCGTCCAGAACGACTTCGTGTTGCCCATCTCGAGGTCGTCGTAGAAGTCGAGCGCGGCCTCGGGGAAGCCCGTGAACTCCATCATCGGCCTGCCAGGACCGGCGTGCGCCGGGTGGGACACGTGAACGCGGGCATACCCAGCAGGATAGGCCGGGTAGTTTCGACAGACATGAGGACTGTTGTCTCGCGCGCGACCCGCACCTTGATGTCCGGCGGGGGCGCTGTCCTCTCCGGCGCCACCCGGATAGTCGCCGCCGCTCGCCCTGCAGCCAAGCCCCTGCACCCCAAGGGGAAAGTCGTTCTCGCCCGACTGCACCGCCGAGGGGCACGTCCCCCGACGGGGGTGGCATGGCTCGACGAGGCCGGCGAGGAGGAGGTGCTCGTGCGCCGTTCGCGCGCCGTGGGTCTGCCCGGTGCGCTGCCGGACGTGTACGGGCTCGCCCTACGGGTGCCGGTCCTCGGCGACCACCACGGTGACCTGCTGTTCGCCACCACGGGTCTCGGGCCGCTCGGACGGTTCGTGCTGCACCCGACCTGGTCGCCCGCCGGCCAGCCCATGACCACCCTGCTGCCCTACGCCGGTCCGGAAGGCGCGGTGATGCTCGCGGCCGTACCCCGTGCCGAGGACCGGTTCGACCTCGCCTGCGCGTCGTTGCGCACGCCGTGGCGCATGTTCGCCGAGCTGACGTTGCTCGCAGAGGACGGGCCCGACCCGCTGCTGTCCTTCGATCCCGTACGGAACACGGTGCCCGGGCTCGACAACTACGGTTGGGTGAGGCGGTTGCGGGAGCCGGCCTACGTGGTGGCGCGGCGCACCCGCCGGGAGGACTGAACGATGGACCTGGCGCAGTTGCAGCAGCGGGCGTTGGAGATCGCGGCGCGGTACGACGAGCTGAACCTCGCCGAACGCGGCCACACCTGGACGCGTGCGGACACGATGATGGGGTTCGTCGGCGACGTCGGTGACCTGGCCAAGCTGTCGATGGCGGCCGACGGTGTGCGCGAGATGCCCGACCACAAGCGGGCCCTGGGCCACGAGCTCGCCGACTGCCTGTGGTCGGTGCTGGTGCTCGCCAAGGCGCACGACGTGGATCTGGAGGCCGAGTTCGTCGGTTGCATGGACATGCTGGAGACCGCGATCGACCGGCAGCTCGAGGGCTAGCAGGTCTCGAACCGGGTTCGCTCGTCGGTGGTGAGCGCGCACGCGATCCGCTCCCGGAAGAGCCCGCTCATCACCGGCAGTGCGTCGACCGAGAACCAGCCCACTTCGCTGGACTCGTCGTCGGCCACGTGCGCCTCGCCGTCGAGGTAGCGGCACGAGAAGCAGTGGTCCAGGTAGCGCGCCCGGTCGCCGTTGGCGTGTACGACGGGCGGTCCGGCGTTGACCCAGGCGAGGTGCTCGATCTGCACCCGCACCCCTGTCTCCTCCAGCACCTCGCGACGCGCGGCGACGGCTGGTTGCTCCCCGGGGTCAACGATCCCGGTCACCGGGGTCCACTGGCCGTTGTCGGCCCGCCTCACCAGGAGGATGTCGTCCGTCCGTCGTACGACTGCGGTGACACCGGGCAGCCACAGCTCGGCGTGGCCCACCTGCCGGCGGAGATCGAGGATGAAGTCGGGGATCGGCATGCGCCCATCCTGCCGGGTGCGCCCTACGTGGAGCGGATGACGAGATTCGAACTCGCGACATCGACCTTGGGAAGGTCGCGCTCTACCAACTGAGCTACATCCGCAACAGTCGTCTCCCGGACCGGCCGGTGACGACTTCGGGCCCAGCATACCGGTAGGTTTTGCGTGTGCTTCTCTCAGACCGCGACATCCTCTCCGAGATCGCTGCGAAACGGGTCGCGCTCGACCCGTTCGAGCCCTCGATGGTGCAGCCCTCGAGCATCGACGTCCGCCTCGATCGGTACTTCCGGGTCTTCGAGAACCACCGTTACCCGCACATCGACCCGGCCGAGGACCAGCCGGAGCTCACCCGTCAGGTGGCACCCGACAAGGACGAGCCGTTCATCCTGCATCCCGGGGAGTTCGTGCTGGGGTCGACGTACGAAGTGGTCACGCTTCCCGACGACGTGGCCGCGCGGCTGGAGGGCAAGTCCTCGCTGGGCAGGCTCGGCCTGCTCACACACTCGACGGCCGGGTTCATCGATCCCGGCTTCTCGGGCCACGTGACGCTGGAGCTGGCGAACGTCGCGAACCTGCCGATCAAGCTGTGGCCGGGGATGAAGATCGGCCAGCTGTGCTTCTTCCGGCTGTCCTCGGCGGCGGAGCATCCGTACGGGTCGGCGAAGTACGGCTCGCGCTACCAGGGCCAGCGGGGTCCCACCCCCTCGCGCTCCTACGCGAACTTTCATCGCACCCGGATCTGACCGCTGGCGAAGGCCATGGCGGTGAAGGTCGTGGCGGTGAAGGTCGTCGCGAGGGCAGGCCGGACTAGCGGCTCGGTGGGGGCATCCCGTCCGCTTGCTTGCCGCGCCGCTTGCCGCGCCGCTTGCCGGGCCGCTTGCCGGGCCGCTTGCCGGGCCGCTTGTCGCGGCCGCTGGTCAGGCGTGGGTGAGGGTTTCGACGTGTTCGGGGTCGGGCCAGTCGGCGACGGGTTGTTCGGCTGGTTTCTTGGTGTAGCTGTGTCCGGTGGGCGTGGTCCAGGTGATCGACCCGTCGGGGTTGCGGGTGATGCTGAAGCCGGGTGAGTGTTTGGTGGTGTGGTGGCGTTTGCAGCCGGGGCCGAGGTTGGTGGTGCTGGTCTCGCCTTGGGGCCATTCTTCGAGGTGGTCGAGCTCGCCCTCGACGGCGGGCCGGTTGCAGGTGGGCCAGTAGCAGACCTGGTGGGCGGCGGTGACCTGGCGCCAGATCGGCCCGGTGGGTTTGTAGGAGTTGGTGGAGACCTCGACCGTGTGTCGGGCGGGGTCGGTGAGCATCCGGT
>DASSBE010000185.1:0-3384 GCA_035699065.1 Nocardioidaceae bacterium
TCGCATAGGCTCGCGTCGTGGACGACCTCTTCGCACCTCCCGGCAACGCGTGGCAGCCGGTGTCGCCGCAGCTCGGTCGGATGCGGCGCCTGGTGCTTGCCGTGCTGGTGGCCCTGGCGTTGATCGCGACGGTGTCGGCCTCCTGGCTGTTCCACCTGCCGGCCTGGTTCGCGATCACCCTGTCCGTCGTACTGCTTGCGCTATTGGCTCTCGGCTGGCTGGCGATCGGTCGCAACGCACGGTCGTGGGGGTACGCCGAGCGCGACGAGGACCTGTACGTCAAGCACGGCGCCTTGTTCCGTGAGCTGGTCGCGGTGCCGTACGGCCGGATGCAGTACGTCGACATCACCTCCGGCCCCGTCGAGCAGCTGTTCGGGATCTCCTCGGTCCACCTGCACACGGCGAGCCCGAAGACCAGCGCACGGATCCCCGGCCTGCCCAAGGACGAGGCGGCCCGGTTGCGCGACCGGCTGACGTCGCTCGGGGAAGCGCAGGCGGCCGGGCTGTGACCGACAAGCCCTACCGGCGGCTGTCGCCGCTGACACCGCTGGCCCGCAGCTTCATCTTCGTCGCCGCGGTCCTCGCCACCACCTGGCGCGACGTGCTGCGCGGTGACCCGGGCCCACTGGCGTGGGTCCTGCTCGCCCTGGTCGTCGCGGGCCTGGTCTACGGCGGGGCGTCGTGGCTGCGCACGAAGTACTGGATCGAGGCCGACGAGCTTCGGGTGGACACCGGGGTGATCAGCCGGCAGTCGCGGCGGATCCGGATCGACCGGCTGCAGGGCATCGACATCGTGCAGCCTTTCGTCGCCCGGCTCTTCGGACTGGCCGAGCTGCGGATGGACGTCGCGGGCGGGCGCGCGCGCGAGGGCTCGCTGGCGTTCCTCACGCTGGGGGATGCGCGTGAGCTGAAGGACGTGCTGCTCGCCAGGCGCGACGCGGTTCGTGCGGGCGCGGAGCAGTCCACCAGGCAGGCCGAGGGTACGACGGACGTGGCGACCGAGCCCGCCGCCCCGGACCGGCTGCTCGCCCGGGTGGACCTCGGCATGCTGGTGGTCAGCATCCTGCTGTCACCGGAGACCGCCGCCCTGCTGCTGACTGCACTGGGATTCGCCGCAGTGTTCTTCGTGACCGGCCAGTGGCTCGGGTTCTCGGCCATGGTTCCGGTGCTCGGCGGCATCGTGCTCGTGCAGTTCAAGAAGCTGTCCGGCAACTACAACTTCACGGTCTCGGAGACCCCGGCCGGCATGCAGGTCCGGCGAGGCCTGTTCGACCTGAGCTCGCAGACCATCGCACTGCCCCGGTTGCAGGGTGTCGTGGTCGCCGAGCCGGTTCTGTGGCGCCTGCTTGGCTGGGCCCGGCTCGACGTCTCGATCGCCGGCTACGCGTCCTCCGGTGACAACAACGGACCCGCCGCCTCGACCGTGCTCCCCGTCGGCCACCGGGACCTGGTCATGCGGCTCACCCGGCACGTGCTCGACGGCGTCGACCCGGACCGGACACCGGTCACCGCGCCGCCCGAGGAGGCGCAGTGGGTGGCACCGGTCGGCCGGCACTTCATGGCGGCCGGGGCGGACCCCCGGGTCGTAGTCAGTCGGGAGGGCTGGCTGACCCGGCGGACCCACGTCGTGCCCCATGCCCGGGTCCAGTCGCTGCGGATCAGCCAGGGACCCTGGCAGCGGATGCTCGGCCTGGCCGACCTGCACGTGGACAGTCCGCCCGGGCCGGTGGACGTGCGGGCCCGGCACCGCTACGCCGCGGAGGCGCGGCATCTGCTCGAGCAGGAGGCCGTCGTCAGCCGGACCGCCCGGCGGGTCGTGGACGGCAAGGACCCGGACCGGCCGGGTCAGGGAAGCGGCACGCTGATCCCTGGTGTGGCGGACACGATCCAGTAGAAGTCGCCCAGCCCGTCCTGGGCGGTCAGCTCGGCAGCCTCGGTCGCAGCCGAGAGCGCGCGAACGTAACTGCCCGGGTCGCTCGTGGCCAGCGCGAGATCCGGACGCGCACCGGTGATCCCCAGTGCGCGCAGGGCATCCCGTTGCCGGACCAGCCGTGCGTCGACGCGGGCGGCCACCGAGTCCACGGCCACGTGGGCGGTGACATCGCGCGACCCATCGGGGAGCGGGTCGGTGTCCCTGCCGTGCAGGTAGGAGCGCAGGCTGCCGAACGGCGGCCGGGCCTCCCGCACGTGCCCGTAGTCGACCGCGATCGCGACTCCGCGGTGCACGCGGCGCACCACGTCGGCCCAGGCGGCTTCGCGCGTCGTGCCGACCTCCGCGCGCAGGCCTGGCTCCCTGCCTTCCAGGGGCCACCAGGTTTCGCACCACGCGGAGAGACTGGACGGAACCGATGTGTCGCCGAGCGAGGCGCCGAGCGTCTCCTCGCCGGTAGCCGGGTCGACATGGACGACCCTTAGGATCCCTGTCTTGTCGACCTCGACGACGTGGCACGGGATGTCGTCGAGCCACTCGTTCGCCAGCACCAGGCCGTCCACCGACTCGGGCAGCGCCGAGGTCCAGGCGATCTCTGAGGGGAGGTCAGCCGGCCTTGCGGCGACCTCGACCCCGAGCAGCGTGAGGGCGGGGTCCAGCTCATGGATCTGGCTGAGCAGCTCACCGCGGCCGGCGCCGATGTCGACCACCGTGTCGAGCCCTGCGCGGCGGACCAGCTCCACGAGGGCGGACGCGAACAGGGGGGAGGCGTGCACCGACGTCCGGAAGTGCGCGGCCGGCGACTCCCGCCGGAAGAATCCCTCGGGGCCGTACAAGGCGGTGTCCCAGGCGTTCTTCCAGGCCGGTGCCGTCGTCGGCGGCGGCATCGGTGGCATGCCGAGGGACGTGGTGCTGGTCATGGCGTTCAGGTTACGTGCGGTCCGATGCGGGCCGGGTGTGATGCCGCCCGTCTGTGACTCAGCCCACCCGGTCCGTGCCTTCCCAGCCGATTTGGCCCGGCGTACGCTTTTTATGTACGAAGCAGCACATGCTGATGAAGCACACCGTCCGGTACCCGCGGCTCTGGGACTGGAACGAAAGGTTTCTGATATGCAGTCTTCGAATGTCCGTGTCGGCGTCATCGGCGCAGGACGTGTCGGCGCCGTTCTGGCGGCCGCGCTCCGCACCTCGGGCCACGAGATCGTGGCGGTGGCCGGCGAGTCCCCCGCCTCCCGCACCCGTATCGAGACCCTGCTTCCCGGCGTCCACGTCGACAAGCCGACCGCCGTGTCCCGTGCCTGCGACCTGCTGCTACTCACCGTCCCCGACGACATGCTCGAGAACGTCGTCAACATGCTCAGCGCCAGCGGCGCGATCCGACCCGGGCAGTACGTCGCCCACACGTCTGGACGGCATGGCCTCGCTGTGCTCGAGCCGGCCGCCGAACGCGGCGC
>DASSBE010000186.1:0-4768 GCA_035699065.1 Nocardioidaceae bacterium
GACTCGCACTTCCCACGGCAGGCATGCCCCTGGAAGTGCCAACCTCCCTACATACCTTGGTAAACCTGCACGCTACCGGCCCTCGAGGAGGGGGCCGGCGGGGTCGTGGGTCAGGCCCTTGCGGCGGGCGGCCATCCCGGACAGCGCCTCGAGGGCGACCCGGTTGGCCAGGAACGCGGTGATCTCGGCGTGGTCGTACGGCGGGCTCACCTCGACGATGTCCATCCCGACCACCGGGAGCTCCAGGCAGATCCGGCGCACCGAGTCCAGGAGCTGCCGCGCGGAGAGCCCACCGGGCTCCGGGGTCCCGGTCCCAGGGGCATGACCGGGGTCGCAGACGTCGACGTCGACGGAGAGGAAGACGCCGTCGCACTCGTCCATCGCGATCTCGAACGCCTCGTCCAGGCAGGCGTCCAAGCCCCGCTTGCCGATCTCGGTCATCTCGTAGGAGCGCATGTTCTGCTCGGCCATCCACGACAGCGTCTCCGGCTCGGGCCAGTAGCCGCGCAGCCCGATCTGCAGGAACCGGTCGCCGCGCAGCGCCCCGGACTCGATCAGCCGGCGCATCGGCTGGCCGTGGCCGTACAGCGAGCCGAACTCGATGTGCCCGGTGTCCGCGTGCGCGTCGAAATGCAGCATCGAGACCGTGCCGAAGCCGAGGTGCCGTGCAACCCCGGTCGCATCCGGCAGGGCGATGGTGTGGTCTCCACCGAGCACGAGCGGTACGGCGCCCGCTGCGGTCACCGCGTGGACCGCCTCCTCCAGCGACTGGATCGAGCGTTCCACGTCGCCGGAGTACATCTCGACGTCGCCGGCGTCCAGGACCCGGATGTCCTGCAGGGCGTCCACCCGTAGGGCGAGGTGGGGTCGCGACCCGTCGTGTGCGAGGTAGCAGGTCTGCCGGATCGCCTGCGGGCCGAACCGCGTGCCCGGACGGTGCGACGTACCGCCGTCGAACGGGGCACCGACGATCACCACGTCGGCGCCGGCCAGCGACTCGGCATCGTCCAGGTCGCAGCGATCGACGCCGAGGAAGGTCAGGTCCGGCCCGTACTGGGCGCCGTAACGAGTCACGCGTTCTCCGATCGACGGCTCGCGTCCGGCGGCTGTCCGGACTTCCCACGGCAGTCTGCCGCTTCCCCCGGCATACGAGCCATGGGAAGTGCCAGTTTGCCTACAGACCCTGGTAAACCGCCACCACGCCTCAGCAGTTCACCGTGCCGGACGGGACCTTGCCGGACACGAGGTAGGACTCGACGGTCGAGTCCACGCACTCGTTGCCGGCGAGGTAGCCGGTGTGGCCGTCCCCGTCGCGACGGACCAGGATGCCGGACTCCAGCTGCTGGGCGAGGGACTCCGCCCACTCCAGCGGCGTGGCCGGGTCGCGGGTGGTGCCGATCACCAGGATCGGCGGGGCGCCGGCGGCGTCGATGTCGTCGACCACCCGGCCGCTCTCGATCGGCCACTCGGCGCAGCTGGACAGGCTGTAGGCGAAGATCCGGCCGAACGTCGGCGACGCCTTCTCGAACCGCGGGACGTACTGCTCGACCTCGGAGCTGGGGATCGCGTCGTCGTGGTCCAGGCAGTTCACCGCGTACAGCGCCTCGAGGGAGTTGTCGGTGTACCCGTCCGGCCCGCGCGAGGTGTAGGCGTCGGAGAGGGCCATCAGCACCGAGCCGTCGCCGCCGAACGCCTGCTTGAGCCCGGTGTCCAGGTAGGGCCAGTTCGACTCGCTGTAGAGCGGCGCCCACACCCCGAGCACCGCGTTGCCGATCGTCAGCGTCCGGCCGCTCGCCGGCAGCGGGTCGCGCTCGATCTGGTCGAAGAGCTGCTGGATCCGGCGCACCCCCTGGTCGACGCTCTCCCCGAGGAAGCAGCTGCCCTGGTCCACGCAGTTGCCCACGTAGGACCGCAAAGCGGTCTCGAACCCCTTCGCCTGCACGAGGCTGAGCTCGAGCGTGGACAGGGACGGGTCGAGCGCCCCGTCGAGCACCATCCGGCCCACGCGCTGGGGGAACAGCTCGGCGTACGTCGCGCCGAGGAAGGTGCCGTACGACGCCCCGAAGTAGCTCAGCTTCGGGTCGCCCAGCACGGCGCGCAGGATGTCGATGTCCCGCGCGGCCTCGACGGTGGACATGTGCCGGGCCAGGTCACCGCTCTCCTGGAGGCAGCCGTTGCCGAACTCCCGGAGCAGCCGGTCGGCGCGCCGGAGCTCGGCCGGGGTGTCCGGGTCCGGGTCGGCGGCGACGAAGGTGTCCAGCTCCTTGTCGGTGACGCAGTCCAGCGGGGTGCTCCGGCCGACGCCACGCGGGTCGAACCCGACGATGTCGAAGGACCGGCGCAGCTCGGCGCCGAAGAACTGCTCGGTGTTGGCGGCGTACTCGACTCCGGAGCCACCGGGGCCACCCGGGTTCACGATCAGCGACCCCACCCGACGGTCCGGGTCACCGGCGGGGACCTTCAGCACGGACAGCTCGATCCGCTGCCCGTCCGGGTCGGCGTAGTCGAGCGGAACCTGGAGGGTCGTGCACTGGTTGTCCCCGCACGACTCCCAGCTGACGTCCTGCTCGTAGTAGGCGTCGAGGTCCGGCTCGGTGGGCGTCGGCGAGGACGGCTGCTCGATCGGACGGGGCGACAACGACGGCCGGGAGTCCGGCTGGCCGCCCAGCACGTCGCACCCGGACACGACCATCGCGAGCACCGCAAGCAGACCCGCGGCCCAGGTGAGGCGGGGACGGCGTACCGGGGAGAGTCGAAGCACGCCCCAACTGTAGAGAGTGCCCCGTTACGGGCTCTTCCCAGATGAGGGTGTAGGTCGGCCGGGCGCGTCGGTCCGCAGGTAGACGTCGAGGTCTCCCGACGATGGAGGTTCCTACGCCATCCATCCGAAAGACCTCGACGTGACCGACGCTACCCCGCCGGCCGGCTTCGGCCGCCCTGACCTGACCGCCTTCGCGTCTCATCCCAATCGACCCTGATCGAGTCTGCTGACCCCCTCGACGAGAACGCAGCGACATCACAGCCACCCAACCCCGACCGTCCGGGAAGCCGGGACACGTCACATGGCCTGTGCTGCGGGCGTGTCGAGTGGGTCGTCCAGGGGCGACGCAGGAGCGTCGACGCGACGTGCTGAGAGGTGGTTCCAGTCGAGCACTAGGACACCGGCTACAGGCATGGCGATAGGTCAGGAACGGCGTCGCTCCCTACGCAGGAGGGAGCGCAGAGTCTCGGCGTTCGCGTAGCCGACCCGTAGCGCGATCTCGGCGGAGGTGAGGTCCGTGGTTGCTGAGAGGTGCCGAGCTCGTTCGATGCGAAGCCGTTGGACGAAGCCGAGCGGAGTGAGGTTGAGCGCCGCACGGACTCGTCGTTCGAGGGTGCGCCGGCTGGTGCCGAGCGACTGCGCGACGAAGGCGACGTTGAACGGTTCGTCCAGGCGGGCGCGCACGAAGCGTTCGAACTCGACGACGATCGGGTCCTCGTGCCGGAGATGTTCGTAGGCGACGAAGGCCGCCTGCGACGGACGCTCGTCGATGATGAGGAGCTTGGCGACATGTTGGGCCAGGTCGGGGCTGATCGATCGCACGAGTGAGAGCGCGAGGTCGATGTGGGCGAACGCGGCGCCGGCGGTGACGAGGTTCCCGTCGACCACGACCATGGTGTCGAGATCGAGGGCGACGGTCGGATAGCGCTTCAGGAACTCCGGCCCCAGGAACCAGCTGGTCGTCGCCCGCCGATGATGCATCCGTCCGGTCTCGGCGACAGCGAACACGCCGGTGCACGCCGCGGCGATCCGGGTGGTCGCGTCGTCGAGGCGCCCGAGCGAGGCGATAACCGAACGAGCATCTCGGCTCTGGAGGGCGTCGTTGGTAGCGGCGGCCGTGAGGGTTCCAAGCGCAGGGACGACGACCACGTCGAACTCTGCGGACTCCGACAGCGGGTGGTCCACCGACAGGGTCATCGATGCCGTCGTGGTCACTCTCCGTTTCGGTCCGAGGATGGCGAGTTCGATCGGGTCGATCCGCGGGTCGACATCGCCGCGGGCTCCGTCGGCCACCCGCACGATGTCGATGACCGACGCGACAGCCGAACCGAAGCAGCCGTCGATCGCGATCAGTCCGATACGCATGGCGCGAACAATAGCAATACTGCCGTATACGCCACTTCTCACCTGCCCTTGCTCGTCATACGCTGAACTCGCTTCACCAAGAAACCTCGACACCTAGGAGAACCCCTCATGTCCGCACCCGCATCACTTCCGTATGCCTTCGTCGCCAAGATCGTCGCGGCCGATGGACAGCACGACGCGCTCGCCGATCTGCTCGCCGGCGCTGTCGCGCTCGCCAACGAAGAAGTAGGAACGATTGTCTGGTTCGCGGTCAGGACCCACGCCGACACCTTCTGGATCTTCGATGCATTCCCCGACGAGGCCGCTCGCGACGCCCACGCCAACGGCGCCATCGTCGCAGCCCTGATGGCCAACCAGCACCTCCTCGGCGCAGCACCCGAGATCCTGGCGGCCGACGTCCTCGCGTCCAAGCTCCCGTAGTCCGCCAACGCACGAGACGATCGCGCCCCGCCGAGCCGTCGCCAGGTCGCGACGCAACGCCACGCTGCGTTGCCGAGCGGTGCGAGGCCTATCGGCACACGGACAGGATGCCGGCCGCGAGCGCTCAGCCGGCGAGGGGTCCGTCGCAGAGGAGAGCGACGTCGGTGTCGGGCAGAGCCGTGAGGCCAGCGCATCGCGCGACCACCAGAACCGAACCGCCCC
>DASSBE010000187.1:0-17234 GCA_035699065.1 Nocardioidaceae bacterium
ACGAAGGAGTCGAGTGCGTGTCGGAAGGCTTCTACAGCGCCGTCGAAGCCGCTGAGCGGCGTCGCCTGTTCACTCGAGTCCGGCATCGGGGACTTCCGGTCATTCGGCGGAGTTCCACCGCCGGGGGTTGGATGGCTTCACCGTACGACTGTCGCCAAATTGGCGCTCGCTCGGCGGCATGTCAGGACGTTGGTGGGCGTCTGCCCAAAGACCGGGCGAAGTCCGCAACAGCCCACCCGACGTCCGCCAAACCGGCCCGTCGGATGGGCCGGCGCTCTCATCGCTTGGAAGTGGCCAACGCATCGGGCTCTCGCGCGGCGGGCTCGCGAGTGAGAATCGGACTATCTCCCCTGAACCCCCAAATAGCGCAGTAGAAGCCGACCAACAACTCCCAAACGATCTCCGGCGCTGCCAGCAGGAACGCAGGTGCCGACCCGTTCTCGTATACATCGAAGAGGATGAGTACGAAGGAAAGGATCAACATTGGGCCGCCGATCAGTCCCAACATCGCCATCCGACGAGGCATGAGACCCGAGCGGTACATCAAGTAGCCCAGCATCAACCCGTTACCGAAACCGACCACGAGTCCCGGACCGAACAGGAACGCCCAATCGTAGGTGGCTGCGAGTGAGTCGCCCTGGACGGCGAGTGCGGTGGCCTCGGCTCCTGTTGTTCCGACCGAGGCATTGCTCACAGACACGATGGAAATGATGCTCAGGATGCCGACCATGATGAAGGCGGACTCCATTATCCGCGCGGCCACGAACCCGAGCGCGACCTTTTCGCTCTGTCGCCTCACGATCGGATAGATCACCACGGCGGTCGCGATATTGGTCACGATGACCCCGAACTCGAGGATCGCGCCCAGGTACACGCTGTTTTCCGAAACGTCACCCGGGATGAAGCGCAACTCGTTGAAGGTGCCACCCACCCCATTCACGAAGAGAATCTTCGCCCCGATGCTCGTCACGAATGTGGCTATGAACAACAACCCGAAAAGTCTTGCGGTCTTTTGAGGACTCACCTGATGGCCTCTCGCTCCGATACTCCTGCCAGTGAAGGAACGGGGCGTCCGCGCCGACCTGACGAGAGGCCCGAGACTGACACTGATATTGCTTCCAGAATGCGCACGCCGCAAAGTGAAGACCATGGCACCGCCGTGCCATTTTCGAGAGTTCCGTATGGGGAGGACCCGCTGCCGAAGAGACCGGGGGGCGCGTCACCGTGCCGCGTGGTCCGTCGGACCCGGATCTCTGCTTCCGCACATCGGCAAATCCGGTAAAGAGGTGCCAGTCCAGTCGCGCAGGGCTGCATCCGCCGGTCGTGACGGAATGCCAGAAGCGTTGTAGGCGTTGGCGGGGTGATTGGAGAAGATCATGACGTTTCAGCCACCCACCCGTGACCGCCACCCCGCCGACGTCTACCACGAGGCCTGGCGGCTGCTGGAGAACAAGGCACCGCAGCCGGCCATCGAGATCCTCGAGCTAGCGATCGAGAAGGAGCCGTCGGCGATGAGCCTGCGCACACTGCGCGCGTGGGCCTACTTCCAGAGCGCCCAACTCGTGAAAGCGGAAGCCGAGCTGCGGCTGCTGGTCGACGCATGCCCCGACGACGTGTGGGCGCGCTTCGCGCTGGGCCGCGTACTGGAGCGGCAGTCCCGGTACGACGACGCGTTGCCTCATCTGCGGCTGGCGGCGGCGATGTCGGCGGACCCTGAGCACGAGGCCGGTCTGCTGCGGGTCGAGCGGCTCGCTGGTCGCCTCTGACCCGTGCTGGTCAGGGGAGCGTGAGAATCTCGGCCCCGTGGTCGGTGACGAGCAGCGTGTGCTCGAACTGGGCGGTGCGCCGCTTGTCCTTGGTCACGACCGTCCAGTTGTCCTCCCACATGTCCCACTCGTAGGTGCCGAGGCACAGCATGGGCTCGATCGTGAAGGTCATGCCGGTCTCGATTAGCGTGTCGTAGAAGGCCTCGTCGTAGTGCGGGACGATCAGCCCGGAGTGGAAGGCCTCACCGACCCCGTGACCGGTGAAGTCGCGGACCACGCCGTACCCGAACCGCCTGGCGTAGGACTCGATGACCCGACCGACCACGTTGATCCGGCGGCCGGGCTTCACGGCCTTGATCGCTCGTCGCAGGGACTCCTCGGTCCGCTCGACGAGCAGACGGCTCTCCTCGTCGACGTCACCGGCCAGGAACGTGGCGTTCGTGTCGCCGTGCACGCCGTTGAGGTAGGCCGTGATGTCGATGTTGACGATGTCGCCGTCCTGGACCTCGCGGCTGTCGGGGATGCCGTGACAGATCACCTCGTTGATGCTGGTGCACAGCGACTTGGGGAAGTGCTTGTAGCCGAGGGTCGAGGGATAGGCGTCGTTGTCGCAGAGGAACTCGTGCCCGATCCGGTCCAGCTCGTCGGTGGTGACACCGGGAACGATGTGCTTGCCGACCAGCTGCAGCGCCTGCGCCGCGAGCCTCCCCGCCACGCGCATCTTCTCAATGGTCTCCGCGTCCTTGACCTCGGAACCCGTGAACGGTGCGGGCGCGTCCTTGTCGACGTACTCCGGACGTGGGATGTGGGCGGGAACGGGGCGTCGTGGCGAGATGGTCGCAGGGGCAATCGCAGTCACACCGACGAGTGTAGTTTGCCAAGTGTTGGGCATCATGGCCGTGTACGTCGACGGGGCGGCCGCCCACCGCTGGCACGCCGAGCAGAGGAGCGAGTCGAATGAGCAGTGGCGAGTACTGGTTCTGCCTCACGCATCACCGCGTCGAGGGCGAGGAAGGATGCCGCAACTCGGACCGGCTCGGGCCGTACCCGACCGAGGCGGAGGCGGCTCGTGCCCTCGAGAAGGTCGAGGAACGCAACGAGGAGTGGGACAACGATCCCGCCTGGAACGACGACCTCGAGGACTGAGGCCGAACGATGAGGCCCCCGCCGACTTCGGCGGGGGCCTCGTTACGTCCGGCGCCGGGTCAGGACCTCTTCGCGGTGCGCTTCCGTGCGGTGCTGTTCTTCGCAGGTGCCTTCTTGGTGGATGCCTTCTTGGCGGGTGACTTCTTGGCCGCCGCGGTCGACTTGGCGGGGGTCTTCTTCGCGGCTGCCTTCGTGGCCGGGGCCTTCTTGGCCGTGCTCTTCTTCGCCGCCGACTTCGTGGTGCCCGTCGTCTTCTTCGCGGCGGACTTGGTGGCGCCTGCGGTCTTCTTCGCAGGTGCCTTGGCGGCGCTCGGCTTCCTGGCTGCGCTCTTGGTCGCCGCAGTCGACTTCTTGGCGGCGCTCCTGGTGGCGCCGGCTGTCTTCTTGGCGGGAGACTTCTTGGCGGTGCTCTTCTTCGCCGTCGACTTGGTGGCGCCGGTGGCCTTCTTCGCCGGAGCCTTCGCCGCCGAAGTCTTCTTCGCGGGCGACTTCTTCGCCGCCGTCTTCTTGGCCGACGACTTCTTCGCCGCTGTCTTCGTTGCTGCGGGCACCTGTGCCTCCTGGTCGATAGCCCGACGTCTCTGCCGGTGCTTTCACGAGTTACGGACGGCCGGTGCGGTCGCCCCCGAATATGATCTTGGCAACATTGCGGCGCCAGGTAAACAGATTCGCCAAACTCAGCAGACGTGTCGGATGTCAGAAGCGCGAACACCGGCCACCGGATGTTGTGGCGCGGGTCAGAGAATCACCTTGTTTTACTGGGTGACCGGCAATCAAGGCACCGACTCGACAAGGGATCTCTCGTGAAACCGCATCTCGAACAATCCGGCTCGTGGATCGGCATGAGCGGGATCGTCGTCGCCGGTTTCCTCTACGGGTACTCGGCTTTCGTGTTGCACGACGTGATGTCACTCGTCGTACTGCCGTTGATCTGGGTGGCACTCTTCGTGCTCGGTTGCCGTTGGTTCATGACACGTCCGTACCGCGTCCTGGTGCTGTCGGCGGCTGCGCTCGCGGTGTGGTTCGTCGCGATGCTCGGCTGGGTGGCCTGAGCGATCGGGTCAGAACGTGTGCTCGTCGGCAGGGAAGGAACCGGCCGCGACATCGGCCGCGTAGTCCTGGGCAGCCTTCAGGAGTACGCCGTGCAGGTCGGCGTACTGCTTGACGAATCGCGGCATCCGTCCTGTGCGCAGCCCGGCCATGTCCTGCCAGACGAGCACCTGCGCGTCACAGTTGACGCCGGCGCCGATGCCGATGGTCGGGATGGTCAACGTCTTGGTGATCTCGGCTGCGACGTCGCCAGGGACCATCTCCATCACGATCGCGAATGCGCCGGCGGCCTGCAGCGCCTTCGCCTCGGTCAACAGTCGCTGCGCGGCCTCGCCACGGCCCTGGACGCGGTAGCCGCCCAGGTTGTGCTCGGACTGGGGGGTGAAGCCGATGTGCGCCATCACCGGGATGCCGGACCTGGTGAGCAGCTCGACCTGCGGCACCACCTCCTCGCCGCCCTCGAGCTTGATCGCGTGCGCATTGGCTTCCTTCATGAATCGGACTGCGGTGTGGAACGCCTGCTCGGCGGACGCCTGGTACGAGCCGAACGGCAGGTCGGCGACGACGAGCGCCCGACGGGCCGACCGGGCTACCGCGCGGACCAGCGGGATCAGCTCGTCGACCGTGACCGGCAGTGAGGTCTCGTTGCCGAAGACGTTGTTGGAGGCTGAGTCGCCGACCAGCAGCACCGGGATGCCGGCCTCGTCGAAGGTCTGGGCGGTGTACTGGTCGTACGCGGTGAGCATCGCCCACTTCTCGCCGCTCTCCTTCATCGCGCGTAGGTGGTGTGTGCGCACGCGCTTCATCGGCGGGCTTGACGCCGCGGTCGGGCCGGTGCCGTAGGGGGCCGTGGTCTCGCTCATGTCGTCCTCCGCTTTGCGTTCTCGAGGCTCCTCGGGTGGAGTCCCCGGACCGGTTCCCAGGCTAGTCCCGATGCGGCAGCACGATCCTGTGGTGCCGGTCACGCGGTGGGAGCGCCGGAGCGCCGGGTCAGGGGCGGACCCACTCCGCGCGCTCGAGCTCCTCGCGTAGACCCTCGAACGCCACCCGGTCGCTGGCCGAACCGTGATGCTCGTGGGAGAACCACGCGGCGTACTCGACGACCTCGCTCAGCCGCCACTCGAGGTCGAACATCTCGACCATCGCCCAGTCCGGCGCGCTGATCCCGTACGGCGCCTCCCAGGCGAAGCCGGAGTCGATCAGTCCCCGGAGGTCGCGCTCGCGTGGCGCGAGCTTCACCGACTCCCAGTCGACGAGGAACCGTCCGGTCGCGGTGACGATCTGGTTGCCGGTGTCGGGCTCGCCGTGGGTGACCACCCAGGTGTCCTGCGTGGAGAGCGCCTGCCGCGCCAACGCGCCGTAGGAGTTGGCCCAGCCACGAATCGGCGTCAATCGGTCCCGCAGCAGCTGGCGAACCGGCTCGCCGTACGGGCCGGTCCGCCACGGCGTCTCGACCAGCCGGGCCAGGTCGTCGAGGAACGTCGCAGGGTCGAGCAGCGGTCGCCAGAGCGGTGTGCCGGTGGGCGCGGACGCCTGATGCAGGAGTGCCAGCATCGCCGCGCACTCGTCGGCCTCGCGGGCGTCCACGGGCGGACCGTCACCGGTGACCCCGTCGACCCAGTCGGTCACGCTCACGGCTCCTCCCGCCAGCGGCACGGTGTAGCTTCCCGAGGCGGCAGCGCGGCCGGCCAGCACGAAGCCCAGACCGCTCGCCCGCAGCGATCCCGCCGCGGCGTAGGCGGCCTCGAGCTCGTCGGCGTCACGTTTGGGCGGCAGGCGGTCGAACGTCACGAACAGCCCGGGCCGGCCCTCGCGCGAAGCACACCAGTGGTGGGCGCCGAACCCGATCGGCAGATGGGTCAACGTGGCCACGTCGGCGTCCCACGCGCGGCGCACCGTGTCGAGCAGGACGGGGACGGCGATCTCCGCGGGCGGTTCGCGCATCCTTACGGCGCCGGCGTCGTCTCGCGCCAGGCATTGGTGATCGGCAGCCGGCGGTCGCGACCGAAGTTGCGCGCGGAGACCTTCGGTCCCGGGGCGAACTGGCGGCGCTTGTACTCCGCACGGTCCACGAGCCGCAGCACCTTCTCCACGGTCTCCTTGTCGAAGCCGTCCTCGACAAGTCGCGCCGATCCGTGGTCGCGTTCGATGTAGTCGTCGAGGATCGCGTCGAGGACCGGGTACGGCGGCAGCGAGTCGGTGTCCTTCTGGCCCGGCGACAGCTCCGCGCTCGGCTCCTTGGTGATCGTGTTCGGCGGGATCGGCGGGGTCTCACCGACCCGTTCCGCCTCCTCGTTGCGCCACTTCGCGAGCTCCCACACCTGCGTCTTCCACACGTCCTTGAGCGGTGCGAAGCCGCCGACCGCGTCACCGTAGATCGTGGAGTAGCCGACCGCGAGCTCACTCTTGTTCCCGCAGGCGAGCACCAGGTGGCCGTCCTGGTTGGACAGGCCCATCCAGATCACGGCACGGATCCGCGCCTGCAGGTTCTCCAGTGCGAGTCCGTCGAGGTGCAGGCCGTCCTGGAAGGCGCGGACCATGTCGGCGATCGGCACCGTGTCGAAGTTCAGCCCGGTGCGCTTGGCCTGGTCCTGTGCGTCGGTCTTCGAGCCCTCGGAGGAGTACTCGCTCGGGTTCGAGACGCCGTAGACGTTCTCGGCACCGATCGCGTCACAGGCGATCGCGGCGACCAGCGTGGAGTCGATTCCGCCGGACATCCCGAACAGCACGCTGCGGAAGCCGTTCTTCCGCACGTAGTCACGCAGCCCCGTGACCAACGCCTGGTAGATCTCGGCGTGGTCGGTGATCCGTTCCGCGACGACCGCCGGGACCGGGTCGTACGGCGCGAGGGTGTCCGTGCTGATGATCGCGCGGGAGACCCGCAACCCGTCGTGCTTCTCGGACTCGTCGGGCATCTTCGGCGTGGCGGCCGGCAGGTCCAGGTCCACGACGAGCAGCTCCTCGACGAACTGGCCGGCCCGGGCGATCGTCGTACCGCCGTCGTCCACCACGATCGAGTCGCCCTCGTAGACCAGCTCGTCCTGGCCGCCGACCATGTTCACATAGGCCAGCGTGCAGGTGGCCTCACGCGCGCGGCGGACGCACAGCTCGAGCCGGGTGTCGTCCTTGTTGGCCTCGTAGGGGGAGCCGTTGATCACCAGCAGCAGCCCGGCGTTCGCGGCCTTGGCGTTCGCCGACGGACCGTCCTGCCAGAGGTCCTCGCAGATGCAGATCGCGATGTCGACGCCGTGCACCTGCACCACCTGGGTGGTGTCGCCGGGCACGAAGTACCGGGCCTCGTCGAAGACCCCGTAGTTCGGCAGGTGGTGCTTCGTGTAGCTGGCCACGATCTTCCCGCCGTGCAGCACCGCGGCGCAGTTCTGCGGCGACCCCTTGGGAACGCCGAGCCGGTCCGCGGACGACATCGCCTTGTCGACGTAGCCGACCACGCAGACCAGGTCGCCGAGTCCGGCCTCGTCGAGGTCGGTCGCGAGCCGGCCCATCGCCGCACGGGACGCCGCGACGAACGACGTACGCAGCGCCAGGTCCTCGACCGGGTAGCCGTTGAGCATCAGCTCCGGGAACGCGGCCACGTGCGCACCGGCGTCCTTGGCCTTCTGGGCCCACTCGAGCACGATCTCCGCGTTGCCGGCGATGTCACCGACAGTGGGGTTGACCTGGGCGAGGGCGAGTCGGATCTGGGGCACATCGGCAGGGTATCCCGATCGGTTCGGCCGAAACCCGGGCCGCGGCCGGGGCCGTAACATCGGCGAAACATGGCGGCGGCACACTGTCGAGCGTCGCGAGCCGTGTGATCACCCGGGAGGAGAACGCCGATGGGCAAGCAGGAAGAGTTCGTGCTGCGCGCGCTCGAGGAGCGTGACGTGCGGTTCGTCCGGCTCTGGTTCACCGACGTGCTCGGCTACCTGAAGTCCGTGGCGATCGCGCCTGCCGAGCTCGAGGGCGCGTTCATGGAAGGCATCGGCTTCGACGGGTCCGCGATCGAGGGGTTCGCCCGCGTCTACGAGGCGGACATGCTGGCCAAGCCGGACCCGGCAACGTTCCAGATCCTGCCGTGGCGCGGTGAGGGCCCGAGTACGGCGCGGATGTTCTGCGACATCGTGATGCCGGACGGCAGCCCGTCGTACGCCGACCCCCGCTATGTCCTGAAGCGCACCCTGTCGAAGGCGGCCGAGAACGGCTTCACGTTCTACACGCACCCGGAGATCGAGTTCTACCTGTTCAAGGACACCCCGACCCCCGGCGGCGACCCGGTCCCGGTGGACCGCAGCGGCTACTTCGACCACACTGCGCAGAGCTCCGGCGCGGACTTCCGTCGCGAGGCGATCACGATGCTGGAGTCGATGGGAATCTCGGTGGAGTTCAGCCACCACGAGGGTGGCCCGGGACAGCAGGAGATCGACCTGCGCTACGCCGACGCGCTCTCGACCGCCGACAACATCATGACCTTCCGGACCGTGGTCCGCGAGGTGGCGTTGTCGCAGGGGATCTGGGCCTCGTTCATGCCCAAGCCGTTCACCACCCATCCCGGTTCCGGCATGCACACCCACGTGTCACTGTTCGAGGGCGACCGCAACGCGTTCTTCGAGGCCGGGTCGGAGTACCAGTTGTCGAAGACCGGTCGCTCCTTCATCGCCGGCGTGCTGCGCCACGCGGCGGAGATCACCGCGGTCACGAACCAGTGGGTCAACTCCTACAAGCGGCTGATGGGCGGGGGCGAGGCGCCGTCGTACATCTGTTGGGGACACAACAACCGTTCGGCGATGATCCGGATCCCGATGTACAAGCCGAACAAGGGGCAGTCGACCCGGATCGAGCTGCGCACCATCGACTCCGCGTGCAACCCCTACCTCGCGTTCGCGGTGCTGCTCGGCGCCGGGATGAAGGGGATCGAGGAGGGCTACGACCTGCCGCGTGAGGCCGAGGACGACGTCTGGTCGCTCAACGAGCGTGAACGCAAGTCGCTCGGCATCGACCCGCTGCCGAAAAGCCTGTCCGAGGCGATCGAGGTCGCCGAACGCAGTGAGCTGCTCGCCGAGACGCTGGGGGAGCACGTCTTCGACTTCTTCCTGCGAAACAAGCGCGCGGAGTGGGAGGAGTACCGCCGCCAGGTCTCCGCCTTCGAGCGCGACCAGATGCTGCCGCTGCTCTGACGCCAGGACGGCCGTGGGCAACCGATAGCCTCGGCGGTGTGAACGCTGCCCCGATCCTCGTCGTCGAACATGAAGCCCAGTGCCCGCCCGGCTGGATGGGGGAGTGGCTGACCGGAGCCGGCTGCGAGCTGGACGTGCGCCGGCCCTATCTCACCGACACGTTGCCCCGCGACCTCAGCGAGCACCGCAGCATGGTGATCCTCGGTGGTGCGACCGACGCCTACGCCGACGCGGAGTTCCCGTGGCTGACCGACGTCAAGCAGCTGGTGCGCAGCGCCGTCGAGGACGGCACCCCGACGCTGGGTATCTGCCTGGGCCTCCAGCTGATCGCGGTGGCCCTCGGCGGGGAGGTGCACGCCAACCCGATCGGCCAGCAGATCGGCGTGCCGGCCGTGGGATGGCTTCGGGCCGCGCAGGACGACCCGCTGTTCGGGCCGTTGACCGGTGCCCGGATCGCCGTGCAGTGGAACAACGACGTGGTCCGCAGTCTGCCGGCCACGTCCGTCGTACTCGCGCAGACCGCGCAGCGGGAGATCCAGGCCGTCCGGTTCGCACCCGCCATGTGGGGTGTGCAGTGGCATCCCGAGGCCGGCGTCGAGATCATCAGCCGCTGGGCCGAGAACGACCGCGACCACGCGCTCGAGCGCGGGGTGGACGTGGACGAGTACGTCGCTCGGGTGGCTGCAGCAGGTGAGGAGCTGCGGGCCTCGTGGCAGGGGCTCGCCACGGGTTTCGCGGCGTTGTCACGGCAGACGGTGCCCGCGTGGTGAAGGGTCAACGTGTCGCCACCGCCTCCGGGACCCTGGTGCGACTCGGCTTCGAGGACGCCGAGACCGCGGTGCGGGCCTTGCGCCGCCTCGGTGACGCGGGGGACCGGTTGGTGGAGGCGATCGCGGCGACCGCGGACCCGGACCAGGCGCTCGGCTACCTCGCGGATCTCGTCGAGCAGTCCGCCGACGGTGACGAGCTGTTGACCGCCCTGGTGGCGGACCGGGACTTCGGCGCACGACTGCTGGCGGTGCTGGGTGCGAGCGCCGCGCTCGGTGACCACCTGGTGCGGCACCCGGACCAGTGGCGCGAGCTGACCGATCCCGCGCTCGAGACCACGCGGCCGGCGGCGTTCGCGCTGCGCGCCGAGCTGCTGTGCAGAGTGGGTGCCGACCCGGCGTCCGCGGCACCCGTCTCCACGTTGCCCGACGAGGACGCCGTGGACGCGTTGCGGGTGAGCTACCGGCGGCTCCTGCTGCGGCTCGCCTCACGGGACCTGGCCGCGGGGGTCGGTGTCGACGACGTCGCCGCCGAGCTCTCCGACCTGGCCGCGGGGACTCTGGAGGCGGCGCTGGCGATCGCCCGCGCGCGGGTCGGCGAATCTGCGTCCTCGTGCCACCTCGCGGTGATCGCGATGGGCAAGTGTGGCGGCCGGGAGCTGAACTACGTCAGCGACGTCGACGTGATCTTCGTGGCCGAGCCGGCCGACGGGGCCGAGGAGACCCCGGCGCTGCGCACCGCCACCCAGCTGGCGTCGAACCTGATCCAGATCTGCTCCGACCACACCGGCGAGGGAACGATCTGGCCGGTCGACGCGGCGCTGCGCCCCGAGGGCAAGTCCGGGCCGTTGGTGCGCACGCTCGCCAGCCACGAGGGGTACTACGCCCGCTGGGCCAAGACTTGGGAGTTCCAGGCGTTGCTCAAGGCGCGCCCGGTCGCCGGCGACCTGGAGCTCGGCCGGGCCTACCACGATCGGATCACCCCGATGGTGTGGTCCGCGGCCGAACGCGAGGGGTTCGTCCCGGAGGTGCAGGCGATGCGCCGCCGGGTGCTCGAGCACATCCCCGCCCACCACGCCGAACGCCAGATCAAGCTCGGCTCCGGCGGCCTGCGCGACGTGGAGTTCGCCGTCCAGCTGCTGCAGCTCGTGCACGGACGCAGCGACCCCTCGCTCCGCAGCCCCGCGACGCTCAGCGCGCTGGCCGACCTGACCCGCGGCGGGTACGTCGGACGTGAGGATGGTGCGGCGCTGGACGCGGCGTACAAGTTCCTGCGCACCCTCGAGCACCGGATGCAGCTGGCCAACCTGCGGCGCATCCACGTCGTGCCGGAGGACGCGGCGTCGCTGCGCAGGCTGGCACGGTCGATGGGGTTCCACAAGGAGCCGGTCGCCGAGCTGGACAAGCAGTGGAAGCGACACCGGAAGGAGGTGCGTCGGCTGCACGAGAAGCTGTTCTACCGGCCGCTGCTGGCCGCCGTCGCCAAGCTGCCCGGTGACGGTGCGCGGCTGACCCCGGAGGCGGCGAAGCAGCGGCTGTCCGCGCTCGGCTACGAGGACCCGGTGGCGGCGCTGCGACACCTCGAGGCGCTCACCAGCGGGGTCTCCCGGTCCTCGGCGATCCAGCGCACGCTGCTGCCGGTGATGCTCGAGTGGTTCGCCGATGCGCCGGACCCGGACGCCGGCCTGCTCGGCTTCCGCCGGATCTCCGAGGCGCTGGGCAGCACGCACTGGTACCTGCGTCTGCTTCGCGACGAGGGTCAGGTGGCCCAGCGGATGGCGCTGGTGCTGGCGTCGAGCAGGTATGCCACCGACCTGCTGCAGCGGGCTCCCGAAGGCGTCGCGCTGCTCGGCAAGGACGAGGGGCTGGCGCCACTTCGCCGGCAGGCGCTGACCAAGGAGATGCTCTCCGCCGGCCTGCGCCAGCCCGACCCGGCGGACGCGATCCACGCCGTCCGCGCGATCCGTCGCCGCGAGCTGTTCCGGATCTCGGTGGCGGACCTGTGCGGCCTCCTCGACGTCGCCGAGGTCGGCTACGCGCTGACCGATGTCACCGCTGCCACGCTGGAGGCCGCCCTGGCGGTGGCCACTGCCGCGGTCGAGAAGGAGCGCGGCTCCGCGTTGCCGGTGCGGATGGCGATCGTGGCGATGGGACGGTTCGGCGGCCAGGAGCTCGGCTACGGCAGCGACGCCGACGTGATGTTCGTGCACGAGCCGCTCGACGGCGACGGCTCCCAGGACGCCTCGTCGGCGGCGCAGGCGGTCGCGAACGAGCTCCGCCGGTTGCTCGCGCTCCCCGGCACCGACCCCGCGCTCGAGGTCGACGCCGGACTGCGGCCCGAGGGCAAGCAGGGTCCGCTGGTCCGGTCGCTGGAGTCCTACGCCGCCTACTACGCGAAGTGGTCGGCGGTCTGGGAGGCGCAGGCGCTGCTCCGGGCGGACGCGATCATCGGCGACCCGGACCTGTGCGTCAGGTTCACCGCGATGGTCGACCCGCTGCGCTTCCCGGCCGACGGGATAAGCGACGACGACGTGCTCGAGGTGCGCCGGATCAAGGCGCGGGTCGACTCCGAGCGGCTGCCGCGTGGCGCCGACCCGGCGACCCACCTCAAGCTAGGCCGAGGCGGACTGGCCGACGTCGAGTGGACCGTGCAGCTCTTGCAGATGCGGCATGCCGGTTCGGTGGAAGGTCTGCGTACGACGCGCACGCTCGACGCGCTCGCGGCCGCCGTCGACGCCGGCCTCCTCGCGCACGGGGACGCGGAAGCTCTTCGCGCGGCGTGGTCGATGGCCAGCCGGGTGCGCAACGCGATCACCCAGGTCCGCGGCCGGCCCTCCGACTCGCTGCCCCGCGACACCCGGGAGAAGGCGGCGGTCGCCCACGTGTGCGGCTATGGGCCGGGCGAGTCCGACGAGCTGGTCAACGACTATCTTCGGGTCACCCGCCGGGCGCGTGCTGTCGTCGAGCGGGTGTTCTGGGACTGAGGATCTTCGGATCCGTCCCGCAGCTTCCGCGTCAGACGAGGCCGGCGTCGTGGACCACCAACGCCACCTGCGTCCGGTTGCCCAGGTCCAGCTTGGTGAGCACCCGCGAGATGTGCGCCTTGACGGTCGCGACGCTCATGAAGAGGTCTGCGGAGATCTCGGCGTTGGTGCGGCCCCGGGCCACGGCGAGCACCACGTCGTTCTCCCGCGGGCTGAGCGTCGCGAGCGCCTTGCGCGCCCGCGCATGCGCCCCGGCCTCGGTGGCGGCGCGGTCCATCAACCGGCGAGTCACACCGGGCGAGAGGATCGGGTCCCCGGCCGCGACGCGGTGGATCGCCTCGACGATCCGAGCGGGCGGCGAGTCTTTGACCAGGAACCCACTGGCTCCTGCGCGCAGCGCGTGCAGCACGTTCTCGTCGGTGTCGAAGGTAGTCAGCACGATCACCTCCGGTGGGTGCGCACGCGCCCGGAGCCGTCGGGTGGCCACGATGCCGTTGACCTGCGGCATCCGGATGTCCATCAGCACGACGTCGGGCGAGTGCAGGTCGACCGCGGCCGGGGCCTGGTTCCCGTCGCTCACGTCACCGACCACGACGATGCCGGCGGCGCCGTCGAGCATCATCGACAGGCTGGCGCGCACCAGCGCGTCGTCGTCCACGACCAGGACACGCACGGTCTCGCTCATGCCGGCCACGGTAGCCGCGCCCACAGCCGGAAGCCGTCGGCCTCGGTGAGCTGGTGGTCGAGCTCCCCGCCGGTCAACCGGGCCCGCTCGGTCAGCCCCACCAGCCCGCTACCCGTGCCCGGGATCGTGTGTGCCGGGGGCCCGTCCGGGACGGGGTTGCTCACCCTGATGCACAGCGAGCCACCAGGGGCACCGTCCAGGACGACCCGGACGGGTTGACCTGCGGCATGCTTGCGGGCGTTCGTCAGCGCCTCCTGCACGATGCGGTACGCCGTACGCCCCGTCGCCGCCGGTGGGGCAGGGAGCTCCTCGACCTGGTTGTCCACGCGGACCTGCATGCCGGCGGACCGGGACTCCTCCACCAGGCCTGCGAGGTCGCCCAGGGTCGGCTGCGGACGCTCCGTTGCGTCGTCACTGTCGTCGTCGCGCAAGAGGTCGATCACCTCGCGCAGCTCGTCGAGGGCCTCGTGCACCCCACTGCGGATGACCCCCGCGGCATTCGCGAGTCGCTCCGGCGGGGCGTCGGGCCGGAACTCCAACGCGCCGGCATAGGTGGCGAGTAGCGAGAGTCGATGGGCCAGTACGTCGTGCATCTCGCGTGCGATGCGGCTGCGCTCGGCCGCCCGTGCCTCGGCCACTCGGCGACCCTGCTCGGCCTCCGCCCGGTGCGCGCGGTCGCGCAACGACACGATCAACGCGCGCCGGGCCTGAGCGAGGGCGCCCCAGGCCAGCAGCGCCGCGTGGGCGATGACCACGAGCACCAACCACCAGGTGAACGAGATCCCACCGAGCGGGCGCCACAGGCCACGCACCGCATGGGCCACGACACCGGCCACGGCGACACCGACCGCCAACCCGAAACGTCGGCTCTGGGCGACGTACGACGTCCCCATCGTGGCCGCGGGGGTCACGGTGGGGGAGAACGCGGCGAGCACGGCGAGCACGAGCGCCCCGCCGGTCGGTAGTCGCAGCAGCACAGGGACCAGCGCGCAGCTCGTGAGGCCCAGCGCGACGTCGAGCAGTAGGAGTGCGCTGCTCGTGCCGTTGACGTACTCGCTCCACACGGTGGCCGCCATGAGGCTGCCGATGCCGAGGACCGCGGTGATCGTCTGGGCTCGCGACGCTCGACAGCGGTCGGACCGGACCGCGTCGAGCTGTGCGTCGTAGGTGCTGGACATGATCCGAGGCTAGGTCAAAGCGCATCGACGGCGGCACCGACGAAAGTAGATAGCTGCACCGACTTCGGCTGTTCGGTCGCTGCCACTCGTCATCCGATCCTGTTCCAGAACTGGCCGGCGATGCCGTGCTCCTCAGCGAACGTCTCCAAGTCGCGGGTGGACCGGAAGCGGTCGTGGATGGCGGTCAGCAGGTCGCCGTCCGCGGCGACGTCGAGCAGCTGGTGCAGGGTCGAGACCTCGGCTGCAGAGAGCCTCCGCTCGAACTCGTACTCGCTGCCTCCGAAGATGCGCTCGATCCCAGGGCCGATGTCGTGACCGAGGATGGCGAGGCCGCCGTCCTCGGTGAGCGTGACGGCTCGCCACATCGTGCCGTCTGCGTCCCTGACATCGACCAGGACCAGTGTCGTGCGTTGTCCTTCGTCCACAACACCAGTCTGGAGGAACGTGAAGGGCGTGGGGCGCGAATCCGCCATGCGTCGACCAAAGACGACCGCTCGACCGACGCTGTCGCGCACCTGGTCGGGAAGGCCGGCCGAGCGGGATGTGCCGGGCGCCCCCGCAGTGTGAAGAGCTCAGCCTCACAGGTCGTAGTACTGACTGACTGACCCATGCTGACCTGCGCAAACGTCGGGGATCTCTCGTCGTTTGTATCACGCTTGTAACGAAGGACGCGCTGGCCGCAGCGTGAGCGGGCCCGTGAAGTGCCTTGCTGTCCAGGAGGGGAGACATGCGGGCACCTGCTGGCTTGACTCCCAGTGTCAACAGGTCGATGGCGTGGGAGCAGGCCGGGTCGCCGTGTTCCCGCAGGAGGTACCTATGCGGGATGCGGTACCGGGCGGGCCTTACGGGACGCACGGGCGCCGAGACGGTACGCGACCTGGCGTGAACCTGGGGATCCCTCTGCGGTTTCACGGCAACGGCCGTCAGCCGTCGTCCTCGACGGTTCTGACCGGGACCCATCCCTGCCGGCCGCTGCTGGATCGGCACCACAGCCAACCGCTGCTGAGGTCCTCAGCGAGGACATCAAGCACGTCGCCGACCCGGGTGGGCAGCTCGCTGGTGTCGTACGCCGTCTGGACGACGGCCGGCCCCGAGGGTTCGGATAGATGCCGTGCCGGCACCCAACCAGTGCCGTGCGCTGCCGCGACGAACACGAACTCGGGCCACTCGGTGTCGCGGTCACCCACGTGCACCTCGTCCCCGACGGTCAACTGCAGCGGAGCTCGATCCGGGATCTCGTGGGCCGTCCGTGCGGTAGCTCGCTTCACCGAAGCGAGTCTGCCACCGACTACTGACACCCGCCCACCGGTGCCGCAGCACGATCCCGTACCGGTCACGCTCCGTGTGACGATCGCCTTGCGGAACGTCCGCATCGAGGACAGTGCGCGCATGCGGAGGCCCACCGAATCTCCTGGCTGGGGTTGTCGGATCCGGAACGTAGTGTGCGTCGAACAGGTGAATGGCGGCCATTCGAGGGCGCCACCGGGCGAGACAAGGAGTCAGACGATGACGCATCCGCGGTGCCTACGTCACACGAACCCGTCGCACTCAACTCGGGAGGCGTTGTGAAGCTCCTTCTCACATCCGGAGGCGTTACGAACGAGAGCATCCGCGATGCTCTGGTCGATCTGCTGGGCAAGCCGATCTCCGAGTCCCGTGCGCTCTGCATCCCCACGGCGCAGTGGGGCCACCCGATGCTCGGACCTGCCTCGGTACGAAGCTCCGTCGCCGGCGAGCCTCCGTTCCACATGATGACCAGCCTGGGCTGGGCGTCCTTGGGCGTCCTGGAGCTCACCGCGCTGCCCAGCATCGGTGAGGAGCGGTGGGTGCCGTGGGTCCGAGAGGCCGACGTGCTGCTGGTGGACGGCGGCGACACGACGTACCTGTGCCACTGGATGCGGGAGTCAGGGCTGTCGCGGGTCATCCCGTCGCTGCCCGAGACGGTCTGGGTAGGGATAAGTGCCGGCAGCATGGTGATGACACCGCGAATCGGTGACGACTTCGTCTCGTGGCCGTCTGCCCCGGACGACCGCACGCTGGGGGTCGTCGACTTCTCGATCTACCCGCACCTGGACCACGAGCAGATGCCGGGGAACACCATGGCCGATGCGGAGAGATGGGCGGCCGACATCGCAGGTCCGGCGTACGCGATCGACGACCAGACCGCCATCAAGGTGACCGACGGCACCGTCGAGGTCATCTCCGAAGGACACTGGAAGGCCTTCCCCGCATAGCCGTCGACTGCTATCGGAGTGTCCCAGCGCCCCTCCTGTGCGTCGTGCTGGGTCACGCCCCCGACGGACGCATAGCCTGACCGCAGCTGCGATGAGTGCGTACCGGTGAGCGATCCCTGATCGGAACGCACGCCGACTGAGGCTCCGAATGGCCGCGCGGATCGCGGCTAGATCCGGACGTCTGAAGGGACGATCTGGCGGTGGTGGCTCACGGGGCTGACGCCGTTGTTGGGCCACGCGGCGCGGGAGA
>DASSBE010000188.1:0-3204 GCA_035699065.1 Nocardioidaceae bacterium
ACAGCCGCACCGACGGGTCGTCGAGGAACCCGGCGAACAGCCCGATCGCGTTGGAGCCGCCGCCGACACACGCCGCCGCGGAGTCGGGCAGCGCGCCGGTCAGCTCGAGGCACTGTGCGCGGGCCTCGTCGCCGATGCCGCGGCAGAAGTCCCGCACCATCGACGGGAACGGGTGCGGCCCAGCGGCCGTGCCGAACAGGTAGGCGGTGTGGTCGACCGTGGTCACCCAGTCCCGGATCGCCTCGTTGATCGCGTCCTTCAGGGTGCGCGAGCCGGACTTCACCGAGACCACCTCGGCGCCGAGCAGGTGCATCCGGGCCACGTTGAGCGCCTGCCGCTCGGTGTCCACCTCACCCATGTAGACCACGCAGTCCAGGCCGAGGTAGGCCGCCGCTGTCGCGGCCGCGACCCCGTGCTGACCGGCCCCGGTCTCCGCGATCACCCGGTTCTTGCCCATCCGCTTGGTGAGCAGGGCCTGGCCGAGCACGTTGCGGATCTTGTGCGCCCCGGTGTGGTTCAGGTCCTCGCGCTTGAGCAGGATCCGGGCGCCGGCAAGCTCGGACAGCTTCGTGGCGTCGTAGAGCAGGCTCGGCGTCCCGGCGTACTCCCGCAGCATCCGCTCGAACTCGGCGACGAACCCGGGGTCGGCCATCGCGTCCTGCCACGCGGCGGTGAGCTCGTCGAGGGCGGCCATCAGGGCTTCGGGCATCATCCGGCCGCCGAAGCGCCCGAACTGGCCGGCCTGGTCGGGGAGAACAGACATGGATCTCGACTTTCGGTTCAGTCGCGTTGCTTGAGTGCTGGGTGCGCGCCGGCGGCGACCAGGTCGGCCACCGCGCTGCGCGGGTCCTGCCCCCGGACCAGGGTCTCGCCCACGAGTACGACGTTGGCGCCCTGCTTCGCGTACTCGAACACGTCGTGCGGGCCGCGGACCCCGGACTCGGCCACCCGCACCACGTCGTCGGGGACGCGGGGCGCCAGCCGGGAGAACGTGTCGCGGTCGACGTCGAGGGTCTTCAGGTTGCGCGCGTTCACGCCGATCAGCCGGGCACCGGCGGCGAGCGCCCGGTCGACCTCGTCCTCGTCGTGGACCTCCACCAGGACCGTCAGGCCGATCGACTCCGCGCGGTCGACGAGACACTCGAGCTGCACCTGGTCGAGTGCGGCCACGATCAGCAGCGCCAGGTCGGCGCCGGCCGCGCGCGCCTCCCACAGCTGGTAGGAGGTGACGATGAAGTCCTTGCGGAGCACCGGGACGTCGACCGCGGCACGCACGCGCCGCAGGTCGTCGAGGCTGCCGCCGAACCTGCGCTCCTCGGTGAGCACGCTGATCGTCGCGGCACCACCGGCCTCGTAGTCGGCGGCCAGCTTGGCCGGGTCGGCGATGCTGGCGAGCGGGCCGCGGCTCGGGCTGGACCGCTTGACCTCCGCGATCACGCTGATCCCGTCCGCGCGGAACGCGGGCATCGGGTCGATCGCCTCGGGCGCGCGCCGGGCGGCCTCCTTGACCCGGTCCAGCGGGAGCTGCGTCTCGCGCTCGGCGAGATCGGCGCGGACACCGTCGAGGATCTCGTCGAGAACGGACATGGTGACCTCTCACGATTGCGCGTACGGGGCGGGTCTCTAGACTCTCACGAGACCGGCGGCGCCCGGCCACGGAGGTCGAGATGTGGTGGCGGTCCGCCGGGCTCCGTTCGTCACCAGCCAGGAGAGGGCGCGATGAGCTACCCACCAGGGCCGGGCCAGCCCGGCGAGTACGGACCGCCCGGCGAGTACGGCCCGCCGCCCGGCCAGTACGGGCCGCCGGGCCAGTACGGGCCGTACGGCTACGGCCAGGTCCCGCAGACCAACGGCAAGGCCACCGGGTCACTGATCACCGGCATCACCACCCTGGTCCTGTCGTGGTGCTGCGGTCTCGGGATCGCCGGCGTGGTCGCGATCGTCCTCGGCGTCAAGGCCCGCAACGAGATCCGGGCCAGCGGGGGCCGGCAGGACGGTGACGGGATCGCGCTGGCGGGCATCATCACCGGCGCGGTCGCGGTGGCGTTCGGCGTGATCTTCCTCGCCCTCGTGGTCCTCGCGATCGTGTCCGGCAACGCCGAGTACAACATCGGCACCGACGACGGCGGTTTCAGCTCCGACCTGTGAGCAGGTCGCACCGCACACGTGTCCCTCCGCACCTGAGGAGCGGCCGCACGATAGCGTCGTGGCGACACCAGCCGACACTACGTTCGACGAAACCGTGGGGAGAACCATCCAGTGAGCTACACACCGCCACCGCCGCCGCCACCGATGTCCGGAGGCCCTGGCATGCCGGGCGGCTACGCGCAGCCGCAGACGAACAAGAAGGCGATGTGGTCGATGATCCTCGGCATCGTCGGTCTGCTGTGCTGCGGCCTGTTCGCCGGCATCCCGGCGGTGATCCTCGCGAACATGGGCAAGAAGGAGATCGGCGCGTCGGGCGGCGCGCAGACCGGGGCCGGGATGGCGACCGCCGGTCTGATCCTCGGCATCATCGCGATCGTCTGGAGCATCATCAGCGGCGTCCTGTTCGCGACCGGCGTGGTCGACATGGGCGGCAGCTGACCCGTGGTCAGGGCGCCAGCCACGACCCGGACGGCAGGTTCCGCGCCACCCAGAAGGTGAGCGCGACGGCCAGGAAGAGGCCGGAGTACACGTAGGCCCGCGGCGTGCTGAGCGTCCGGCGTACTCCGTGCCAACGGTCGGCGAACCAGCGCGCCCAGAGCACGGTGAGCAGCGGGATGGACCCGACGAACAGCACGTTGCTCGACGCGGCGGCGGCCAGGTCCCCGCGCGTCAGGTCGTTGACCGCGCGCAGCCCACCGCAGCCGGGACAGGCGGTGCCGGTCAGCAACAGCCACGGGCAGTAGCCCCAGCTGCCGCTCTGGTGCGGGTCGTGGAGGTGGAGCAGGACGCTGGCCCCCAGCACCCCGGCCGCGAGCAGGGTGGGCGCCTTGACCCGCTGCCACCGGCGCTCGCTGGTGCCGGCCACGGGCAGCGTGGTGGTCATCGGCTCAGTCGCGGACGGGCTCGGCTCCCAGGCCCATCCGCTGCATGATCTTGCCCACGATGGCGCCGATCGGGGCCAGGGCGACACCGACCCAGAAGAGCCACTCGCTGCCGATGATCAGCCCGATCCCGCCGACGATGAAGCCGAGCAGGATGATCATGACGCCGGTCCAC
>DASSBE010000189.1:0-2398 GCA_035699065.1 Nocardioidaceae bacterium
GTTCCAGGACTCGGGATGGTCTGCCATGTGATGGTGGGGCGGACAGAGTGGGAGGCCGTTGCCGATGTCGGTTCGGCCGCCCTTGGCCCAGGCCTTGGGGTGGTGGATCTCGGTCCATGCCGGCGGCCGGTCGCAGTTGGCCGCGGCGCATCCGCGGTAGCGGTAGTTGAGGACCGTGCGTTGGTACTTGTTGTGCAGCCGCTGCTTGCGGCCGAGATCCAGGGGCATCGAGTCTCCGTTGAGGACCATCGGGATGATCCCCGCCTTGCAGGCCAGACGGCGAGCCTCACCGGCGCTGATCCGTCCACCGGTGTCCAGCCCGGCCGCCCCGATTCCCGACATCAGCGCGTCAAGGCCGATGGTTACGACGAGGGTGAACGGGCTGTTGCCGTTGGAGGGAAGCCGTTCGGCGTTGAGGTGGCTCTCGAGCAGCTCCATGAAGCCGTGCCCGAGCAGGGTCCGGTAGTCCAGCTTCTTTCCGGTCTTCGGGTCGAACCGGCCCTCTCCCAACCGCCGCGGGCTGGTCAACGCCTCCAGGGCTTTCTTCAGCAGCTCCCCGTGCAGGGTCGGGATCCGGAAGAAGCCGCTCGTGGTGCCGTCACCGTTGTCGCGCAGCGAGAGCTCCGCGAGCCGGCGGGCACGTTCTTCCTCCCGCGCGAGCCGCTCCCCTTCCGCGGCGTCGGCGGCCTCCGGGCAGACGACCTCGAACAGTCGCTTGCCGAGCCTGCGCAACGTGGTCGCGTCGAACTCCAGGGCCAGGTCGAGCAGATGAGCCTCGGCGTGCCCATGGGTGCCGGCCGGCAGATCGTCGTACTCGTCAGTGAGCCGGGTGACCGCGTCGACGATCACACGCGCCTGGTCGGGATTGATCCGTCCCTGTCGCAGCGCGTCCGCGGTGCTGGTGAACTCCTGGTCCAGCGCTGTCGAGAGGCGAACCGCCGATGAGCACCGGCTCCGGGTCTGTCGCGTTGCGTGGGCCAACCAGGCCGCGGTCGACGTGGCACCGCAGTCAGCTCCGACGTCGTCTCGCTCCGCCGTGGCCAGCACCCGTGCCTGCAGCTCGGCCAACCTGGCTTCCAGCCGGTCCAACGTCAGCAGCGTCTCGCGCTGCTCCTGCTGGGTCATCGACCACGCCGGTGTCTCGCCGACCCGTCCGAATGCGTCCTCGACGGCCGTGGCGAACCGCAACAGCTGGTGCGGTTCGCCAGGTCCGGAGCCTCCGCCGGCTCGCTGGTGGGTCGAGGTCGTCATAGATCCAAAGTACGGCGAAGATCCGACGGTTCTCGACTCTATTCGAAAATCTGTGCACGAGTCGGAACGGCTTCTTCCTGTGGACGAAAACCGGCCCTAGGGCCGCCCCGCGGAACCCCGCGCGACCGCCGCCCTCGGCGCGACCGCCGCGATCACCGTCACCGCCGCGCTCCCTCACACGGGTTCGTTCAGCAGCTGCTCCAGACCAGGCACGACCTCGGCGAACGGCCCGGCAAACACATGGACGTCCTCCGCGCTGAGCCGAGCACGATGCACCAGGATCGAGGTCAGGCAACCCAGCCAGTCGTCCAGGCCGCTGATCCGGTCGAGACCGCCGGACAGACCCGCGAGGACCCCGCCGAGCTCCGTCGAAGCGTCAGGACACTCACCGAGCAGGACCGACGGCCTCGGGCAGCAGGCAGCCGAGATCAGCGTCCAGGACGTCACCCGGTTCCGGAGTTCGGCGTACGCCCTGACCTCGCTCCCTCCGCCGGGCACCAGGTCCATGATCCGGCAGTAGTGCGCAGCGCCCACACAAAGCCGGGCCTCGGCGCTCAGGCCGGCCAGGACGTGCCGGACCGTGCTGAGAACGGGCTCAGCGGCATGCCAGCCCGTTCCCAGGTGACCGTCCGATGACGAGGCCGCCTCCCACGGACCCGCGGCCCACAGCCGGAGCTCCTCGTCGGCCAGGTCCGCCACGACCTCACCCGCCAGGCAGGCAAGCGTCCCGGTGAACAGCCCTCCTCGGACGTTGTGGTCGACGTGCGATCGCCGTATCCCGGGTTGGTCCCGTGACGAATCCGCCATCAGATCATCGACGACCTGTTTCCAGCACCGGCGCAGCCGCGCATCGTGCGGTCCCTCGTCGAAGAGCCGAGTGAGCGCCTCCTCCACGGCATCGAGTGCCACGGTCCGGCCCCTCGCGCGTCCGATCGCACGCGCGCGTACTGCCGGATAGCTCAGACTCGCGGCGTCCTCGACCGCGTTCGCCAGCACCGCGAAGTCACCTACGGTCCGCGCGTCGGACCGGAAGATGTGAGCCGCGCGTGCGAGGACCAGCGGCGTCATCGGGCCGAACCGTTGAGACACGTCGAAGCTCGGCTCGGCCGGCAGCTCCCACCCCCGAGGCAACGGCAGGTCCACATCG
>DASSBE010000190.1:0-3548 GCA_035699065.1 Nocardioidaceae bacterium
GCGCGACCTCGGCCCGCTTCCGGGCACCGCGCTGGAGAAGACGGTGTGGCGCAAGGGCATGCGCATCGTCAACGACGTCGCCGGCACCCCGATCAAGCCCGAAGAGGTCCAGGTCGGCCAGCTCGTCAACGCCGAGCCCGCGATCTTCTTCGCCACCGACGAGGACGGCGAGCCGGTCATCGACGGCCACGAGCTGCAGGCCGCGAAGGCCAAGGCCGCAGTGATCCTGGTCAAGATGGCGCCCAAGGACATCACTCCCCCCAAGGGCCGCGAGAACTGGGGCGTCGACGGCATCCTCTGCTTCTCCAAGATCTGCACCCACGTGGGCTGCCCGATCTCGCTGTGGGAGCAGCAGACACACCACCTGCTGTGCCCCTGCCACCAGTCCACCTTCGACCTCGGCGACGGCGGCAAGGTGATCTTCGGCCCCGCTGCCCGCTCCCTGCCGCAACTTCCCATGGGTGTGGACGGCGAGGGATACTTGATCGCGATGAGCGACTTCAAGGAGCCGGTCGGCCCGAGCTTCTGGGAACGCGGTGACATGTGATGAGCACTTCAACCGGTTCGACCAACGGCCGCACCGCCGCGAAGGTGGAGAAGCCCACCAAGCTCGGCGGCGTCGTCGAGTGGATGGACGACCGCGTCGGCCTCGCCACGCTGGCCAAGAAGAACATCCGGAAGGTCTTCCCGGACCACTGGTCGTTCATGCTCGGCGAGATCGCGCTGTGGAGCTTCGTGGTCCTGCTGCTCACCGGCACCTTCCTCACGCTCTGGTTCAAGCCGAGCATGGCCGAGGTCGTCTACGACGGCTCCTACAGCCAGCTCCGCGGGCTGCACATGTCGGAGGCGTACGCCTCGACGCTGGACATCTCCTTCGACGTCCGCGGCGGCCTGCTGCTGCGGCAGATGCACCACTGGTCGGCGATGCTGTTCATCGCCGCGATGTTCGTGCACATGATGCGGGTGTTCTTCACCGGCGCGTTCCGCAAGCCCCGTGAGCTGAACTTCATCATCGGCGCCCTGCTGCTGATGCTCGGGATCCTCGAGGGCTTCGCCGGCTACTCGCTGCCCGACGACCTGCTGTCCGGCACCGGCCTGCGGATCGCGGACGGCCTGATGAAGTCCGTCCCGGTGCTCGGCACCTACGTGTCCTTCTTCGTCTTCGGCGGTGAGTTCCCCGGCGACGACATCGTGCCCCGGCTGTTCACCGTGCACGTGCTGCTGATCCCAGGCCTGCTGCTCGCGCTGATCGGCGCGCACATGCTGCTGCTCGTCTACCACAAGCACACCCAGTGGGCGGGCCCCGGCCGCACCGAGAAGAACGTCGTGGGCTTCCCGATGCTGCCGGTGTACGCCGCCAAGGCGGGTGGCTTCTTCTTCATCGTCTTCGGCGTGACCGCTCTGATGGGCGGCCTGATGTCGATCAACCCCGTGTGGAAGTACGGGCCCTACGACCCGTCCAAGGTCACCGCCGGGTCCCAGCCCGACTGGTACATGGGGATCGCGGAGGGCCTGCTCCGGATCATGCCCGGGTGGGAGACCCACATCTTCGGGTCCACGATCAGCTGGAACGTCTTCATCCCCGGCGTGGTCGCGCCAGGCATCATCTTCACGGCGATCCTGCTCTATCCGTTCATCGAGGCGTGGATCACCGGCGACAAGAGTGAGCACCACCTGCTCCAGCGCCCGCGGAACGCGCCGACCCGGACCGCGTTCATGGTCGGGATGATGACGCTCTACGGCCTGCTCTGGGCGGCCGGCGGCAACGACATCCTCGCGGTGGTCTTCAGCCTGAACCTGAACTACATCACCTGGTTCATGCGGTTCGCGATCTTCATCGGTCCGGTGATCGCGTTCCTGATCACCCGCCGCTGGTGCATCTCGCTGCAGCGCCACGACCAGGGCCTGCTGCTGCACGGCTACGAGTCCGGCGTGATCATGCGCTCCCCCGAGGGTGCGTACTCCGAGCGGCACCTGCCGATCGACCCGGGCGAGGCCTACACGCTCACCGCGCGGGCCCGGGACAATGTCTACGAGATCCCCGAGGGTGTCGACGAGAACGGTGTCCCGGCGCCGGACGACCGGAAGAACAAGCTGCGCGCGAAGCTGTCGCGGTTCTGGTTCGGCTCGAACATCCAGAAGCCGACCCGGGAGGAGCTCGAGGAGTCCCGGCACCACGCCGAGCACGAGCTCGCCCTGCAGTCCGACGGCCACCAGCACCTGCCGGCCGGCGACTACAGCGGTGACTACGAGCTCGACGGTACGCCGGCCGACGGCCACCAGTTCGACGGCCGGTCGCCGATCGAGGGTGAGGAAGACGTGCTGCGTTCGCACTGAGCCGGACCTGCCGGTTGGCATGAGATCGGGGCGGCCGGGCACTGAGTGGTCATGGACCCACTTCGAGCCCTCGTACTGACCTGCACCCTCAAACCCGAGCCCACCGCCTCGAGCTCGGAGCTGCTCGCCTCCGAGATCGTCTCCGCACTGGCCGAGCACGACGTCGACGCCGAGACGATCCGGGTGATCGACCAGCAGGTGAAGTTCGGCGTGAGCACCGACGAAGGCAACGGCGACGGGTGGCCGGCGATCCGGGAGAAGATGCTGGCCTCCGACATCCTGGTTCTCGCCACCCCGATCTGGCTGGGACAGCCCTCGGCAGTGTGCAAGATGGTCCTCGAGCGGCTCGACGCCGAGCTCAGCGAGACCGACGAGCAGGGACGCATGCTGACCTTCGGCAAAGTCGCCGCCCTGGGCGTGGTGGGCAACGAGGACGGTGCGCACCACGTCACCGCGGAGGTCTACCAGGCCTTGAGCGACGTCGGGTTCACGATCCCCGCGAACGCCGTCACCTACTGGGTCGGGGAGGCCATGCACGCCACCGACTACAAGGACAAGGATCCGCGGCCGGAGAAGACCGCGCAGACCACGAAGACGCTCGCCGCCAACACCGCGCACCTGGCCCGGCTGCTCAAGGGCTCGCCGTACCCGCCCAGCAGCGGCTGACCGTGGTGCTGCGCGGCATGGATCCTCACGGACACGCCCGCCGGTTCACGTTCCGGTTCACCCCCGCCTACCGGCTCGCCGGAAGGCTCTTCGGGATCACCGAGCACACCGCCGAGGTCGTGCTCTCCGACGATGCGCTGCATGCCCGGTTCGGCCACTGGGCGGTGAGTACGTCGCTCGACAACATCGCCTCGACGCATGCCACCGGCCCCTACCGGTTCCTGAAGACGGCAGGACCGGCGCATCTGTCCTTCGCCGACCGCGGTCTCACGTTCGCGACCAACGGCGATCTCGGGATCTGTCTCGCGTTCCGGGAGCCGGTGCCCGGTATCGAGCCGACCGGCAGGCTGCGGCACCCCAACCTCACGCTCACGGTCACCGACTGCGACGGGCTGGCGGCCGCCCTACGTTCCTGAGCCGTAACGGCCTCAGCGCCCGACTCAGCGCTGGCTCGGCACGTCTCAGTGCAGCGCGGAGCCTTCGCGGTAGTCCGGGAACGAGGCGTTCCAGTCGCCGTACCCGTTGTAGAGGGTCATGTACCGGTC
>DASSBE010000191.1:0-4625 GCA_035699065.1 Nocardioidaceae bacterium
CCGGCCCGGCGTAGTCGGCCAGGTGCGCGGCGACGGCGTTCAGCGCGGCCACCAGCGGCACCGCGATCAGCGCGCCGGCGATCCCAGCGACCAGCACGCCGCACGCGATCGCGACGATCACCCCGAGCGGATGCAGCGACACGAACCGGCCGAGCAGGAACGGCTGCAGCACGTGTGCCTCGATCTGCTGCACGAGGATCACGCCGGCGAACATCAGCAGCGCGACGATCGGGCCGTGCGAGACGAGCGCGACCAGGACGGCAACCGAGCCGGACAGCGTCGCACCGATCATCGGGATGAACGCGCCGAGGAAGACCAGCACACCGATCGCGGTGACGAACGGCACCTTGAGCACGAGCGCGACCAGCATGATCCCGACCGCGTCGACGAACGCGACCAGAACCGTGGCCCGGACGAACTGCGTCAACGACCGCCAGGCCACCCGCCCCGAGGTGTCGGTGCGCGCCCGCGCGGCACGCGGGAACAACCGGACCACCCACGCCCAGATCCGGGCGCCGTCGGCGAGGAAGAAGAACGACGCGAACAGCACGATGAAGATGCCGGCCAGGATGTGGCCGATCGCGGTGCCCAGCTCGGTGACCCGGGCGACGGCCTGCTCGTTGGAGCTGGTGACCAGGTCCTGGGCCGCCTTGATGTAGTCGTTGATCTGCGAGTCGCTGGCGTGCAGCGGACCGTCCCGCAGCCAGTCCCGGATCTCACCGAGACCACCCACCACCTGCTTGGCGAGGTCGTTGGCGCCCTGTGCGACCTGCGTGCCGACGAACGTCAGCAGCAGCCCGACCACGGCGAGACCCCCGATCACGACCACCGCCGAGGCGAGCTTGCGGTTCAGGCCCGCGCGTGCCGCCGAGTTGACGATCGGTGCGGCCAGGGCGGTGATCAGCAGCGCGATCGCCAGCGGCAGGAACACCACCGAGAACCGGGCGATCACCCACGTCACCGCGTAGCCGGCGGCGACGATGACCAGGAACCGCCACGACCAGGCGGCGGCGAGGTCGACGGCCCACGGCACCTGCGCCCGGGTGAAGTTCGACGGACCCGCCGCGATCGTCGGCTCGGCCGGCTCCTGGCGGCGCTCGGCGCGCACCTGCGCCCACTGGGTGGCGAACCGTTCGGCGAACCGGTCCTCGGACTTGCGGCGCCGCCGGTCCCGCACCCGGGCCATGCTTCCCGAGACCCGTCTCCCTATCCCCATGACGGAAAGGCTATGCGGCGCAGCAGCGAATAGGCCGCTTCGGGGTGCGCGTCGGCCAGGAGTCCTGCCGGGGCCAGCACGTAGTCCCGGTCGACCGCGAGCCGCGGCGCCCGTGGCAGCTGCCAGCCACCGGGTACGTCGCCGCCGGTGACCGCGGCCAGGATCCGGTCCGTGACCTGCGCCGGGTTGTTGCGCAGCACGCCACCGGAACCGACGAGCAGGTCGACCTCACGGAGGTCCTTGCCGGTGCGCTCGAGGATCCGGCCGTCCGGGCCGAAGGTCACCTGCTGTCTCCCGGCGTGGCGACGCAACGCGACCGCGGCCGCGGCGGTGGCGATCAGCTCGTCATGCCGGGCTGCGGTCTCGTCGCCGGGAAGGAACGCCGGGTCCGCCCGTCGTACCGCCGCGGCCTTGCGCAGGGCCGCGGCGTCGGCGGCGGGGAGTACGTCGGACGCCAGGCCCTCCTCGATGGTCGGCACCGCACTCCAGCGCATGCCGAGGTCGCCCTCGACGGTGCGGGTCACCGGGACGACTGCGACCACCTGGCGGGCCAGGCCGGCGTCCTCCGGGTCGATCTCCACGACCGAGTGCACGTCGGTCGTGGCGCCGCCGACATCGACCACGACGACTTCTCCGGCGCCGGGTCGCTCCTCGTCGAGGCCGTGCGCGAGGAGCTCGACGGCGGTGAGTACAACGTCGGGAGTGGCGCCTCGCACCATCGCGGTGAAATCCGCGCGTTGGGACAGGTGCTTGCCGCCGATCACGTGCCGGAGGAACATCTCGCGGATCGCGGCACGGGCGGACTCCGGCTTCAGCACACCGATCTTCGGGACCACGTTGTCGGCGAGCACGAACGGGGTGGCGGAGGACTCGAAGAGGCGGGCGATCTCGTGGCGGACGTCGATGTTGCCCGCGACCACCACCGGACCGTCCCAGCGCGCGTCCGCGAGCTCCTGCGCGCTGGAGCGCAGGACCTCGGCGTTGCCGCCGTCGGTGCCACCGACCAGCAGAACCACGTCCGGCTTGCTCGCACGGAGCGCGTCGAGGCCCTGATCGGGCAGGCCGCCGCTGGCGACGTGCACCACCCGTCCGCCGCTGGAGAGCGCGACCCGGCGTCCGGCCTCGGCAGTGACGAGCTCCTCGTTGCCGACCACACCGATCCGCAGACCGCCGCCGGCCGACGAGCAGGCGAGGACCTCGGCGTCGGCGGCGGCCGGCTCGACCTCGCACAGCTGTGCGAGGCAGGCGTCCCAGCCGTCGAGAACGTCGGTGTCGATCGTGGTCCGGTGAGCGGCCGTGGCGACCAGCTCACCGGCGGCGACGTCGACCAGCGCGGCCTTGGTGAAGGTGGAACCGAAGTCCACGCAGGCCACCAGCCGGCGGCTCACCCCGCCAGGGCCTGGGCCAGGTCGGCGATCAGGTCCTCGGCGGTCTCGATGCCGACACTGAGCCGGATCAGGTCCGCGGGCACCTCGAGCTCGGTCCCGGCCACCGACGCGTGCGTCATCCGGCCGGGGTGCTCGATCAGGGACTCGACGCCGCCGAGGGACTCCCCGAGCGTGAACACGGTGGCCTTCCCGCAGGCGTCGAGGGCCTGCTCGACGCCGCCCTTGACCCGGAACGAGACGATGCCGCCGTACCTCTTCATCTGTCGGCTTGCGACCTCGTGGCCCGGGTGCTCGGGCAGACCGGGGTAGATGACCTCGGAGACGGCGTCGTGGGACTGCAGGAACTGCACGATCTGCTCGGCGTTGTCGCAGTGCCGGTCCATCCGGACGCCCAGGGTCTTCAGCCCGCGCAGCACCAGCCACGCGTCGAACGGCCCGGCCACGCCGCCGATGGAGTTCTGATGGAAGGCGATCTTCTCGGCGATCTCGTGGTCGCGGACGACCAGCCCGCCGCCGACGACGTCAGAGTGGCCGCCGCAGTACTTCGTGGTCGAGTGCACGACGAGGTCCGCGCCGAGGGTGAGCGGCTGCTGGAGGTACGGCGACGCGAACGTGTTGTCCACGACGAGCAGTGCGCCGGCATCGTGCGCGACCGAGGCGAGCGCGGCGATGTCGCCGATGTTCAGTAGCGGGTTGGTGGGCGTCTCCACCCAGACCAGCTTCGTCTTCCCCGGCCGGATCGCGGCGCGCACGGCGGCAGGGTCCGCGACGGCGGCCGGCGTGTAGCTCAGGCCCCAGGGCTCCTCGACCTTGGCGAACAGGCGGTAGGTGCCGCCGTACGCGTCGTCGGGGATCACCACGTGGTCGCCGGGCCGGCACAGCGCACGGAGCAGCGTGTCCTCGGCGGCGAGGCCGCTGGCGAACGCGAACCCACGCTCTCCTTCCTCGAGGGCGGCCAGGCACTCCTCGAGGGCGGTCCGCGTCGGGTTCGCAGACCGGGAGTACTCGTACCCGTTGCGCATCCCGCCCACGCCGTCCTGCTTGTACGTGCTGGTCGCGTAGATCGGCGGGACGACCGCCCCGGTCGTCGGGTCCGGGTCCTGACCTGCGTGGATCGCGCGGGTCTCGAAACCTGCCTTCTGGGCCTGTTCAGTCATACCGGCGAGCCTAGCCGGGGCCTTGTCCGGGAAGGATTCCGGACCGGTCTTCGTTGAACAGGGTGCAAGACTTGACGACGTTCGTCGACCCGAGGAGTAGCCGTGCTGTTCAACCGCCACAAGCTCGAGATCCCCAGCGAGGACCAGGCCCTCGAGGGCCGCACGGAGCAGTGGTTCACGATCTCCGACCGGCACCGGGTGCTGGACGCCCCGGTGGTCACCGACGAGCCGGACATCCCGGAAGGCTTCGAGGTCGCCGTGTTCGGCCTCGGCTGCTTCTGGGGAGCTGAGGAGATCTTCTGGCGGATGCCGGGCGTCTGGTCGACGTCGGCCGGGTACGCCGGTGGCACCACGCCGCACCCGTCGTACGAGGAGGTCTGCTCGGGCCGGACCGGCCACACCGAGGCCGTGCGCGTGGTCTACGACCCGGCGAAGGTGTCCTACGCCGACCTGGTCAAGGCGTTCTACGAGTTCCACGACCCGACGCAGGGCATGCGACAGGGCAACGACGTCGGCACGCAGTACCGCTCGGCGATCTACACGCTCTCCCCTGCCCAGGAGCAGACCGCCCGCCGGCTGACCGCGGCGTACGAGCCCGAGCTTCTCCGCCGCGGCTACGGGCCGATCACTACGGAGATCAAGCCTGCCCCCACGTACTACTACGCCGAGGACCACCACCAGCAGTACCTCGCGAAGAACCCGAACGGCTACCGCTGCCACGCCGCGACCGACGTGCCGTTCCCTTCGGACGCCTGATCGCGATTGCTAATCTCACCCGGTGCCTGTTGAGGAACCCCGGACCGCGCCCGATGAACACACCGTCATCACGCTCTGCGGCTCCATGCGATTTCGCGAGGAGTTCGA
>DASSBE010000192.1:0-7225 GCA_035699065.1 Nocardioidaceae bacterium
GCGCGCACCTGGGTGCGCAGCCGCTCCTCGCGGTCCTTGAGCAGCTCGGAGGAGCGCAGCTGGTACGGCACCGAGGTGACCATCACACCCGGCGTGAACAGCAGCCTGCCCTTCAGCCGGAGCGCGGTCTGGTTGTGCAGCAGCTGCTCCCACCAGCGGCCGACGACGTACTCGGGGATGTAGACCGCGACCACGCCGCGCGGGTTGGCGTCGCGGATGCTGCGGGTGTAGTCGACGATCGGCTTGATGATCTCGCGGTAGGGCGAGTAGAGCACCTTCAGGGGTACGTCGATCCGCCGCTCGTCCCACTCCTCCAACAACCTGGCGGTGGCCTGCGCGTCGGCGTCGACGAAGACCGCCTCGAGCGCGTTGGGCCGTGCCGCCTTCGCGTAGGCCAAGGCACGCATCGTCGGCTTGTGCAGCTTGGAGACCAGCACGATCGCGTGCACGCGGGTCGGCAGCACCTGGTCGTCGACCTCGATCGTGAGCTCCTCACCGACCCGGTCGTAGTGCCTGCGGATCGCCTTCATGATCATGAAGAAGGTGCCCATGGCCAGGATCGCGATCCAGGCGCCTTGCAGGAACTTGGTCAGCAGCACGACGACGAGGACCACCGCGGTCATCCCGAGCCCGAAGGTGTTGATCGCCCGGGAACGGAACATCCGTCTCCGCACGGCCGGGTCGGTCTCCGTCTTCAGGGCGCGCGTCCAGTGCCTGATCATCCCGAGCTGACTGAGGTTGAACGAGACGAACACACCCACGATGTAGAGCTGGATCAGCCGGGTCACCTCGGCGTCGAACGCGACGATGAGCGCGATCGCCATGAACGCGAGGATCAGGATGCCGTTGCTGTAGGCCAGCCGGTCCCCCCGCGAGCCGAGCTGTCGGGGAAGGTACCCGTCCTTGGCCAGGATCGAGCCGAGCACCGGGAACCCGTTGAAGGCCGTGTTGGCGGCGAGCACCAGGATGATGCCGGTCATCGCCACCACGAAGTAGAAGCCGGGCGAGAAGTTCTCGAACACGGCGCGGGCCAGCTGCGCGATCACCGTGTGCTGGTCGTAGTCGGCCGGCAACGGCGCACCGTCGGCAGTGCGCAGCCGGTCGATGTCGGTGGGATCGACGTACTTCAGGTTCGTCAGCCGGGCCAGCGCGATGACGCTCAGCATCATCGCGATCGCGATGGTGCCCAGCAGGAGCAGAGTGGTCGCGGCGTTCTTCGACTTCGGTTTGCGGAACGCGGGCACCCCGTTGGAGATGGCCTCCACTCCGGTCAACGCGGCACATCCGGACGAGAACGCACGGGCGAGCAGGAACACCAGCGCCACGGAGGTGATCGTGCCCTCGTAGCCGGGCGCCTCGATCAGCGTGTAGTCGGCGCTCTCCGCCTGGGGGAGCGAGCCGATCAGGTCGCGGAAGAGCCCCCAGCCGCACATGCCGAGCACGGCGATCATGAAGCCGTAGGTCGGGACCGCGAAGAACGAGCCGGACTCGCGCACCCCCCGCAGGTTCAGCGCGGCCAACACCAGCACGAGGATGCTCGCGGCCAGCGCCTCGTGCTGGGAGATGAACGGCAGTGCGGAGGCGGCGTTCTGCACGCCGGAGGAGATCGAGACCGCGACTGTGAGCACGTAGTCGACCAGCAGCGCGCTGGCCACCGTGACCCCGGCGTTCGGCCCGAGGTTGACCGAGGCGACCTCGTAGTCGCCGCCCCCGCTGGGATAGGCGTGGACGGTCTGGCGGTACGACGTGACCACGGTCAGCATCACCAGGGCGACCAGGATGCCGATCTTCCACGACCAGGCGTAGGCCGAGACCCCGGCGACCGAGAGCATGATGAAGATCTCGTCCGGCGCGTAGGCCACCGACGAGAGCGCGTCGCTGGCGAAGACCGGCAGCGCGACCCGCTTGGGCAACAACGTCTCGCCGAGCTGCGTGCTTCGCAGTTTTCGCCCGAGAAGAATCCGCTTGGAGACGTCGCCAACACCCACGAGGGGAAGGCTAGACCACATCGAGGGTGTTGCCTCGCCGACGTGCTGCCGTCTCGGTGTAGCGTCTCCTGCGTGCATGTCGTGATCATGGGTTGTGGCCGCGTCGGGTCGACTCTTGCCCGAAGCCTCGAGGACCGCAGCCACACCGTCTCCGTCATCGACAGCAACCCCGACGCCTTCCGCCGGCTGGGTCCGTGGTTCAACGGCACCAAGGTGACCGGCATCGGGTTCGACCAGCACGTGCTCGACCGCGCCGGCATCGAGAAGGCCGACGCGTTCGCGGCCGTCTCCAGCGGCGACAACTCCAACATCATCGCGGCGCGGGTCGCCCGCGAGTCGTTCGGGATCCAGCAGGTAGTCGCCCGCATCTACGATCCCGGCCGCGCCGAGGTCTACCAGCGGCTCGGGATCACCACCGTGGCCACCGTGAAGTGGACCGCCGACCAGATCCTGCGCAGGATCCTGCCGGCCGGCGCGGAGCCGGACTATCGGGATCCGTCCGGGACGATCCGCCTCGACCAGGTGTCGGTCAACGAGGCCTGGGTCGGGCAGCGGACGGTCAAGTTCCAGCAGGAGTCCGGGAGCCGCATCGCGTGGATCGACCGGCTCGGTGAGGGCATCCTGCCCAGCCGGGAGTCGGTGATCCAGGAAGGCGACCTGCTGCACCTGGTGATGCGCGAGGAGAACGCCGACCGGGTCTACACGGTGTTCAACGACGGACCTGAGGACGACTGATGCGCGTAGCAATCGCCGGGGCCGGCGCGGTCGGCAGGTCCATCGCCGCGGAGCTGATCATCAGCGGGCACCGGGTGCTCCTGATCGACAAGAACCCCGACTCGATCAAGCCGGACCGGGTGCCCAAGGCCGAGTGGCTGCTCGCGGACTCCTGCGAGCTCTCCTCGTTGGAGGAGGCCAAGCTGGAGAGCTGCGACGTCGTGATCGCCGCCACCGGCGACGACAAGGTGAACCTGGTGACCTCGCTGCTCGCCAAGACCGAGTTCGGCGTCCCGCGCACCGTCGGCCGGGTGAACCACCCCAACAACGAGTGGCTGTTCACCGAGGCCTGGGGAGTCGACGTCAACGTCTCCACCCCCCGGATCATGTCCGCCCTGGTCGAGGAGGCGGTCAGCGTCGGCGACCTGGTCCGGTTGTTCACCTTCCGCCAGGGCAACGCGAACCTCGTCGAGATGACCCTGCCCGAGGACTCGCCGTACGTCGGGAAGCAGACCGGACTGGTGCCGTGGCCGGAGAACTGCTCCCTGGTCACCATCCTGCGCGACGGACAGGTCTACACGCCCTCCGCCGAGCAGCCGATCGAGGCCGGCGACGAGCTGCTGTTCGTGACCGCGTCCGACGTCGAGGGGCAGCTCCAGCACCTGCTCGCGCCCGTCGAGCACAACCAGTAGTCAACCGGTGGCCGGACCCGTCCCGCGGCTCAGGCCAGCGTGGGCTCGGGCTCGGTGGGGTCGATTGGCGTGTGGTTGCGTGCCAGCAGCCACACCATGCCGGCCAGCGCGGCCAGCTGCAGCGGCCATCCCATCGCGATCTTCGAGATGCCCAGCGCCGCGATCGCGGCCCCGGAGTCGTAGATGTCGTTCTTGCCGGCCAGGTACAACGGCAGCTGGACCGCGACCCGGGCGATGCAGGGCAGGACCAGCAGCCAGCTCAGGTTGCTGCACAGCTTGACGACCTGCGGGTCGCGATGCCACGCGGTGGGGTCGCCGGCGACGCTGCCGACCATGAAACCGACCACCGGCCACCTCGCCAGGATCGTCACGGAGATCACCACGGCGTAGCCGGCGTTGTAGATGATGCCCGGCAGGAAGTACGCCAGGGCCTGCTCCCCGGCGTCGCCGCCACCTTGTGCGCTGCGCCAGGCGAAGAAGGCGCCGATGCCGATCCCGAACAGGCTGTTGACGACGAACTGGACGCTCGAGCGCCGGACGACGCGGATCGCGAGCAGCACGAGGGCTGCGGCGACGCTGACCACCAGCGCAAGCTTCAGATGGTGCAGGGTGAGGAAGGTCAGGGTGAAGATCAGGGTGGGTACGGCGGCCTCGAACATGCCGCGCTTGCCGCCGAGCGCCCGCGCCAGCTGGGCCCGGACGACCGCCTCGACCGTCTCGCTGCCCACAGGCGTCGCCGCCGTCACGTCAGGGGATGGCACGGATCAGGACCTCAGCTCGTAGCGCGGGTTGAACATGATCCGGTTCTTCTCATGCACGCCGATCCGGCCCTCGACCTTGATCGAACGACCCGGCTCGATCCCGGCGATCCGACGACGTCCCAGCCAGACCAGCGTGATCACACCGGACCCGTCGTACAGCTCGGCCTCCAGGGCCGGCACCCCGCCCCGCGGGCGGAGCGTGACGGTGCGCAGGCTGCCCTGGAGCTCCACGCGCTCCCGGTCCGCGGCGTCGGCGATCGGACAGCACCCGGCCTTGACGGTGTCGATCTGAAGCTCCTTCGCCTCCATGTCGTCGCTGCTGGCCCAACGGCTCAGGCTGCGGCGAAGCCGTCCCTTGACCTGTGTCATAGGACAAGCGTAACCACCGGATCGCGATCAGGTGGTCGCGTCGGTCGAGGCGGCTCAGGCCTCGCGCTCCTGCACCGGCTTGGCGTTGGCCGGCATCTTCAGCGGCAGCGGGTCCCCGGGCGCCATCGGGTCGTTGCCGCGGACCACCACCACGTCGCGGATCGCGCTCTCGATGTCGCCGTCCGGCTGTGGCTCGACCGCGGGCCGGCCGAGCAACGTGGCCCGCAGCAGCCAACGCGGGCCGGAGATCCCGAGCACCCGCGACGGCTGCGTCGCGTTCTTCCCCTCCGGCGTGGTCACCGGCATCATCACCTGCAGCTCGGTGCCGTAGGCGCCCTCGGCCTCCGTCGCCGTCCCCCCGCGCCGCGTCGTCTCGGCCGCGATCTGCTTGCGGATGTCGTCCCAGATGTCGCTGTTGCGCGGAGCCGCGAACGGTCGCAGCTCGGCCGCGCCGTCCTTGCCGACCAGCAGCACCGCCGCCACCTGCTGGCTCGCCTCGTCGACCTGGAGCCGGAGCTCGAGCCCCGGCCTGCCGGTGACGACCAGCCCGCCGAGGTCCACCCGGGACGTGTCGCCCTCGGCCGGCTCGACCTCCGAGGAGTCCCACGGTCCGCGCCGCGTCTCGGCCTGGTTGTCCTCCGTCGCGGTCTGCCCGGTCTCGACGTCGCCCTCGGTCTCGGGCTGGTCGGAGCGGCTGCGTCGGAACTTCACTGGTTCTCCTCGTTCGCGGTCTCCTCGGCGTGGCCCGCCGGAGCGACGAAGCCACCAGTAGAACCGTAACCCCCGGCGCCACGCAGCGACTCCGGGAGGCGGTCCACCTCCACGAAGCTGGCCCGCTCGACCTGTTGGACCACCAGCTGCGCGATCCGGTCCCCGCGCCGGAGCTTGACCGGCTCGGCGGGATCGAGGTTGATCAGCATCACCTTCACCTCGCCGCGGTAGCCGGCATCGACGGTTCCCGGCGCGTTCACGATCGAGATGCCGCAGCGCGCGGCGAGCCCCGATCGCGGGTGCACCAGGGCGACGTACCCCTCGGGCAGCGCCACGCTGATCCCGGTCGGCACCATCGCCCGCTCGCCCGGTGCCAGCACCACGTCGACCGTGGTGGACAGGTCGGCACCGGCGTCGCCGGGATGGGCGTACAACGGGAGGGGGACACCGTCGTCGAGCCGCTTGATCAGGATCTGCACCATGGCACCAGACCCTATCGACCGCGCCGGAGCCGGCTGGTGACAGGATTGGCCCGCCACCCACTCCCACCACCGGCCGAGAATGAGCGAGCGAGTGACCACCGTGACCCCGGATACCGGCGTGTTGTTCGAGGAGAAGCTCCGCGTGCCGCTGCGCTGGTGGGTTCAGGCCACCATGTTCCTGGCCAGCATCTGGCTCGCGTTCGTCGTGGCCCTGCCCGCCGGGGTGGCGTGGGCGGCGGTCGGGGTCCTCACCGCCTCGGTGGTCGCGTTGTTCCTCGGCTACGGGTCCGCGACGCTCCGGGTCGCCGACGGCGTCTTCCATGCGGGACGGGCCAGCATCCCGGCCGGCCTGCTCGCGAACCCGGTGGCGCTGGACGCGCAGACGACCAGGCGGCTGATCGGCGTGGACGCGAACGCGCATGCCTACCTGCTGCTGCGCCCCTACCTCAAGCGCTCGGTCCAGGCGGCGGTCTCCGACGCGTCGGACCCGGTGCCCTACTGGCTGGTCTCCACGCGCCGGCCCGACGAGCTCGTCGCCGCGCTACGGACGGCCGCGTCCAGGCACGGCTGAGGCGCGCGGGCACATGGCCGGGTGGCAGGATGGGTACGACGCCCCCTGACACAGGAGGAAACCATGGCCTCGGGCTCGAAGATCTGGACGATCTACGGACTTGCCGCGACCACCGCGGCGACGATCGTGGCGCGCAAAGCGATGAACGCGACCTGGAAGGTCTCCACGGGCAAGACGCCGCCGAAGAACGCGGCGCACCCGGACGTGTCGATCGGTGAGGCGGTCGCCTGGGCGACGCTCAGCGGTGTCGCGGTCGGGCTGGCCCGGATGCTGGCCTCGCGGAAGGCGGCCAACTACTACCGCAAGTCCACCGGGCACCTGCCGGGCAACCTGCAGGACGTCGACGTCTGACAGCGGACCTGAAGAGGGGCCAGCCCGGTGACGGGGCCGGCCCTCTTCTCGTCGTGGTTGGCGCGGCGCTCAGGCGCAGTCGCGGCAGATCATCTTCTTCGGGTCTGCGAGCTGGCTGCGGTGGTGCACCAAGAAGCAGCTCATGCAGGTGAACTCGTCCTCCTGCCGCGGCTTGACCTCGACCGCCAGCTCCTCGTGTGACAGGTCCGCGCCGGGAAGCTCGAACGACTCGGCGGCCTCCGCCTCGTCCTCATCGACCTTGCCGGAGTTCTTGTCGTTGCGACGAGCCTTCAGCGCCTCGAGGCTCTCCTCGCTCTGCTCTTCCTCGGTTTTTCGTGGTGCGTCGTAGTCTGTTGCCATATCCGTCTCCTGCCCCCGTAGTACCCAGCGGCTGCCATCTGCAAGTTCGTGTGCCGATCAACTCGTGCGGTGCGGATTGTGCACCATTACCGACCCACAATGCACGTGCATTCCACATCGTGTTGCCAGACTCACAATTCCGGTCCCGAGCTACGCATCTGCCGTGTCGTGCGCAGCGGCCTCAACGGGTGTGGAGAGGGAGATATTCCCCGAACCGCCCGAACCA
>DASSBE010000193.1:0-24526 GCA_035699065.1 Nocardioidaceae bacterium
ACACCCAGCATCTCGTACTCGATCACCGTCCGACTCGAGCTGCCTGCCGGCGGGACCGCCATCAGCCAGCTGACCTCGGTCGTGGAGCAGTGCGGTGGCATCGTCACCGCACTCGACGTCACCGCCTCCGGCCACGACAAGCTCAGGATCGACGTCACCTGTGCCGCCATCGACACCGCGCACGCGGACCGGATCGTCGACGCGCTGCGCGCGATCGGCGGGGTGGTGGTGCACAAGGTCTCCGACCGGACGTTCCTGATGCACCTCGGCGGCACCATCGAGATGGCGGCCAAGCACCCGATCCGCAACCGTGACGACCTGTCGATGATCTACACCCCGGGTGTGGCGCGGGTGTGCGAGGCGATCGCCGCGAACCCCGACGACGCACGTCGGCTGACGGTCAAGCGCAACGCGGTGGCCGTGGTCACCGACGGGTCCGCGGTCCTCGGGCTCGGCAACATCGGACCGGCCGCGGCGCTCCCCGTGATGGAGGGCAAGGCAGCGCTCTTCAAGCGTTTCGCGGGCATCGACGCCTGGCCGCTGTGCCTGGACACCCAGGACACCGACGAGATCGTCCGCACCGTGCAGCTGATCGCGCCGGTGTTCGCCGGCATCAACCTCGAGGACATCGGTGCGCCCCGCTGCTTCGAGATCGAGGCGCGGCTGCGCGAGATCCTCGACATCCCGGTCTTCCACGACGACCAGCACGGCACCGCGATCGTCGTGCTCGCCGCGCTGACGAACGCCCTGCGGGTGGTGGGCAAGGAGATGGGATCTGTCCGCGTCGTGATGTCCGGGGCAGGTGCCGCCGGCACCGCGATCCTGCGACTGCTGCTCGCCGCCGGCGTGCACGACGTGGTGGTCGCCGACATCGAGGGCGTGATCCACCGCAAGCGGGAGAAGCTGCACGAGTCGCTGCTCTGGCTCGCCGAGGCCACGAACCGGGCCGACGTCACCGGTAGCCTCGCCGAGGCGGTGGCCGGGGCCGACGTGTTCATCGGCGTCTCGGCGCCGAACGTGCTGACCGGCGCGGACATCGCCACCATGGCCGAAGGGGCGATCGTGTTCGCGCTGGCCAACCCGGTTCCCGAGGTGGACCCCGGCGAGGCGCGACAGCATGCCACGGTGGTGGCCACCGGGCGCTCGGACTACCCGAACCAGATCAACAACGTGCTGGCCTTTCCGGGCGTCTTCCGCGGCCTGCTCGACGCGTCCGCGACCCGGGTGGACGAGGCCCTGCTGCTCGCGGCCGCCGAAGCTGTCGCCGGCGCGGTCGGCGAGCAGGAGCTCAACGCCAACTACATCATCCCGAGCGTGTTCCACCCCGACGTGCACGGGTCCGTGGCGGCGGCCGTGCGTCGGGCCGCGGAGATCGGAGCCGCCGATGGCTGAGGACGGTCCGGGCGCCCTGTGCGCCGGGCAGCTGCTGGTCGCGGCGCCGGCCCTGGTGGACCCGAACTTCGACCACACGGTGGTGCTGCTGCTCGACCATGACGAGAACGGTGCCCTCGGCGTGGTCCTGAACCGCCCCTCGCCGGTCCCGGTCGGTGACATCCTGGCCGACTGGTCAGAGGTGGCCGGCGAGCCCGGCGTACTCTTCCACGGCGGTCCGGTCAGCACCGACTCCGCGCTCGCGGTCGCCACCGTCCCGCCGGGTGCGGGCGAGTCGGAGGAACCGGTGGGCTGGCGACGGCTCTTCGGTGACACCGGCATCGTGGACCTCGACGCCCCCACCGAGCTCGTCGTGCCGGCCGTCTCGGGACTGCGGATCTTTGCGGGGTACGCCGGCTGGGGGACCGAGCAGCTCGAGGCGGAGATCGAGGAAGGCTCCTGGTACGTCGTCCCCTCGGTCCCTGCGGACCTGTTCAGCCCGGATCCGGAGGGACTCTGGGCCCGGGTGCTGCGCCGGCAGCCGGGCGAGCTGGCGTGGGTGTCGACCCGACCGCTCGATCCGACCCTGAACTGACCCGACAAGTCGTTAGACTGGGTGACTGTGAGTACCCAGATGAGCCCCGGTGCCGAGACCATCGAGGAAACCAGGCCGGCGCCGACCGACGACGGCGACCACGAGCGCTTCTCGCACTACGTGCCGAAGGACAAGCTCACCGAGGCGATGGTGCTGGGCACGCCGGTGATCGCCCTGTGCGGCAAGGTGTGGGTGCCGAGCCGGGACCCGGAGAAGTACCCGGTGTGCCCGGAGTGCAAAGACGCGTGGGAAAAGCTGAAGAAAGACGATGAGTGAGCCCTCTGCGCACCGGACGCCGCGGGCCGCGGGCGGCTGTCCTCGTCGCGACCGCCGCCGTGCTGGCCTCCTCACTGGTCGCGGCCTCGTCAGCGCCAGCCGGGTCGGTCGCCTCGGTGGCCCCAACCCCTGCCGACCGCGCCTGTGAGCCCGGTGCCGGCCACGGACTGACCGCGGGCTCGGCCCGCCTCAACCGGGTCGACGACCAGGTGCCCTACACGCTGCGCCAGCTTCGCCGCGTGGACCGGAGGCTGCACCGTGCGCTCGCGCAGAGCACGTCGGGCACCGGCAGCGCCCGGTTCGGTCTGACCCTGCGGATCCCGGTGCGCGCCCACGTGATCGACGGCAACCACGCGCGCGGACCGTCCCGGCGGGCCGTGCAGCGGCAGGTCAGAGTGCTCAACCGGGCCTACGACGGCGGTCAGTCACGCCACAACACCGCGACCCGGTTCCGCTTCTACCTGGCGTCCTTCGACCGGGTCCGCAACCAGCGCTGGTACACCGCCTCGTTCCTCGACCGGGCCGCCAGCCAGCTGCGCCGACGCCTGCACGAGGGCGGCCCGGAGTCGCTGAACGTGTACTTCGCCGCCCCAGAGACCGGGCAGCTCGGCAGCGTCGTCCTCGGCTGGAGCACGGCGCCCTGGCTGGCCGCCCGGCGCCCGCGGCTGGACGGCGTCACCGTGCACCAGGAGAGCATGCCGGGAGGCGACCTCACTCGATACAACCGTGGCGACACCACCGTGCACGAGGTGGGTCACTGGCTCGGCCTGTTCCACACCTTCGAAGGAGGCTGCTCCCCGGGCAACGACCGGGTCGACGACACGCCGGCGGAGGCGACCGCGAGCGTCGGCTGCGCGATCGGGCGTGACACGTGCGAGGCTGGGGGCCTCGATCCGGTCCGCAACTTCATGGACTACTCCTTCGACACGTGCATGAACATGTTCACCCCGGGCCAGGTGGCTCGGATGACCGACAACTGGCTGGCCTACCGCACCCCGTGACGAACTCCCCGAACCCTCCCGCACCGCTCAACGACCTCCCGCCCGCGTATCCGGACCGGGCTGCCTGGGGCACCGCGACGAAGCTCCGTGCCTGGCAGACCGCGGCGCTCGAGCAGTACTTCGCCGAGAACCCCAGGGACTTCCTCGCGGTCGCCACCCCCGGCGCCGGCAAGACCACGTTCGCGCTGACCGTGGCGGCCGAGCTCCTCGGACGCCGGGTCGTGGACCGGGTCACCGTGGTGGCGCCCACCGAGCACCTGAAGACCCAGTGGGCCGAGGCCGCCGCCCGCGCGGGCATCCCGATCGACCCGTCGTACTCGGGGAGGAAGGGCAAGACCAGCAAGGACTACGTCGGCGTCGCCGTGACCTACGCGGGTGTGGCGACCAACCCGCTGGCCCACCGGATCCGCACCGAGCGGTTCAAGACCCTGGTCATCCTCGACGAGGTGCACCACGCCGGCGACGCCCTGTCGTGGGGTGAGGCGGTCCGCGAGGCGTTCGAGCCGGCGCAGCGCCGGCTGGCCCTGACCGGCACGCCGTTCCGCTCCGACATCAACCCGATCCCGTTCGTGAGCTACCAGCCCGACCCTGACGACCCGGCCGGCACCCCGAAGAGCGTCGCCGACTTCACCTACGGCTACGCGCACGCGCTCTCGGACCACGTCGTGCGACCGGTCCTGTTCATGGCCTACAGCGGAGAGATGCAGTGGCGCACCCGCGCCGGTGACGAGATCGCGGCCCGGCTCGGCGAACCGCTGACCAAGGATCTCACCGCGCAGGCGCTGCGCACCGCCCTCGACCCCGCCGGTTCCTGGATGCCGGCGGTGCTGGCGGCCGCGGACAAGCGGCTCTCGGAGGTACGCCGGCACGTCCCCGACGCCGGTGGCATGGTGATCGCCTCCGACCAGGACTCCGCCCGTGCCTACGCCGCCCTGCTCGGCAAGGTCTCCGGCGAGCGGCCCACCGTGGTGCTCTCGGACGAGAAGGCCGCCTCGAAACGGATCGCGAAGTTCTCCGAGGACGACTCGCGGTGGATGGTCGCGGTCCGGATGGTCTCCGAAGGCGTCGACGTCCCGCGTCTCGCGGTCGGTGTGTACGCCACCCGGACCGCGACGCCGCTGTTCTTCGCGCAGGCCGTGGGCCGCTTCGTGCGGGCCCGCAAGCGCGGCGAGACCGCCTCGGTGTTCCTGCCGTCCGTGCCGAACCTGCTCGGCTTCGCCTCCGAGATGGAGGTCCAGCGCGACCACGTCCTGCGGCGCAAGGTGCACGACGAGGGCGACATCTTCGCCGCCGAGGAGGACCTGCTCAACCAGGCGCAGGCGTCGGAGGCGGCGTCCGCCGAGGAGGCGCTGCTGCCGTTCGAGGCGCTCGGCTCGCAGGCCACCTTCGACCGGGTGCTGTACGACGGCGGCGAGTTCGGCCACGCCGGAGAGGTGCAGGTCGGCTCCGACGAGGAGATGGACTTCCTCGGCATCCCCGGGCTGCTCGAGCCCGAGCAGGTCCGGGACCTGCTCCACCACCGGCAGAGCGAACGTGCGCGCAAGCAGCGGGGCGCCCGCTCGGCCGAGGAGGAGGTGGTCCGCGACGTGTCCACCCACGAGCACCTCGCGACCCTGCGACGCGAGCTGAACGGGCTGGTGGCTGCCTGGAACCACCGCACCGGACAGCCGCACGGCGTCACCCACGCCGCGCTCCGCCGTGAGTGCGGAGGGCCGGCCGCGGCGGTCGCCACCGCGGAACAGCTCACCGCACGGATCGACCGGATCCGCTCCTGGGCAGCGCGCAAGACCTCCTGACCCGTTTCCTCCCGGTACTCTTCAGCCCATGGCCGCGGAGACCTCCCAGACGCTCGACCGTGGCCTGCGCGTGCTCAGCGTGCTCGCCGGCTCACCCGCCGGGCTCAGCATCACCGAGCTCGCCGCCGCCGTAGGCGTGAACCGGACCGTGGTCTACCGGCTGGTGGCCACCCTGGAGCAGCACAGTCTCGCCCGGCGTGACTCCTCCGGCCGCCTGCATGTCGGACTCGGTGTCCTCGCGCTGGCACGGGGTCTGCAGCCGGTGCTCCGCGAGCTGGCCAACCCGGTGCTCCGGGCGCTGGCCGAGGAGCTCGGCTCCACCGCGCACCTGACCGTCGCCGACGGGGGAGAGGCGCTGGCGATCGCGGTCGTCGAGCCGTCCTGGACCGACTTCCACGTCGCCTATCGGGTCGGCGCCCGGCACCAGCTCGACCAGGGCGCCGCGGGCAGGGCGATCCTGCTCGGTCGTGAGATCGCCGCCGGCGGGCCGACCGACCACCGGTTCGTCCAGACCATGGGCGAGCTGCAGACGGGTGCCCGCGGGCTGGCCTCACCGGTGCTCGGGGTGGACGGCCTCGAGGCTTCGGTGGGCATCGTGACACTGGGCGACCTCGATGTGCCCGTGGTCGGCCCGAAGGTGACCGCGGCGGCACATCAGGTCGCCCAGCGCCTGTCCTGAGCTGGCTGGCCTCAGGCCGAGAGCCGAGCCCCTGACTCGCTGTCGAAGACGTGCACCTTGTCCGGGTCGGTGGTGACGTAGATCGTCTCGCCCTTGCTCAGGTCCCGCCGGGCGTCGATCCGCACGATGATGTCGCTGGGCGTGCCCTCGACGCCGCTGGTGCCGTAGACGTACGCGTCCGCGCCCAGCTCCTCGACGACGGTCACCTTGACGGGCATGCCGCCTTCGCCCTGGGACACGATCCGCCAGGCCTCCGGACGCACGCCGACGGTGATGTCGCCCTGCATCTTCGACGACGCGCTGCGGTCGACCGGAACCTCGTACTCACCGATCTTCGCGGCCCCCTCACCGGCCTTGGCCTCGACGAGGTTCATCGCAGGTGAACCGATGAACCCGGCGACGAACAGGTTGGAGGGACGGTCGTAGAGGTTTAGCGGAGTGTCGACCTGCTGCAGGACCCCGTCCTTCATCACCGCGACCCGGTCACCCATCGTCATCGCCTCGACCTGGTCGTGGGTGACGTAGACGGTGGTGATCCCGAGCCGCTGCTGGAGCGCCGCGATCTGGGTGCGCGTGGAGACCCGCAGCTTCGCGTCGAGGTTCGACAACGGCTCGTCCATGCAGAAGACCTGCGGCTGCCGGACGATCGCGCGCCCCATCGCGACCCGCTGTCGTTGACCGCCGGAGAGCGCCTTCGGCTTCCGCTCCAGGTAGTCCTCGAGGTCGAGGAGCTTGGCTGCCTCCTGGACCCGCTGCATGCGCTCCTCCTTGCCGACCTTCGCCATCTTCAGCGAGAACGCCATGTTGTCGGCGACGGTCATGTGCGGGTAGAGCGCGTAGTTCTGGAACACCATCGCGATGTCCCGGTCCTTCGGCGGCAGATGTGTGATGTCGCGGTCGCCGATCATGATCTTGCCCTTGGTGACTTCCTCGAGCCCGGCGAGCATCCGCAACGAGGTCGACTTGCCGCATCCCGAGGGGCCGACGAGGACCATGAACTCGCCATCGCCGATGTCGAGGTTCAGGTCGTCCACGGCCGGGCTGGTCGCCCCCGGATAGATGCGTTCGGCGTGTTCAAAAGTGACAGAGCCCATGCTGAATCAATCCCTTCACCGGCAGGTACGTGCCGGACGATCCGTCGTAAAGGTGGTGACGGTCACACTAGCGACTGTCGGTGGCGGCGTCGAGCAACGGCAGCACCCGGAACGGGATCTGGGTGGCCAGGGCGATCACCGTGGACGAGCGGACGATGCCGGCGTCCGACAGCACGGCGTCGATCACCCGCTGCAGGTCGGCGTTGGAGCGAGCCACCACCCGGCACCACATGTCACCGGCCCCGGTGATCGTGAAGGCCTCGAGGACCTCGGGGATCGACGACAGGTGCCGGGCGATCGCGTCGTGCCCGGCTCCCTGCCGGATCTCCAGGGTCAGGAACGCCGTCACCGGGTAGCCGATCGCCTCCGGGTCCAGCTCCGGACCCCAGCCCTGGATCACACCGGCCGTGCCGAGCTTGTCCAGCCTGGCCTGCACGGTGCCGCGGGCCACCCCGAGCCGACGTGAGGCCTCCAGCACGCCGATTCGTGGCTCGGTGGCGAAGAGATGGACCAATGTGGCGTCCAACTCGTCCATGCGGCCTCCCGATGTTGCACAAGTTGCACAGTGATTTGTCGTACTGTTGCACACTCTGCGTTCACCGACCATGCTGCGTCTCATGACCACCGAACAGATGACGCATGCCCTGACCGCGGACGAGCTGAAGGCCGACCTCACCCTCGAGCAGCTGCACCAGCTCGTCGGCCTGGTCGAGTACGACGAGGACAAGGACGTGTTCCCGGTGACCGGCTGGGACGCCATCGTCTTCGTGGTCGGCAACGCGACCCAGACCGCGCACTACTACCAGTCCGCCTGGGGGATGCAGCTGGAGGCGTACTCCGGGCCGGAGAACGGCAACCGCGACCACAAGTCGTTCGTGCTGCGCTCGGGCTCCATCCGGTTCGTGATCAACGGTGCGGTCGACCCGGACAGCCCGCTGGTGGAGCACCACCGCCGGCACGGGGACGGTGTCGTGGACATCGCGCTCGAGGTGCCTGACGTCGACAAGTGCATCGACCAGGCCCGGCGGGCCGGCGCGAAGGTCGTGCGCGAGCCGGAGAACATCTCCGACGAGCACGGCACGATCCGGATCGCGGCGATCGCGACGTACGGCGAGACCCGGCACACGCTGGTCGACCGCTCCCGGTACGACGGACCGTACCTGCCCGGCTACCGTGCCGCCGAGAGCACCTGGGTGAAGCGCGAGGGCGCACCCAAGCGGTTGTTCCAGGCGCTCGACCACATCGTCGGCAACGTCGAGCTCGGCAAGATGGACGAGTGGGTGCAGTTCTACAACAAGGTGATGGGCTTCGTGAACATGGCGGAGTTCATCGGCGACGACATCGCGACCGACTACTCCGCGCTGATGTCGAAGGTCGTCGCCAACGGCAACCACCGGGTGAAGTTCCCGCTCAACGAGCCGGCGATCGCGAAGAAGAAGTCGCAGATCGACGAGTACCTGGAGTTCTACCGGGGCGCCGGCGCGCAGCACCTGGCGCTGGCGACCAACGACATCCTGAAGACCGTCGACGCGCTGCGCGAGAACGGCGTGGAGTTCCTCGAGACCCCCGACTCCTACTACGAGGACCCGGCGCTGCGGGAGCGGATCGGGAACGTGCGGGTGCCGATCGAGGAGCTGCAGAAGCACAAGATCCTCGTCGACCGCGACGAGGACGGCTACCTGCTGCAGATCTTCACCAAGCCGCTCGGCGACCGGCCGACGGTGTTCTTCGAGCTCATCGAGCGGCACGGCTCGCTCGGGTTCGGCAAGGGCAACTTCAAGGCGCTTTTCGAGGCCATCGAACGAGAGCAGGAGGCCCGCGGCAACCTGTAGCCGCGCTCACGTGCCCGGGCGGACCAGGCCGGCCTCGTAGCCGAAGATCACGAGCTGCACCCGGTCCCGGACGCTGAGCTTCTGCAGGAGCGCACCGACATGGGTCTTGATCGTGCTCTCGCTCAGGTGCAGCCGCGCGGCGATCTCCTGGTTGGACGAACCCCGGGCCAGCAGCTCCAGGACGTCCACCTCGCGTGCGCTGAGCCGGTCCAGCGCCGCGCGGTGGCCGTCGTCGTGACGCCCGGTGTCGAGGTGTCGTTCGACGAGGCGTCGGGTGATCGCAGGGGCGAGGATCACGTCCCCGTCGTGCACCGCACGGATCGCCTCGACCAGGCGCCGTCGGGGCACGTCCTTGAGCAGGAAACCGCTGGCGCCCGCCTGCAGGGCTGCGAAGACGTGCTCGTCCGCGTCGAACGTGGTCAGCACCAGGATCCGGCCGCTGAACTCGGGTCGGGCGAGCAGCAGGCGGGTCGCCTCCAGGCCGTCCATCCCCGGCATCCGGATGTCCATCAGCACCACGTCCGGCCTCAGCTCGGCGGCGAGCCGGACCGCCTCCCGGCCGTCGGCGGCGCCCCCCACCACCTCGAGGTCGTCCTGGGCCCCGACGATCGTCTCGAGGCCCTGACGGACCAGCTCCTGGTCGTCGGCCACCAGCACGCGCACCGTCACCGCCGTACCCCTGCCAGCGGGACCTCGGCGGTGACCCGGAACCCGCCCGCCAGCGGCCCGGCCCGCAGCACCCCGTCATGGGTGCCGAGCCGTTCGGCCATCCCGGCCAGCCCGTGCCCGTGGGAGGCGGCGCGCGCTCCCGCCCTCGCGGGTCCCGGGTCGTGCACCGCGACCTGCAGGCACTGCTCGTCGGCGACCACACGGACCTGCACCCGGGCGGCGTGACTGTGCTTGAGCACGTTGGTCAAAGCCTCCTGGACGACCCGGTAGGCGCACCAGCCGAGCGGTCCCGGCAGCGCGCCCAGGTCACCTTCCCGGTGCAGCTCCACCTCGAGTCCGGACTCCTGCATCCGGCGCCTGAGCGCGTCGAGGTCCGCGAGCCCCGGCGGAGTCGCCGGACCGGTCTCGTTGCCGTCCCGGAGTACGCCGACCAGGTCGCGCAGGTCGTCCATGCCGTGCCGGCCGGCCTCCTGGACCGCGGACAGGGCCTGGCCGGTGGCGACCGGGTCGCTGCCGAGCGTCTCCGCGGCGGCCTCGGCCTGCACGACCATCAGCATCACCGTGTGCGCCACCACGTCGTGCAGGTCCCGCGCGATCCGCAGACGTTCGGTGGCCACGGCCAGGCGTGCCTCCTGCTCCCGCTCCCGGGCCAGGGACTCGTTGAGGCGCTGCAGGTGGTCGGCCCGGTGGGTCAGCGTGCGCATGCCCCGTCCCAGCAACCAGGTGCCCGTGAAGTAGAAGATCGGGAACGCCACGTCGGACGGCGCACTGCTCAGGCTCGCGCTCGCGGCCACCACGACGCCGACCGCCAGGAGGACGCCGCCTCCGACCGCCCTCCAGCGGTGGGCCGTGTAGCGGGCGACGCTGTACATCGAGATCAGCGCAGCGCAGAAGGACCCGAAGTGCAGGCTGCCGCCGACCACCAGGACCTGCACGCACAGGGCCGCCGCGACAATCGTCCCCATCGCCACCGGCCTGGTCCGGCGCCAACCGAGAGGGAGCGCAGTGGCCAGCCCGGTGAGCGCCAGCTCCAGGCCGGAGCCGGTCCACGGGTTCTCCAGCCCGATGCCCGTCTGGGACAGGGCGGCCACGGCCACGACCGGAGCCCAGTCGGCCAGCGCCGACCACCAGGGCGTAGGCGGGCCTGCAGCCAGTTCGTCCACGCCTGCAGCCTAGGGCCGGGGAGGCTGCCGCGTCCGGTACTCCGGTACCTCGACGGTGGTACCTGGGTCCCGGGCCTCGGCACCTCGGAAGGAGGCGGTGCCGGCACCCGCCAGCCATCGTGAGGAGTGGAAAGACGTTCCCCATAGCGAAGGTGTGGTTCAGGTGTCTGATGCAGCTGAAAGTCGGTTCATCGCCGTTGCCCGTGTTGCCGCCGGGCTGGGTGGCATGGTGGCCCTGGTCTCGCTGGTGCTGGTCCTGGGGGGTGAGGTGGCACGCGGAGCGGACTTCATGGGTTCGCCGCCGGCGGTGCTCGGCGGCTGGCTGAGCTTCGTCGCGGCCGCACTGCTGATGGTGGGTGTGAGCGGGCTTGCCGTCCGGTTCACCGCAGGCCTGTCCGCAGCCGGCGTGGCCGGTCTGGCAGTCCTCTCCTTCGCGACGGCGATGACCGTCGGCGCGGCATCCACCCTGGCGCTCGTCGTGCCCACGCTCGCGGACAAGGCGCCGTCGATCGCGGCAGACCCGCCCGCCGCGGTGCCGGCGACCTTCATCCTCAGCGGGCTCGCGATGGGAGTCAGCGGCATCGTGCTCGCGGTCGCCCTGCGGCGGGCCGCGCCGTGGCTGCCCCGGTGGTCGACCGCCCTGCTCATCGTGGGATCCGTGGTCACGATCGTGCCGCTGCCCTCGAGGTACTTCCTGCTCGCGTTCGCGGTCGCCGCGCTGCTCGGGTCGTCCCAGGGCCTGCGGCGAAGTGGCGGGCGGCGGGCCGGTGCTGTGACAGCATCGGCGCCATGACCCAGATACCGGCCGGCTGGTACCCCGACCCCGCGGCGACCGGCACCGGCATGCCGGCGGGGCAGCGGTACTGGGACGGGCAGCAGTGGACCCCGCACGTGTCCGGGCCCGTCGCAGCTCAGTCTCCACGTCCGGCGTACGGGAGGCCGACCACGCCGGACGGCCAGCCGCTGGCGAGCTGGTGGCAGCGCGCGGGCGCGGCGGTGCTCGACTCGCTGATCGTGGGGATCGCGTCCGGTCTGCTCGGGCTACCGTTCCTGATCTCCTACGGCCGCGAGTACCTGCGCTTCATGGAACGGCAGAGGGCCGACCTGGACTCCGGCGGAACACTCTCGCCGTTCGCCGGGATGACCGTCGGGTTGGAGCAGCTCGTGATCCTCACGCTGATCGGGCTCCTGGTGGGCCTGACCTACCACGCGGTGTTCCTGCGCAGGCGCGGTGCCACGCCCGGCAAGATGGTGCTCGGTCTGCGGGTGCGGCTGCGGGAACGCCCGGGTCAGCTGCCGTGGTCGGCGATCGCCCGCCGGCTGCTGGTGCAGAACGTCGCGACCCTGTTCACCCCGATCCCGTTCGCGTCCCTGGCGGTGGGCTGGTTCCCGCTCCTCGACGTGCTCTGGCCGCTGTGGGACGACAAGCGCCAGGCGTTGCACGACAAGGCGGCCGGGACGAACGTGGTCGTGGACGGCGGTTGAACCAGCCCGTGCCTAGAGCACCTTGGACAGGAACGACCGGGTGCGCTCGTGCTGGGGATCGGCGAGTACGTCGGAGGGAACGCCCTCCTCGAGGATCACGCCGCCGTCCATGAACACCAGCTTGTCGCCGACCTCGCGCGCGAAGCCCATCTCGTGGGTCACCACCATCATGGTCATTCCCTCGTGCGCGAGGTCCTTCATCACCGCCAGCACGTCACCGACGAGCTCGGGGTCCAGTGCGCTGGTCGGCTCGTCGAACAGCATCATGTCGGGGTCCATCGACAGTGCCCGCGCGATCGCGACGCGCTGCTGCTGGCCACCGGACAGGTGCGCGGGGTAGGCGTCCTCCTTGCCCGCGAGTCCGACCTTCTCCAGGTTCTTGCGGGCGACCTGGACCGCCTCCGCCTTGCCGCGCTTCTTCACCCGCTGCTGGGAGATGGTGAGGTTGCGCATCACCGACAGGTGCGGGAACAGGTTGAACTGCTGGAAGACCATCCCGATCTTGCTGCGCACCTTGTCGACGTTGATGTCCGGGTCGGTGATCTCCACGCCCTCGACGAAGATCGTCCCCGACGTGGGGGCCTCCAACAGGTTCACGCAGCGCAGCAGCGTCGACTTGCCGGAGCCGGACGGTCCGACGACGCAGACCACCTCGCCGTTGTCGACGTGGAAGTCGATCCCCTTGAGCACCTCGTTGTCGCCGAAGTACTTGTGCAGCTCGTTGACGTCGATGGCGGGCGCATCCTTGCGCAGCTGCGGCTCGGTCATCTCAGCGCGCCCTCTCGGCTCGGGACTCCATCTGTCTGACGACGATGGACAGCGGGACGGTGATCAGCAGGTAGCACAGCGCGATCGCGACCAGCGGGGTCATGTTCGCCTCCTGGTTCAGTGTCTCCCGGCCGTACTTGGTCAGCTCCATGGTCGAGAAGCTCAGTCCCAGGATGTAGACGAGCGAGGAGTCCTTCGTGAGCAGGATCAGCTCGTTGGTCAGCGGGGGAAGGATGATCCGGAAGGCCTGCGGGATCACGATCGAGAGCATCGCCCGCCCGTTGGACATGCCCAGCGACCGGGCGGCCTCCATCTGGCCCTTGGGCACTGCCTGGATGCCCGCCCGGATCGTCTCGGCCATGTAGGCGCCACCGACCAGGCCCAGGGCGAGGGTGACCGTGCCGAGGATACCGCCGGGCGCGCCGCGGCCGGGGAACGCGGTCGGGATGCCGAAGGCGAGCGCGATGAACACCACCAGGGCCGGGACGCCGCGGAAGAACTCGATGAACGCGGTCGCCATCCAGCGGTAAGGACCCACCGACGAGAGCCGCATCAGCGCGAGCACCAGGCCCAGAGCCAGCCCGAAGGTGAACCCGCACAGCGTGTAGAGCACGGTGTTCTTCAACGCGGTCGTGAAGATGGTCGGGAGCATCCCCTGGGCGACCCCGAGGTCGAAGAACGCCTTCGCGATCGCGCCCCAGTCGGTGACCAGCGCGATCGCCACGACGATCACGATCAGCACGGCGTACTGCACCAGCCTGACGACGCGGGCACGCTTGCGTGGGCTCATCGCCATGGCGGCTTCACCTCTCGGTTCGCTGGAACGGTCTCAGGAGCGGATCAGCCCTTGGGCGTCTCGCCGAACCACTTCTTGTAGATCTCGTCGTACGTGCCGTCCTCCTTGGCCTTGGCCAGCACGTCGTTGATCGTCTCGAGCAGCGCGTCGTTCTTGTCCTTGGCCACCGCGAAACCGTACTGCTCGCCGGTGTCGAACTCGGTCGGCACGGCGAGCTTCGGGTGGTCGTTGACGTAGTCGTAGAGCACGCCGTTGTCGTTGATGCCCGCGTCGACCTGGCCGGTGGCCACCGCGGTCTCGAGCAGCGCGAGGTCCTCGAAGGAACGGATCTCGGTGTCCTCCGGCGCGTTCTCCTCGGCGTAGATGGCGCCGGTGGTGCCGTCCTGGACCGCGAGCGACTTCCCGGCGAGGTCCTCCAGGGTGGAGATGCCCGAGTCCTTCTTCACCAGCAGCGCCTGCGTGGCGTTGAAGTAGGGGTCGGAGAAGTCGATCACCTTGGCACGGGTGTCGGTGATGGTCATGCCGGCCGCAGCGACGTCGCACTTGCTGGTGTTCAGCGACTGGCCGGACTGGATGCCCTCGAACGGGGTGTCGAAGACCTTCTGCTCGAGGCCGAGGTCCTTGGCGACGAGGTCCATCAGGTCGATGTCGAAGCCGACCACCTTGCCGTCCTCGTTGAACTCGAACGGCTGGTAGGGCAGGTGCGTGCACACGGTGAGCTTGCCCTTCTCGACGACCTTCTCGCCGCCCTCGAGCTCGGTGGTGTCCCCACCGGTCGAGCAGGCCGCCAGGGTCATGGTCATCAGCGCAGCGGTCGCCAGGGTCTTCAAGGCACGTGTATTCATGACCTGCACCCTAATGCGCATGGTGGGGACAGCCGCAACCGTGCCGTGTCCGCGCCTCGACACGCTTATCGGAGAATTGGGTTGAAATCTTTACCTCTCGCCCGTGAGGGAGCATGCTGTCACCTGGGAGGACCTGCCACGGGGAAAGGCAGGGCTGCCGCAACGTCGGCGCTGGAGGGGGCTCGACTCTTGGCTGTTGTCTCGCACGCACCTGACTGCGCCACGGACGGATTCCGTCACGAGGCGGTGCTCTACCACGGGATCGGCGACCTGCTCGCGACGGTCGTGCCCTTCGTGCGCGAGGGGCTCGACCAGGGCGAGCCCGTCCTGGTCGCGATGCCAAAGGACCGGGTGCGCTCCCTCGCCGACGCCCTCGGCGCCGACGCGGCGCGGGTGCAGTTCGTGGACATGGTCGAGCTCGGGGCCAACCCGGCCTGCATCATCCCCGAGTGGCGACGCTTCCTCGACCGGGGTGCCGGCCGGCCGGTCCGCGGTATCGGTGAACCGGTCTGGGCGGGCCGGCGCGACGTCGAGATCGACGAGTGCGCGCTGCACGAGTCACTGCTCAACGTGGCGTTCGACGAGGGCCCGGCCTGGCGGCTGCTCTGCCCCTACGACGTCGACCGCCTCCCCGCTCGCGCGCTCGAGGAGGCGCAGCGCACCCATCCCGTGGTGGGGTCCGACGGGGAACGGGGCATGGACTACCAGGGCCACGGCCACGCCCTGTCCGCGTTCGCCGGGACACTGACGGCACCGCCGCCGACCGCGGACACGGTGCCCTTCGCGGGGCACGACCTCGCCGGGGTCCGGGACCTGGTCCGTCAGCTCAGCCGGCAGGCCGGGGTTCCCGCCGACGCCGCGGAGGACCTGGTGCTCGCCGCCCATGAGCTGGCCACCAACAGCATCACCCACGGCGGTGGGTCCGGCGTGATCTGCGCCTGGCGTGAGGCCGGCGCGTTCGTGGTGGAGGTACGCGACTCCGGCACGATCGTGAACCCCCTGGTGGGACGTGAGCTGAGCTCGCTGTCCTCCGAGAACGGTCGCGGTGTGTGGATGGCCAACCAGCTGTGCGACCTGGTCCAGGTCCGCTCGACAGTCACCGGCACCGTCGTACGCCTCTTCGCCTGGGTGAAGGCCTAGTCCAGGTCCCCGACGGCGAGCATCTCGGCCTCGTCCCGCGTCCCGTGCCCGGGAGCCTGCTCGGCGCCGCGCTCGACGTAGCGGCGGCCGAGCGAGAGCACCGCGACGCCGACCAACACCACGCCGGCCCCCATCCAGAACGGGGCGTGCACGCTGACGTCCTCGCCGAGCCTGCCGGCCACCCACGGAGCCACCGCACCACCGGAGAACCGGACGAAGGAGTACGCCGCCGACGCGACGGGACGCTCGACCGGGGCCGACCCCATCACCGCCTCGGTGATCAGGGTGTTGTTGATGCCGAGGAACGCGCCGGCGACGATGATGCCGACCACGAGCGCGGTCTTGCTCTCGGTGAGGACGGCCATCGCCGCCAGGTCGGCGGCGAACAGCACGAGCGACCCGATCACCGTGGGGACGGTTCCGAACCGCTGCTGGAGCCAGGGCGCACCCCACACCGAGGTGAACGCCAGCAGCAGGCCCCAGCCGAAGAACACAAAGCCGACCTGTGAGGCGGTCATGTCCAGCGGGAAAGGAGCGAACGCCAGCAGCGTGAAGAAACCCATGTTGTAGAAGAGCGCGGTGACGGCGATGACCGCCAGGCCGGGATGCCGCAGTGCCTTGAACGGGTCGGCCAGCGAGGTCTTGCGTGGTGCCGGCGGGGTCTTCGGGAGGAAGAACGCGGTGGCGAGCAGCGCGATCGTCATCAGCACGGCCACCCCGAAGAACGGGGCGCGCCAGGACAGCGAGCCGAGCTGGCCGCCGACGATCGGGCCGGCCGCGATGCCGACGCCGAGTGCCGCCTCGAACAGGATGATCGCCTGGGCAACCGAGCCGCTGGCCGCGGTGACGATGGTGGCCAGCGCGGTGGCGATGAACAGCGCGTTGCCCAGCCCCCAGCCGGCGCGGAAGCCGACGATCGCGCCGACGGTGTCGGACGAGCCTGCCAGCGCCGAGAAGACGATGATCAGGGCGAGCCCGGAGAGCAGTGTCCGCTTGGCGCCGATCCGACTGGAGACGACGCCGGTGATCAGCATCGCGACACCCATCACCGCCATGTAGCTGGTGAACAGCAGCGAGACCTGGCTGGGGGAGGCGCCGAGCTCGTCGGCGATCGGCTTGAGGATCGGGTCGACGAGGCCGATGCCCATGAAGGCGATCACGCAGGCGAAGGCGACCGCCCACACCGCGCGCGGCTGCTTGAGGATCGAGGGTTCGGTGGTCACGGAGGTCCTTCGTCGGGTGCGGGCTGGAGGAGGTGCTGGAGCAGGCGTACGGCGGCCTCGAGGTCGTCGCGGTCGTGGCACGGGTCCGCCGCGAGCCGCTCGGCCACGACGGCTCCGTTGCGCCGGCGGGCCTCACGCAGCACGGTGGCGCCGGTCGCCGTCAGCTCGACCAGTGACGAGCGCGCGTCCTTCGGGTTGGGTCTCTTCAGGGCCCAGCCCTTGTCCACGAGGTTCTGCACCCCGCCGGACATGGTCGGCTGCGAGCAGCGGTCAGCATGGGCCAGCTGGCTGATCCCGACCGGCCCGAGCTCGTCGACCTGCGAGAGCAGCCGGAGCGTGGCCGCGGGGACGTCGGTCGCGGTGCGCCTGCTCACGGCGCGTCCGAGCCGCGCGGAGTACATCACCAGTGCAGCGGCGTGGTCCTCGAGAGTGGCGGGCGCGGTTGGTTGGCTCACGCAATCAAATATACATAGGAGACCTATGCATGTCACGGTGGCCGGATGAGAGCCCGATCACCTCGCCGGTGCCGGCTCCCGTCGTTCGTCGTCACGGCCGACACGGGAACGTCTTGCGCCGAAGAGGAAGTAGATCGCGAAGCCGATCAGTAACCAGGCCAGGAACCGCAGCCACGTCTCGATCGCGAGGTTGCCCATCAGGGCCAGACAGAGCACGGCGGAGAAGATCGGCAGTGCGGGGGAGAGCGGCGCCCGGAACGGGCGAGGAAGATCGGGCCGGGTCCGGCGCAGGATCGGCACCGCGATCGAGACGATCGTGAACGCGAACAGGGTGCCGATGCTGACCATCTCGGCGAGCTTCGCCAGCGGGACCAGGGCGGCGAGCACGGCGACGAAACCGACGGTGACCATCGTGATCACGCTCGGCGTCCCGAACCTCGGGTGCACCCGGGACAGCCGGGCCGGCAGCAGGCCGTCGCGTGCCATCGCGAAGCCGATCCGGCCCATCGCCACGATGTCGACGAGGATCACCGAGGTCAGTCCGGCGATCGCGGCGATCCCGATCAGCACCGCCGCCCAGCCCAGGCCCACGGTCTCGAACGCCGCCGAGATCGGCGCACCCTCGTCGACCTGCCGGTAGTCGACCATCCCGGTCAGCACGGCGGAGACGCCCACGTAGAGCAGCGTGCAGATGCCCAGTGTGCCGAGCAGCCCGAGCGGCAGGTCGCGCTTCGGGTTGCGGGTCTCCTCACCGAGGTTGGCGACCGCCTCGAAGCCGGTGTAGGAGAAGAACACGATGGCCGCCGCGGACAGCACGCCGGCCATCCCGAAGACCGAGGGCTCGACACCGACCACGGCCTGCCACAGCGGCTGGGTCAGCCCGCTGGTGCCCGCCTCCGGCTCGGTGGCGTCGGGGATGTACGGCGTCCAGTTGCCGGCCCGGACGAAGAACGCACCGGCCACGATCACGAACAGGCAGATCAGCACCTTGATCGCGACCAGCACGTTGGTGAGCCATTTCGCCTCGCGGATCCCGACGTACGCGACGATGCCCAGGAGCAGCACCACCGCCACCGCCCCCACGTTCACCGGTGCGGACTCGCCGAACAGCGAGGTCGGCACCGCGTCGGAGAGGCCGGCCAGGTAGGCCGACCAGCCCCGCGCGACCACGGCGGCACCGAGCGCGAACTCGAGGATGAGGTCCCAGCCGATGATCCACGCGAAGATCTCGCCGATCGTGGCGTAGGCGTAGGTGTAGGCCGACCCGGCGGTTGGAACGGCCGAGGAAAGCTCGGCGTAGCACAGCGCCGCGAGCAGACTGACGAAACCGGCCAGGGCGAAGGAGATCACTACCCCGGGACCGGCGAGGTCCTTCGCGGCGACACCGGTCAGCGTGAAGATCCCGGTGCCGATCACGATCCCGATCCCGAAGCTCATCAGGTCGACGGCGCCGAGGCGCTTGCGGAGGTGGCCGGCTGCCGCGATCCCCTCGTCAGGGGAGACCTCGTCGCGGGAGTGGGCGAGGATGTCGTCGATGGACTTGGTGCGGGTCAGGTTCACCCGCGGCAACTACCCACCCCGCGCCGTCGGCTAACTCCCGTGCTCGAAAGGTGGGACCCCGGTCGCGGAGATCCGGTACCTCCCCCAGGTGTCCCGGTCCGCGAGCCGGCCGGCCGCCTCCCCGTGCGGTGTCCGGAGTACGACGGACGCTCCGGACCTGACCAGGTCGTCGATCCCGTCGTGGGCCGCGACCCGGCCGTACCAGTGGTACCGGCCGTCGATCGGCTGGAACACGCCACGCAGGGTCACGCTGACCTGCAGCACTGGTGCGTCGTCCGCGAGCAGCTCGGCGGGTCCGTCGTACCCCTCGTCGGTCGGTGTCTGCTGGCTCATCGATCTGCCTCCTGTTCCGGTGCGGGTGGGGTGACCAGGTGCAGTGGCTGGTCGGCGTCGAGCGGGACGCCGTAGCTGCGGGCGATGCCGTCCAGGGCGTGCCAGATGAAATCGGTCAGGTAGGCGCCGACGTGGGCGCGTGACATCGTGCGCCGGTCCAGCCACCACTCACCGGTGGACAGCCCGAGCCCGACCAGCCCGTGCGCCCACGGCTCGGCGCCGCCCGCGTCCACACCGAGCTCTCGCAGCGCGTCGCCGAGCACCCGGGCGATCGCCGAGGCGATCGCGGCCTTGCCGTCCGCCAGCGGGTCGTCCGCCTCCTTGTCGCCGGAGCCGCTGACCCGGTGCCGCACGAGGAGGAGGAACACGTTCGGGTGCTCCTCGATCGTGCCCAGGTAGGCCTCCACGGCGAGCTCGACCCGGCCCCGGATCGGGACCTCGGCGAGCAGCGCCGGCAGCAGGCGCTCCATCACCAGCTCGGCGCCCCACTGGCCGACCGCTGTGTGGATGCCGGCCTTGTCGGTGAAGTAGCGGTAGAGCACGGGCCTGCTCACGCCCGCGGTGCGCGCGATCTCGTCGAGGCCGGCGCCCGGGCCGTGCTCGTCGATCGCCGCGACCGCGGCCGTGACCAGCTGCGCGCGGCGGGACTCACGGTGCGAGGACCAGCGCGTGCTGCGGCCGTCGTTGTGGGGGCCCTTGACTCGGGATGCCATGTCCGTCACGCTAGCAGATAACTGTTACTTGGAGTAACGTCTAATACTTGTCGAGCACCGTGGAGGCAGGCAGATGACCGTGACCAGCGGACGCACCAGCGGACGAGCCGGCGACCCCACCTCCGCCCGGTTGCTGAGGTCCTCGGCGAAGCAGTCCTACGACCCCGAGGTCGACATCGACTGGGACGCGCCGCTCGTGGAGGGCGCCTACTTCATGCGGCCGGAGCGGATGTCGCTCTACCGGACCCCGCTGTGGGACACGCTCAGCGAGGAGCAGCGGATCGAGATGTCCAAGCACGAGACCGCCAGCATCGCCGGCGTCGGGCTGTGGTTCGAGCTGATCCTGATGCAGATGATGCTGCGCCAGGTCTACGACCAGGACCCGCGCTCCGCCCGGACCCAGTACGCCCTCACCGAGATCGGTGACGAGTGCCGCCACTCGGTGATGTTCGGCCGGATGATCGACCGGTACGGCGTACCCGCCTACGGCGCCTCGCCGCGCATCCACCGGCTCGGCCGCGGCTTCAAGACCCTCGCCGGCGGGGTCAGCGCCTACGCCTCGATCCTGGTCGCGGAGGAGATCCTCGACCGCTGGCAGCGCGAGCTGATGAAGGACGAGCGGGTCCAGCCGCTGAGCCGGATGGTCTCGCGGATCCACGTGCTCGAGGAGGCGCGGCACATGACCTTCGCCCGCGAGGAGGTCGAGCGGGCAATGCCCCGACTCTCCGGACCGGCACGCGCGTTCCACCAGCTGGTCACCGCGCAGACCGCGCTCTTCGTCACCCGCAGCCTGGTCCATCCCGGGGTGTACGCCGCCGTGGGGCTCGACCCGCGGGAGGCCCGCCGCCAGGCACTGGCCAACCCGCACTACCGCGACACGATGGCCTGGATGGGCGAGCGGGTGATCGGCTTCCTCGACGAGCAGGGCCTGATCGGTCAGGCGCACCGGCACACCTGGCGCCGGACGTTGCTGCTCGCGGGCTGACCGGGACGGCCGCGAGGGTTACCGTGGCGGGATGAGCCGTGGAATCCTCGAGGCCCTGGCCGACGCGCTGCCGGACGGGTGCGTGGTCACCGACCCGGACCGGATGGAGTCCTACCGCTTCGACCGTGCGATGTTCTGCCCGGCCGGGATACCCGCGGCGGTCGTCCTGCCGCGGGAGACCGCACAGGTGTCCACCACGTTGCGGCTGGCGAGCGAGTACGGCGTGCCGGTGGTCCCACAAGGTGCCCGCAGCGGGCTCTCCGGCGCCGCGAACGCGATCGAGGGCTGCGTCGTGCTCAGCCTGGACCGGATGGACCGGGTGCTGGAGATCGACGTCGCGAACCGGGTGGTCGTCACCCAGCCGGGCGTGTTCAACGCCGCTCTGTCGCGTGCGGTCGCCGAGCACGGCCTGTTCTACCCACCCGACCCGTCGAGCTGGGAGTTCTGCTCGATCGGCGGCAACCTGTCCACCAACTCCGGTGGCCTCTGCTGCGTGAAGTACGGCGTCACCACCGACTACGTGCTCGGCCTCGAGGTCGTCCTTGCCGACGGCGAGGTGCTGCGCACCGGCCGCCGCACGGTCAAGGGCGTCGCCGGCTACGACCTGACGAAGCTGTTCGTCGGCAGTGAGGGCACGCTGGGCGTGATCACCGAGGCGACGTTGATGCTGCGGCCGGCAGCCCAGGAGCCCCTGACCGTGGCGGCCGTGTTCGCGGACGCGGCAACGGCGGCCGCCGCTGTCTCGGGGATCGTGACCAGCGGCGTGGTGCCGAGCCTGCTCGAGTTCATGGACCGGACCAGCTTGCACGCGGTCAACGACATGTTCGGGCTCGGCTTCGAGCCGGACGCCGGCGCGCTGGTGCTGGCCCAGAGCGACGCCGGGCCGGTGCAGGGCCGGCACGACATCGACCTGATCGGGAAGCTGCTGGCCGACGCGGGTGCGACGGAGGTGGTGGTGGCCGAGGACGCCCGCGAGGGTGAGCTGCTGCTCGCCGCGCGCCGGCAGGTGCTGATCGCCTTCGAGAAGATGGGCACCACGCTGATCGACGACGTCTGCGTGCCGCGGGACCGGCTGGCCGAGCTGGTCTCCCGCATCGAGGCCGTGGCCGCCTCGGCCGGCGTACTGGTCGCCGTCGTGGGTCACGCCGGCGACGGCAACTTCCACCCCGCCGTGGTGTTCGACGGCTCCGACGAGGCCCAGTGCACGGCGGCGAAGCAGGCGTTCGACGACATCATGGTGGTCGGGCTCGACCTCGGCGGCACGATCACGGGCGAGCACGGCGTCGGCACGCTGAAGAAAGACCTGCTGCTGCGTGAGGCCGGGGAGCTGAGCCTGCGTGTGCACCGCGACCTCAAACGTGCCCTCGATCCGCAGGGCATTCTCAATCCGGGCAAGGTGTTCGACCTCGGTTGAGCCGCTGCCGTGTAGGGCGTTGGCAGCACCCGCCGGGCATCTGTCAGGCAGCGTGGATGAGGCGGTGGAACTGGTTATCGAGCGGCGATCCAGCCTGCCTCGTTGGGGGCGCGTTCTGCGCGGCTGGACCTGCGTGCCGGCCTGGTGCTCGCTGGTGAGGAAGTGTGGTGCCGGCCAGCGGTGGCGAGCTGGAGGTGTAGCTGTGTCCGGTCGGGGTGGTGGTGACGACAGTGTGCGGGGCGCCTGGTTCGCCGGAGTACGGGCCACGCCGGGTGCGCCAGCCGGGGGACTCCTTGACGTAGTTGCACGCCTCGCACAGCCCCTGGCTGTTCAGCACGCTGGTGGGTCCACCGGCGTGGTGGGGGACGGGGTGGTCGATGTGCCGGACGGGAGCGTCGCACCAGGAGTTCCGGCAGGTCTGGTCGCGGGTGGCGACCAGATGCCGCATCCCGGACGGCGCGGTCCGACTGTGCGAGTCCATGCCGGTCAGCTGCCCCGTGGTGGGGTGGGCGTAGACCCGGCGCAGCCACACGCTGGTGTCGCGCAGTTCGGAGTCGGTGGCACCAGCCTGGTCGAGCAGCGCGAGGATGTGGTCCCGGGCGCCCTGGGCGGGGAGTGGTCCGTATCCGGCCAGGTGCGCGGGATCGGGCCCACCGGCCAGCAGGGTGCGGTCGGTGAGCACCAGCTGGATCTGCACCGGCACGGCCGGTGCGGTGGATTGTCCGGTGACACGTTCGACCAGAGTGTCAGCCATCACCTGTCCGCGGCTGCGGGGGTCGCCGCCGGCGCGGGCCTGCTCGGCGCATTTCGACAGTGCGGCGAAGACCGCGACCGCCTGCGTCGCCGGAAGGAGCGCGCTGAGGTAGGCCATGGTGTCGGGTGCGGGCCGGCAGGTGACCCGGCGTTCAGTGTGGGCCTTGCGCTGTCGTCGCACCGCGCCGGCGGGGTCGAGCCGGTAGGCCACCTGCCGGGCCATGGCGGCGACCGACTTGGTGCCCTTGCCCTCCAGGGTCCTAGGGTCGGCGCACAGCTCGGCGTCCAGGCGGGTCCGGTCTTCGCGCGAGAGGTGGGCCGACTCGCGAACCAGAGCCTCGGCGCGCTTCTCGCTCAACCGACCGTGGGTGAGCGCGGCGTGGGTGTGCGGCATCTCGGTGACGACCGCCGTGGCGACTCCGAGCAGCTGGTCACCGCGGGCGTGAGACTCGCGGCGGGCGAGCGCGATCTGCGCTCCGACGTCGCGCCCTCGGCGCCTGGCCGGCAAACCAAGCTCCTGGTGCCGGGCCTTGACCGAGTCGGAGAGGTCGACCTCGGCGCGGGCCTGCGCGGCCGCCACTGCGGCTTTGATGTCTTCGAGCATCCGGATCTGGTCGATCCGCTCGGCATCAGTAACCTCACGGTCCAAGCCGGCCAGGCCGGTCAGGAACGCGTGCAGTCCCGGCAGGTCCAGGCACGCCGGCCCGTCCGCCGTGGTGGTGAACACGGCCTCTTCGAGCTGGGCTGCCTGACTCATGAAAGACACGCTATGAGACGCCGCCGACATTTTTCGTTTGGTGCCGATCTCGGGGTGGCAGCGAGGTCGGTGGACAACCACGCTCATTCCTGCGCGACCTCCTCGACAGTCTGACTGGGTGTCCCCTCGAGTGGACGTGCTTGCCCGGCCGTGCTGCCGATACCGCAGCGTTGCATCAATCGATGGCAGCCTTCAGGGTCCAGGACGTGACATGAGGTCGGTCTTCGAGCTCCGCTCGCCCGGTAGACCAGAGGAGCACCTGGACCGGGTCACCGTCCGGAGCGTCGGGGAACAGCCGCGCCAGCACCGCAGCACAGAGCGATTGAGAGGGAAGCCAGCCAATGCTGAGACCCTGCGTGATGTCATAGGTATGCATCAGGATCTCGTTGACTCCCAGAGCTGCAAAGCCGCCTGGGTCAGTCGCCCCCCAGTGCCATGCGCGGGCGACGGGTCCGGCCGCGGCCAGCGCGCTGCTCAGGAGCCTTCCGGAGGCCATGACGACTTGGAGCACGTCACGCGGCGGCGCGTCGGGGTGTATGACGAGGTCGAACGGCAGGTAGGCGCTCCCCGGCTGAGCCGCTACCTGTCCCGCATAGGCCAGAAGGTCATGCGCGACATGGGCCGCCGTCGTCCAGCAATTCCATTCGAGCGACCCGGCCGCCAGGCCCTGCCAGTCTCGAGACTCATACGGCGTGAGTACTCGCACCATCTCGGCCACGGCCTGTTCGACGTCTCGGCTGTCCATCGAGCGCATGCGAACGAGCCTCCCATGTTCGGCCCGTCTCGGACCCATGTTCCTTAGGTCGAATTGCTGCGGCATCGT
>DASSBE010000194.1:0-104554 GCA_035699065.1 Nocardioidaceae bacterium
GTGCTGCTTGTCCACTACGACGACCTGGTCGACGACCTGGGCGGCGAGATGCGACGGATCGCCGACCGGCTCGACGTCGCCGTGCCGGAGGAACGCTGGCCGGGCCTGGTGGAGGCCGCCCGGTTCACGAGCATGCGCGCGCGGGCGGACTCGCTCACCCCGAACACGCTGGGAATCCTCAAGGACCCGCAGGCCTTCTTCCGTGCGGGCCGGTCGGGCACCGGCCGCGAGGTGCTCACGGCCGAGCAGCTGCGGCGCTATCACGAGCGTGCGGCCGCCCTGGCGCCGGCCGACCTGCTGACCTGGCTGCACCGCGCCTGAGGATCGGCGTCAGAGCCCGGCGAGGTCCTCGCGGCAGCGGCGTTCGACGGTCTCGAGCTCGGACAGGGTGTCCTCGATGTCACGGCGTCGCTGCTCGAGCTCAGCCCGTCGTACCGCGATCTGGTCGAGCAGGTACTGCAGCTGTCCGGCCTCGCCCGGCTGCTCGTCGTACATGTTCACGATCCGGGCGATCTCGTCGAGCGAGAAGCCGAGCCGCTTGCCGCGAAGGATCAGCGCGAGCCGGATCCGGTCCCGGTTGTGGAAGACCCGTGTCGTGCCGCGACGCTCGGGGGAGAGCAGGCCGACGTCCTCGTAGTGCCGGATCGTGCGCAGGGTGAGGCCGTGCTCCTCGGCCAGCTCGGCGATGGTCCAGGTGCGTGCTGCGTCGTCGACGCCGGTGCGCTGGCTGGTCATCTGTTGCCTCCCTTGCGCGGACTGTGGCCGCACTCTAGAGTGCCTTACGTTTACGTAAGCGTAAAGCACCAACGGAAGGCGTCACCATGTCCTACGAGCTGTCTCGTGAGCACGAGGAGTTCCGCCGCAGCGTCCGCGAGTTCGCCGAGGCCGAGATCGCGCCGCACGCCGCCCGGTGGGACAAGGAGCACCACTTCCCGACCGACGTGGTCGCCAAGATGGGGGCCCTCGGGCTGTTCGGGCTCACCGCTCCGGAGGAGTTCGGCGGCGCGGGCCTCGACGAGGGTGCCGGCGCGTTCACGTCACTGTGCCTGGCGATCGAGGAGGTCGGGCGCGTCGACCAGTCGATGGGGATCACGCTCGAGGCCGCGGTAGGGCTCGGGATCAACCCGCTGCTGACCTTCGGCAGCGACGAGCAGAAGAAGACGTGGCTGCCGGACCTGGTCGCGGGACGCACCCTGGCCGGGTTCGGGCTCACCGAGCCGGGTGCCGGGTCCGACGCCGGTGCGACCAGGACCAGGGCCGGGCTCGTGGACGGCGAGTGGGTGGTCAACGGCGCCAAGCAGTTCATCACCAACTCCGGCTCGGACATCACCTCGCTGGTGACGGTCACCGCCCGCACCGGGACGCGTGAGGACGGCCGGGCCGAGGTCAGCACGATCATCGTGCCGTCCGGGACACCCGGGTTCACCGTGGAGCCGGCCTACGACAAGCTCGGCTGGCACGCCTCCGACACGCACCCGCTGAGCTTCGAGAACGTCCGCGTCCCCGAGGCCAACCTGCTCGGGGAGCGGGGGCGCGGGTTCGCGCAGTTCCTGGCCATCCTCGACGACGGGCGGGTCGCCATCGCCGCACTCGCGGTCGGGTGCATCCAGGCCTGCCTGGACATGTCGCTGCAGTACGCCGGCGAGCGCACCACGTTCGGCGTACCCATCGGCGCGAAGCAGGGCGTCGCCTTCCAGGTGGCTGACCTGCAGGTCATGCTCGAGGCGAGCCGTGCGCTGACCTACAAGGCGGCGGCGATGAAGGACGCGGGCCGGCCGGCCAAGGACTTCAAGCAGGCGGCCGCGGTCGCGAAGCTCTACGCGACCGAGTCCGCGGTCACCGCCACCCGGATCGCGACCCAGGTCTTCGGCGGCTACGGGTTCATGGAGGAGTATCCGGTGACCCGGTTCTACCGGGACGCCAAGGTCCTCGAGATCGGGGAGGGTACCTCAGAGGTGCAGCGGATGCTCATCGCCCGCGGGCTCGGCCTTCCGGTGGAGTGAGCACCGCAGCCACTACGCTGACGGATATGGGTCGCCGCCTGCATCGCCTCGCCAGTGAGGTCGCGAAGTTCCTCGCCGTAGGCGGTGTCGCCACCCTGGTCGCGCTGGTGGTCTTCAACGGGCTGGTGCACGGCTATCTCGGCGGGCCCGGCCCGATGCACGAGCAGCCGCTGGTGGCCTTCGTGATCGGGAACCTGCTCGGCATGGTGGTCAGCTATCGGGGGAGCCGTTCCTGGGCGTTCCGGCACCGCGAGGCGGTCGGCCCGGCAGGCGGCCGACTGGCGTTCTTCGTGATCAACATCATCTCGATGGCGATCCCGTTGCTGTGCCTGACGTTCAGCAGGTACGTGCTGCACCTCGACGACCCGGTCTCGGACAACGTCTCCGCGAACGTGATCGGTCTCGCGCTCGGCACCGCCGCCCGGTTCTGGGCGATCCGCCGCTTCATCTTCCTGCACCCGACGAAGGCGGCCGCACGGCAGACGATGCCCAGCAGGCCGTGACCCCTGCCGGTGCGCCGGCCCGGGTCGGCGGGTCAGGCCGAGCGTTCCCAGAGATCGGTCCAGGAGACACCGAGCTCGGCGAGCATGGTGCGCAGCAGCGGCAGGCTGATCCCGACCACGTTGTGCGGGTCGCCCTCGATCCCGGTCACGAACGCGCCGCCGAGCCCGTCTACGGTGAACGCGCCGGCCACCTGCAGCGGTTCCCCGGTGTCCACGTAGGCCTCGATCTCGGTGTCGCTGAGGTCGGCGAAGTGCACCACGGTGCAGGCGGGGCGGGCCAGCTCCCGGCCGGTGCCGGTGTCGACGACGCAGTGGCCGGTGTGCAGGACTCCGGAGCGGCCACGCATCGCGCGCCAGCGGCGGACCGCCTCGGCGGCGGTCCCTGGCTTGCCGTGCACCTCGCCGTCCAGCTCCAGCACCGAGTCACAGCCGATGACCAGGGCGTCGGCGACCCGCCCGGCCACCGCACGGGCCTTCAAGGTCGCCAGCTCGACCGCGAGCGAGGCCGGGTCCCGGGTCGTCACGGTTGACTCGTCGACACCGGACACGACCACGTCCGGCGCGAGACCGGCGCTGCGCAGGGTCGTCAGCCGGGCGGGTGAGGCTGAAGCGAGCACGAGCCGCGATACCGTCGACGTCACGGCGGACACCCTAGTCGAGGGGCGGGGCGGATGAGCAGGACCTGGGCCGCGCTGCTGTGGCTGCTGAGCCGTGGTCTGGTGCTCTGGCTGTTCTTCGGCCCGGAGGCCTGGGTGACCGGCGACGTCGCGTACTTCGCGAACAGCCTCACGCAGGTCCCGGACAACGGTCTGGCCGCGACGCTCGTGGAGTACCCGCTGCCCGGCGTCGCGCTCGTCGCGTTCCCCTGGGCGGTCTCCGAGTGGGTGGGGCGGCCCGACTTGTACGCCGAGCTCGTCCTGGTGCTCGCGGCGCTCACCGACGCGGCCTTCACCGTGCTGCTGCACCGGTTCGGCCGCAGCGGACGCGCCGTCGCGCTGTGGCTGTGGCTGCTCGCGGTGCCGCTCCTGGGCGCCACGACGTACGCCCGCTTCGACCTGGTGCCCGGGATCCTCGCCGGTGTCGCGGTCCTGCTGCTCGTGGAACGGCCGCGGGTCGCGGCGGCGGCCGGTGCGGTCGCCACCGGCCTGAAGCTCTGGCCCGCGCTGCTGCTGCCGGCCCTGGCCGCGCGGAGCCGGGGGCGGCGGGCCGTCGTGGGCACGGTCGCGGTGCTCGGTGTGCTGCTCGCCTTCGCGAGCCTGGCGCTCGCCGGCTGGTCACGGCTGGTGTCGCCGTTGACCTGGCAGGCCGACCGGGGGCTGCAGATCGAGTCGGTGCTCGCGACCCCCGCGATGCTGGCATGGGCATGGGCACCCGACCAGCTCGCGATCGGCTACTCCGACTACAACGCCTACCAGGTCTCCGGTCCGGGAGTCTCGGCGCTGCTGGGCGCGAGCAACGTGCTCACCGTCCTGCTGGTGGTCGCACTCGTCGTGTTGTGGGCGCGCGCCTGGCGGGCCGGTGACGGGCTCGGCGTGGACGCGGTCGTGTGGACCTGTCTGGCAGCGGTGAGCGGGTTCATGGTCACCAGCAAGGTGCTCAGCCCGCAGTACCTGCTCTGGCTGCTGCCGGTGGCCGCTGCCGGGCTGGCCGTCTCGGAGACCCGCGCGCAGCGTGATCTCCGGCGCTGGGGAGCGGTGCTGCTGGCCACGACGGGGGTCACGCACCTGGTGTTCCCGGTCTACTACGGGGCGCTGACCCAGCACACCGAGCAGTCTGTCGCGGTGGTGCTGCTGCTCGCCGCACGCAACCTCGCGCTTGTCTGGCTCAGCGTGTGGGCGGGCCGCCGGGCCTGGGCGGTCCAGCGGCGGGTCGGTCCTCAGCGCGGCAGCGAGCTCGACCGCCAGCCGGCCGCCCCGAACGGGAAGGACGCACCGACCCTGCGGTGAGGCGCCGCCCACTCCGAGCGAGGCTCCGGTGGTTCCGCGGGGCCGCCGGCGGTCGCGACGGACTGGAGCACGGCGACCAGCGCCGCGACCTCCTCGGCGGTCGCGTCACCCTTGACGACGAGCAGCGGCGGCCTCGACTCGTCGGCGCTCATAGCGGGATGTTCCCGTGCTTCTTCGGCGGAAGCGTCTCCCGCTTGGAGCGCAGCAGACGCAGGGCGCGCACGATCTCGGTGCGGGTCTCGTGCGGCTGGATCACGGTGTCGACGTAGCCGCGCTCGGCGGCGAGGTAGGGGTTGGCGAGGTGGTCCTCGTACTCCTGGATCAGCTCCGCGCGACGAGCCTCCGGGTCTGTGGCCTCGGCCAGCTCGTTGCGGTACAAGATGTTGACGGCGCCCTGCGCACCCATCACCGCGATCTGTGCGGTCGGCCAGGCCACGTTCATGTCCGCGCCGAGGTGCTTCGACCCCATCACGTCGTAGGCACCGCCGTACGCCTTGCGGGTGATCACGGTGAGCAGCGGGACCGTGGCCTCCGCGTAGGCGAAGATCAGCTTCGCCCCGCGCCGGATGATGCCGTTCCACTCCTGGTCGGTGCCGGGCAGGAAGCCGGGCACGTCGACGAAGGTGAGCACCGGGACGTTGAACGCGTCGCAGGTGCGCACGAACCTGGCGGCCTTCTCGCTCGCATCGATGTCGAGGGTGCCGGCGAGCGCCAGGGGCTGGTTCGCGACGACGCCGACCGGGCGGCCCTCGACCCGGCCGAACCCGATCAGCATGTTCGGTGCGAACAAGGCCTGCACCTCGAGGAACTCCTCGTCATCGAGGACCGACTCGATCACGGTGTGCATGTCGTAGGGCTGGTTCGGCGAGTCCGGGATCAGGGTGTCCAGGGCGCGGTCGGTGTCGTTGATCTCGAGATCCGACCCTGTGGTCAGCGCCGCGTCGTACGACGGGGGCTCGTCCAGGTTGTTCTGCGGGAGGTAGGAGATCAGCGCGCGCACGTAGTCGATCGCGTCGGACTCGTCGTGCCCCATGTAGTGCGCGTTTCCGGACTTGGTGTTGTGCGAGCGCGCACCACCGAGGTCCTCCATCGACACGTCCTCGCCGGTGACCGTCTTGATCACGTCGGGCCCGGTGATGAACATGTGGCTGGTCTGGTCGACCATCACCGTGAAGTCGGTGACCGCGGGGGAGTACACCGCGCCGCCCGCGCACGGGCCCATGATCAGCGAGATCTGCGGGATCACACCGGACGCGTGCACGTTGCGCCGGAAGATCTCGCCGTACAGGCCGAGGGAGACCACGCCCTCCTGGATCCGCGCGCCGCCGGAGTCGTTGATGCCGATGATCGGGCAGCCGGTCTTCATCGCGAGGTCCATCACCTTGACGATCTTCTCGCCGAAGACCTGCCCGAGGCTGCCGCCGAAGACCGTGAAGTCCTGCGCGAACACGCACACCTGGCGGCCGTCGATGGTGCCGTAGCCGGTGACCACACCATCGCCGTACGGCCGGTTCTGCTGCATCCCGAAGGCGGTGGAGCGGTGCCGGGCGAGCTCGTCGAGCTCGACGAACGACCCTTCGTCGAGCAGCTCGACGACGCGCTCACGCGCCGTCCTCTTGCCCTTCGCGTGCTGCTTCTCGATCGCCCGTGCCGACCCGGCGTTGACCGCCTCCTCGAGCCGCCGGTCGAGATCGGCGACCTTGCCGGCGGTGGTGTGGATGTCGATCGCGGCAGGGTCCTCGGGGACCTCGGTGCCCCCCATGGCCGACGTGTCAGCTGCTTCGCTCATCGGGTGGTTCGCCTCCTGGATGCTCGTTGCGTCAATGTAGTGCCTGTGACCTTCGACGACCTGCGCCGCCCACCTCTCGACCGGGTGGCGCTGTCCGCCGCGCTGACCCGGGAGGGATCGTTGTGGCGCGGGATCGAGCTGCTCCAGGAGTCGGCGTCGACGAACTCGGTGGTCGCCGAGCGCGCGCGTCTCGGGGAGCAGTCGGGCCTCGTCGTGGTGGCCGAGCACCAGACCTCGGGCCGGGGACGGCTGGACCGGTCGTGGGTGACCCCGCCGCGTGCCGCGCTGACGTTCTCGTTCCTGGTCACCCCGGACCGGGTGCCCGCTGCGCGTTGGCCGTGGCTGCCGTTGCTGGTCGGGATCGCGGTCTCCGAGGCGGTACGGCGGGTGGCGGAGGTGGATGCCGAGCTGAAGTGGCCCAACGACGTGCTGGTGGCCGAGCAGAAGGTGGCGGGGATCCTGGTGGAACGGGTCGAACGCGTCTCGGGTCCCGCCGCGGTCGTGGGGATCGGCCTGAACGTCTCGTCGTCGGCTGACGAGCTGCCGGTGCCCACCGCGACGTCGCTGGCGCTGCATGGCGCCCGCACCCTGGACCGGTCGGTGATCCTGCGTGAGGTGCTGCGTGCGTTCGAGGCGCTCTACGTGCAGTGGCAGGCCGAGCTCGGGGACGCCGGCCGCGGGCTGCTCGAGTCCTACGTCCGCCGTTGCTCCACCCTGGGTCGCCAGGTCAGGGTCGACCTGCCCACAGGAGAGCAGCTGCACGGGGAGGCCGTCGGCATCGACACGGACGGCCGGCTCCAGGTGCGCACCGGGTCCGGTGTGCGGGTGCTCGGCGCCGGTGACGTGGTGCACGTCCGGGCCGAGCCGGGGCCGCCGGATCTGACATGATCGGCAGGTGGCGATCTCCCGGAAGCTGCTCAACGACGACGAGTTCGTCGTCGTCTCGACCCGCACGCACGTCAAGGCGCTGCTGGGTCCTGCGCTGGTCCTGATCGTCATCGCCGGGGTGGCCGGCTACCTCAGCTCGCTGCCCAGCGGCGATCCCCGGGAGTTCCTGGTGCTCGTGATCTGGGTGGTCGCGCTGCTGCTCGTGCTGTGGTTCGTGGTGCGCCCGTTCCTGACCTGGCTGACCACGACGTACACCGTCACCAACCGCCGGCTGATCACGCGCAGCGGCGTCCTGACCCGGCGCGGGCACGACATCCCGCTGGCCCGGATCAGCGACGTCGCCTACGAGCACGGCCTGCTCGACCGGATGCTGGGCTGCGGCACGCTCGTGATCTCCGACGCGAGCGAGCAGGGACGGGTGAAGCTGCACGACATCCCGCAGGTCGAGCAGGTGCACCTGAAGATCAGCGACCAGCTGTTCGACCCTGACCTGCACCGGGCCGATGACGGAACCTGAGCCCGGCGCGTTCAGCCGCGAACAGCTCGAGAGGGCGATCCTCGGTGAGTCGCCCGGGCTGACCAGTGCGCAGATCGCCGACGCCGCCGGGGTCTCGGTCGAGCAGGCCCGCCGGCTGTGGCGGGCGCTGGGGTTCCCCGACGCCGGCGAGCAGGCGGCGTTCACCGACGCGGACCTCGCCGCGCTCAGCACGCTCGTCGGTGCGGTCGAGGCAGGGGCGATCGACTTCGACACCGCGGTCCGGCTCACCCGGGCGGTCGGCCAGACGATGGCCCGGCTGGCCGACTGGCAGGTGGCCACCCTGTCGGCGCGGGTCGAGCAGCTCGAGTCCGGTGAGGAGGCCACCGGCAGCCGGATCGGCAGCGCGCTGCGCGTCACCGAGCAGGTGGGGGTCCCGTTCGAGAAGCTGCTGATCTACTCCTGGCGGCGCCACCTTGCGGCGGCCGTCGGCCGGATCGAGGCGCTCGGTGCCGCCGAGGAGGACCTACACACCTACGACGTCACGGTCGGGTTCGCGGACCTGGTCAGCTTCACCGCGCTGTCCAACGAGATGGATGAGAACCGGCTCGCCGACATGGTGGAGATCTTCGAGTCCCGGTGCGCCGACGTGGTGGCCGGCCGGCATGGTCGGGTGATCAAGACCCTCGGCGACTCGGTGCTGTTCGTGTCCGAGGACCCGGTCCGGGCGATGGAGATCGCGATGGGCATCGTCGACGTGATCGGTCACGACACCCGGCTGCCCGACGTACGCCTCGGCCTCGCCACCGGATCGGTGATCATGCGGCTCGGCGACGTGTTCGGGCCGCCGGTGAACATGGCGGCACGGCTGACCGGGGTGGCCCGTCGCAACCGGGTGATCACCGACCACGTCACGGCGGACCTGCTGCCCCCGGACCAGTTCGACACCCGGCTGCTGCCCGCGCGCCCGGTGCGCGGGTTCGGTGTGGTGCAGCCGGTCGCCGTACGACGGCACTGAGCCTCGGCACCGAACTTCCGGACGGTCTAGACCGGGGGTAGCCCGAAAGGATCATTCTTCTGGTTCCATATACGTTGTCCGTTTTGTCCGTTTAACCTTGCTTCATGTTCAGTGTGCAGGGGGTGGACCTGGACGCGGATTCGCGTCGGGTATGGCGGGACGGGGTGGAGATTCGGCTGTCGAACAAGGAGTTCGACCTGCTGCAAGCTCTCATCAGCCGTCCGGGGGAGATAGTGTCGCGCGAAGAGCTGATGCGTGACGTCTGGCAGACAACGTTCTGGACGTCCGCCAAGACGATCGACGTGCACCTCGGTTGGGTGCGCAAGAAGCTCGGCGACGACACGAGACGACCGACTCTGATCACCACGATCAGGGGGCGCGGTCTGCGGTTCGAGGTAGAGCCACCGGTTTATCGCAAGTCCGACGAGCGGGCGGAGAATGCCTGCTGACCGGCGGGGAGGAGCACCTGGCTAGGCTCTTCCCGTGACTTCGCCTGCCCACAGCTCCGGCACCCCGGTGCTGGCGGTGATAGGCGGTGGCCAGCTCGCGCGGATGATGGCGCCTGCCGCCGTGGCGCTCGGCATCCCGTTGCGGCTGCTCGCCGAGGCGCCCGGTGTCTCGGCCGCTCAGGTGATCCCGGACTCCGTCGTCGGTGACTACCGCGACCTCGAGACGCTCCGCACGGTCGCCGAGGGCTGCGACGTGGTGACATTCGACCACGAGCACGTTCCCACCGACCACCTGCGCACGCTCACCGCGCAGGGGCACGCCTGCCGGCCCGGGCCCGATGCGCTGGTGCATGCCCAGGACAAGGCGGTGATGCGGGCGCGCCTGAACGACCTCGACGTGCCCGGTCCACGGCACGCGGTGGTGCGCGAGGCCGCTGACGTCGCCGCGTTCGCCGCCGCCGTCGGCGGGTTCCCGGTGGTGCTGAAGACCACCCGCGGCGGGTACGACGGCAAGGGCGTCTGGGTGGTCTCCACCCAGGACGAGTGCGCCGACGCGTTCAAGGCGGCCGCCCTGTCCGACGTACAGATCCTGGCCGAGGAGAAGGTCGACTTCCGGCGCGAGCTCGCCGCGCTGGTGGCCCGGTCGCCGTCGGGGCAGGCGGCTGCGTACCCGGTGGTCGAGTCGGTCCAGACCAACGGTGTCTGCGCCGAGGTGATCGCGCCCGCCCCGGACCTGTCGGAGGACCTCGCGGTGCAGGCGCAGCAGATCGCGCTGCAGATCGCGGGTGCACTCGACGTGACCGGAATCCTCGCCGTGGAGATGTTCGAGACCCGCGACGGCCGGGTGCTGGTCAACGAGCTCGCGATGCGCCCGCACAACACCGGTCACTGGAGCATGGACGGCGCCGTCACCGGCCAGTTCGAGAACCACCTACGGGCGGTGCTGGACCTGCCGCTCGGCTCGCCGGAGGCGCGGCAGCCGTGGACGGTGATGGTCAACATCCTCGGCGGACAGCACGGCGAGGCCGGTCCGCTCTACGACGGATACCCGCACGCGTTCGCCCGGGACCCCCGGCTGAAGGTGCACCTGTACGGCAAGGACGTCCGGCCCGGCCGCAAGGTCGGCCACGTCACGGCGTACGGCGACGATCTCGGTGACGTTCTCGAGCGCGCACGTCATGCGGCGGCCTGGTTCGCCGGCGACCTAGGGCAGGAGAGCGAATGACGCAGGTAGGCATCGTGATGGGGTCGGACTCCGACTGGCCGACGATGAAGGCGGCGGCCGAGGCGCTCGAGGAGTTCGGTGTGGGCTACGAGGCCGACGTGGTCTCCGCACACCGGATGCCCGAGGAGATGCTGGCCTACGGCAAGGGCGCGGCGGGACGCGGCCTCTCGGTGATCATCGCGGGCGCCGGTGGTGCGGCCCATCTTCCCGGCATGCTGGCCGCGGTGACCCCCCTGCCGGTGATCGGGGTGCCGGTGGCGTTGAGGTACCTCGACGGGATGGACTCCCTGCTGTCCATCGTGCAGATGCCGGCCGGTGTCCCGGTCGCCACGGTCTCGATCGGGAACGCCCGCAACGCCGGCCTGCTCGCGGTCCGGATCCTGGCTACCTCCTCGCAGGAGCTGCGCACCAAGATGGAGAAGTTCCAGGAGTCGCTCGCGGAGTCGGCGCGCGAGAAGGGCAGGGCAGTCCGCGGCGAGGCCCACCGGAAGCTCGGCTTCTGATCCGGACCCGATCGGCGCCCGGGAGTCAGGACTGCCGTGCCCACTCGATGGCCGGACAGGTGTCCATCACCATCGGCACTCCGGCCTCGGTGGTTCGCCGGTAGGCGTCCTCGTCGATGACGCCGAGCTGGAACCACACTGCCTTTGCCCCGATCTGCACCGCCTGGTCGGCGAACGCGCCGGCCGCCTCGGAGCGCCGGAACACGTCGACGCAGTCGACGGGGAACGGGACGTCGGCCAGAGTGGCGTAGCCCTGCTCCCCGAGCACCTCGTGCGCTTCCGGGTGGATGGGGACGATCTGCTTGCCGCGCTGCTGCAGGAGCCGCGCGATCCGGAACGCGGTGCGGGACGGGTCGCCGCTCAACCCGACGACGGCCCAGGTCTGGCAGTCCTCCAGCAGGAACCGGATGTTCTTCTCGTCCAGCCACGGGTGCGGCGAACTGTCCGTCTTCGCAGGCATATGTCGAGCGTACCCGCGGTCGTGAATCTGCTACCCGGAAGTAGGATCGGGGCCATGAGCGCTGAGTCGATGTTCGCCTTGTCCGAGGAGCACCGGGCCATCCGGGAGGCGGTTCGCGCCGTCTGCGACGCCAAGGTCGCCCCGCACGCCACCGAGGTCGACGAGTCGGCCGAGTTCCCGCAGGCAGCGTTCGAAGCACTCGCCGCGGCGGACTTCGCCGCTCCGCACATCGGCGAGGAGTACGGCGGCGCCGCGGCCGACGCTCTCGCGACGGCGATCGTGATCGAGGAGGTCGCCCGCGCCGATGCGTCGGCCTCGCTGATTCCCGCCGTGAACAAGCTCGGCACGATGCCGCTGGTCCTCGCCGGGTCCGACGACCTGAAGAAGAAGTACCTCACCCCGGTGGCCGCCGGGCAGGCGATGTTCTCCTATTGCCTGTCCGAGCCGGAGGCCGGTTCCGACGCGGTGTCGATGAAGACCCGGGCCGTCAAGGACGGAGACGACTGGGTGCTCAACGGCGTGAAGCGCTGGATCACCAACGCCGGTGTCTCGGACTACTACACGGTCTTCGCGGTCACCGACCCCGAGAAGCGCTCAGCGGGGATCTCGGCGTTCGTGGTGGAGAAGGACGACGAGGGCGTCACCTTCGGTGCCCCGGAGAAGAAGCTCGGCATCAAGGGCTCCCCGACCCGAGAGGTCTACTTCGACAACGTGCGGATCCCGGCGGACCGGATGATCGGCGACGAGGGCGCGGGCTTCGCAATCGCGATGCGCACCCTGGACCACACCCGGGTCACCATCGCGGCGCAGGCCGTCGGTATCGCGCAGGGGGCGCTGGACTACGCGCTCGGCTACGCGAAGGAGCGTCAGCAGTTCGGCAAGCCGATCGCCGACTTCCAGGGACTCCAGTTCCTGCTCGCCGACATGGGGATGAAGGTCGAGGCCGCCCGGCAGCTGACCTACGCCGCGGCCGGTCGCTCCGAGCGCGGCGACAAGGACCTCACCTTCTTCGGCGCCGCGGCCAAGTGCTTCGCCTCGGACACGGCCATGCAGGTGACCACCGATGCGGTGCAGGTTCTCGGCGGTTACGGCTACACCAGGGACTACCCGGTGGAGCGGATGATGCGCGATGCCAAGATCACCCAGATCTACGAAGGCACCAACCAGGTGCAGCGGATCGTGATGGCCCGTCAGCTCCTCGCGGGTGTGCAGTCGGAGCTGTAGCTGCCCCGCAACAACCACCCGGCCCCGGTGATCAGCCGGCCGGACGAGGGGCCGCCTGCGAGCTCGGGACTCGCCAGGCTGCGGCCACGAGCCAGATCATCCACGCGAGGCTGACGGTCCAGGCCGCCAGAATCAGGATGGTGTGGGTCCCCGAGAAACCCTCAGAACCCACCACCCAGCCCTGCACCAAGTAGATGATCCCGGACAGCCCCATCAGGTACGCAGGTGCGCGCGAGACCGCGAGCGTCCACCGCAGCCGCGGACGTTCGCGGCAGGGGCGTTGACCCACGCAGCATCGACCTGCTGGTTTGCGACACTCCACGGCCTGCAGAACGCCGTACATCGCCAGCGCCACGACCGCAGAGACTGCTCCCAGCCGTGCCGCCGAAGCCGCGCCCCCGACGCGGGCATCGAGCGCGAAGAACCAGGTCACGAGGTGGTCGTTGGCGTCCCCACCGGTGTGGACCTGGGTAACCACGATGTACAGCAGCTGCCCCCGAGAAGCAGCGTGGCCGGCAGGCGCAGGAAAGTGCGATCTGTCATGATGCCTGCGCGTTCAACCCGCCGGACCTCCGGTTCAGCTCCGCCGACGCACGTGAGGCGTCCATCACCATTGGCAATCTCGTCGTCGAGCCCGGCCGATGTCCATCACCCGATCGGGCTGACCTTGGTGGACATCTCCGAGTGGACGTGGGCGGCGTCGCGCTGGACGAAGCCGAGGAGGGCGGAGCCGCGAGTGCGTTGCCAGGGCAGCCCGAGGAACCACAGGCCCGGGACGGCGACGCTCCGGCCGCAGTCGTGCAGGGGCATTCCGGTGTCGTCAGTCAGCTCCGGCACGTCGATCCAGCTGTAGTCGGGTCGGAACCCGGTGGCCCAGACGACGGCGTCGACTTCGATCGACGTGCCGTCGGCGAAGGTGGCGGTCCGGCCGGACGCGCGGACCGCGCGCCCCCGGAAGTCGACTCCCGCCCGGCGGAGCGCGCGGCGGTTGCTGCCGACGACCAGATCGCCGCGGGCGCGCATCCGCTGTGCCAGACGCGAGTCCGGACCCTTGTCCATCAGGCCGAGCCGCGTCAGCCACCAGAACAGATCGCGTCCGAGCGGCCTCTGTGGAACGGCCGGCGGGTTCGTGCCCGCTGACAGGACGACCTGCCGGGTTCGGATGAGTTCCTCGGCTATCTGCAGACCGGAGTTGGCTCCGCCCACCACCAACACCCGGCCGCTCGGTAGATCGCTTGGTCGCCGGTAGCCGGAGCTGTGCACGGCCGGCACATCGAACGCCCCGTCGATGGTGGGCACGAACGGCACGTGGAACGGCCCTGTCGCGACGACAACCTGGCGGGCGTTGAGAACACCCTGGGTGGTGTGTGCCGCAAAGCCACCGTGGTGCGGCTCCAGCCTGTTCACCCGGGTGCTGGTCAGGATCGGGAGACTGTGCCGCTCGGCGTAGACGGCCAGGAAGTCGGCGACCTGGTCCTTGGTCGGGTAGCAGTCGGCGACTGCGGGAAAGTCCGTGCCCGGGAGGCCGGCGTACTGCGCGGGGGTGAACAGCTTCAGCGAGTCCCAGCGGGTGCGCCAGGAGTGTCCGACCTCGGGTGCGGCGTCGACGAGCAGATAGCGCACGTTGGTCCGGGCCAGGTGCCACGCCAGAGACAGACCGGCTTGTCCGGCGCCGACGACCAGGACGTCGAGCGGAGCCGAGACTCTACGTGTGTCGACATGTGCGGCTCGGAGTGCAGTGGTGTTGTCCATGGCAAGAACGCTAGGGACACCGACCAGCCGGTCGCGCCGGTGAAATGGCCGGGATCGGCGTGGCCGGCGTCAGTCCAGGGACAGCTGCGTCAGCTCGGTGCGTGAGGTGACGCCCGTCTTCGCGAAGACGTTGCGCAGATGGAAGTCGACGGTGCGTGGGCTGACGAACAACTGGGCTGCGACGTCCTTGTTCGACAACCCCGAGGCGACGAACTTCGCCACCTGCCGCTCCTGAGGCGTCAGCCCCTGACCGGCGGAAGGGTCGCGCTTGCGGGTGGTTTCGCCGGAGGCACGCAGCTCCTGCCGGGCCCGTTCTGCCCAGGGGCTCGCCCCGACGTCCTCGAAGGTGCTGAGGGCCTCCCGCAAGTGCCCTCGTGCCGCGACCCGTTGACGACGTCGGCGGAGGAACTCGCCATAGGCGAGCCGGGTGCGAGCCGCTTCGACGGGGCGCGCGCTGACGGCATGGTGCTCGAGTGCTGCCCGCCAGTGTGGGTCGGCCTTCTCGCCCGCCAGCACAGCGGCGCCGAACGCGGCCAGGGCGAAGGCATGCGGAGAGGGCACCGCCGAGGCGAAAGCGTCGAGCTCCTGTGTCCATGTCTGTGCCAGATCCTGCCGGTCGCAGCGCATGGCGGCTTCGAGGCGCGCGTACCCGGCCAAGCGGATCAGCGGCGGGGTCCTCATCTGTTCGAGGTGATGCAGCGCGGAGGCGTACTGCCCCGCTGCCAGGTCACGTTCACCGAGGGCCCACCGCCGCGCGTCGTCCACGAGCGCCCCGAGGACGCCGACCTGGTGGCCGGCGAGCACCCGATCAAGCTCCTCGACATACCCGTCGAACCTCGGATCGCCCTGGAGGGCGGCGTAGAGCGCCAGCTCGGCCAGTGGCATGGCAGACAACCCCACCTGCCCCGAGGCGGAGGCCAGCTCTCTCGCCTCGGACGCGTGGGAGATGGCGTCACCCAGGCGTCCGGCGCAGCAGTCCGCGAGCGCGAGCCGCGGCAGCGCGAACAGCACCAACCCGTACGCAGCCCGTTCGCGCGAGTGAGCCAGGAGCGAGGTGAAGGTGTGTCGGAACGTCTCATCATCAGCCAGGTGGAACGAGGCGATGCCGATCGCGTTGACCAGATCTGGGTCGGAGACGCCCTTCGCTGCGTCGAAAGCCGTTCGCAAGGGCCCGGCAGCCAAGGCCAGCTCTCCTCTGAGGAGGTGGTGGAACCCCGTCAGGAGGCCGGTGGCACACCGGTCGTGAGGTGGACTGTCGAGTTCGCGCACGACCGACAGCTCCGCGGGATCCAGGTCCGTTCGGTCGGGCGGAGCCGCGAACGTGGAGGCGGCCGAGGCCATCACGGCGATCTCGCGGGCTCGCACCGGGTCAGTGCCTGCGATGTCCCGTGCCGTCTGCGTCCACACCCGAACGGCGGTGGAGACAGAACCGACATGGAACTCCGTCCGGCCCCGAAGGCGCTCCAGATCGGCCCGAAGGACGGGGTCGGTGGTGCGTAGCCGGCCGTCGAGAGCCAGCGTGCCGGCGCGACCGGGCTGACCGCCCAGCCACGCCGCGGTGGCTGCCTGATGCAGGCGCCGGGCCCGGGCGTCGTCGGAGAGGGTGAGAAGAGCGGCACGTTCGAACGCGGAACTTGCTGCCTCGTAGCCGCTGCGACGCAGTGCACGCTGTGCCGCCTCGTCCAGGGCAGCCGCGACGTCGTTGTCGGGGCCGGTGGCGGCTTCGGCCAGATGCCAGGCGCGCCGGTCGGCCTCGTCGGGACCCGCCATCGCATCGGCAAGCGCGGTGTGCGCGGCCCGCCGGTCGATGCTCGGTGCGGCGTTGTAGATCGCCGAGCGCACCAACGGGTGGCGCATGCGGAGCTGACCATCGCTCACAGCGACCAAGCCGGAGGCCTCCGCCTCAGCGAGCGCATCCGCACCGACACCGAGGGCGGCGCCGGCAGCAGCCACCGCGCCGATCTGGGTGGAGTCGTCGGCAGAGGCCACGAGCAGCAGCCGTTGCGCGGCGGGGGTCAGCCGCCGGGCACGGTCGAGGAAGGCGCGCTCGACCGTGCTGGTCACCGGGAGTCGGCCGGGCAGTGGTGTTCGTCCAGCGAGCTGGTCGGCCGACAGCGTCCCAGGGAGCTCAACGAGGGCGAGCGGGTTGCCTCCGGTGCTTGCGAGCAGCTGGGCGGCGACCTCGGTAGCGACTCTCGTGCCGGACTGCTCGTCCATGAGCGCGATGACGTCGCCGAGACGGAGGCCGGTCAGGTGCAGTCTGTCGAGATCCGGTGCCTCAAACGTGTGTACGTCTCCGTCGCGCACCGCAAACACCATGGCCGCCTGGCCGACCTGCAGACGGCGGGCCATGAACAGCAGCGCGGCGGCCGACGCCTCATCGAGCCAGTGCGCGTCGTCGACCAGCGCCACGACCGGCGGCTCGTGCTCGGCTGCCTCGGCCAGCAGCCCCAGCGCCCCGAGGAACACCAGGAACCGGTCAGCGTCACCCGTCTCCTCGCCGAACGCGACCCGCAGGGCGCGGGACTGAGGAAGGGGTAGGCGGTCGGCATGCCGCATCACCGGCCGCAGCAACCGCTGCAGGGCGGCGAAGGGCAGGGGAGCCTCGGACTCGATTCCCTGCGTGCGCAGGAACCTCACATCCGGAAGCCCGGCCGCAAGATCTTCGAGCAGCGCTGACTTGCCGGTGCCGGGCTCGCCGTGCACGACCAGTGCGCTGCCCCGCCCCTCTCGGGCAGCCTCGACCAGCTCGTGGAGCCACGCCCCCTCTGATCCCCGACCGTGCAGCACGCGCCGACGATAACCGCTGGTGGGGGAACCGGCAGCGATCTCGGCGATTTTCCGTGGTGAGCTACCCGGCGGTCATCGCCAGCGCACCGGGAGCCGCTTGACCCCGCGCTGGAACGAGGAGCGAAGCAGCGCCGGGTCTCCGGCCGGCTCCAGCCACGTGGTGCGCCGCAGCAGGCCCGAGAACATCGCCCGCATCTGCACCCGGGCCAGATGCGCACCCAGGCACAGGTGCGGGCCGTGCCCGAAGACCAGGTGCTCGCGGCTGTTGCGGTCGATCCGGAAGCTGGCCGGGTCGTCGAAGACGCGCGGGTCCCGGTTCGCGGAGAGGAAGCTGACCACCACCTTGTCCCCGGCGCACACCGCCTGTCCGTTGATCTCGGTGTCGCGGGTCGCAGTGCGGCGGAACACCATCACCGGTGTCCACCAGCGCAGCATCTCCTCGACCGCCGGCTCCCCCAGCTGTGGCTCCGCACGCATCCGACGCTGGGCGTCGGGATGCTCGAGCAGCGCGACCATCCCGCCCGGCAGGCCGTTGCGCAGCGTCTCGTTGCCGGCCACCGCGAAGAGCCAGAACATGTTCTCGAACTCCTCGGCGTCGATCCCGCCCTCCTGCGCCATCAGGATCGACATGACGTCCTCGCCGGGCTGCCGCTGCTTGTGCTCGGCGAGCAGGTGCGCGTAGGCGTAGAGGTCCGGCATCCCGGTGCGTGAACGCGGATCGGGCATCCGGCCGTCCGCGTCCGGCCCCGGCCGCAGCTCCAGGGCCTTCCGGGCCATCTCGGTGCCCGACGCCGCGTCGAACGAGGCGCTCGTGGCGTAGTCGGGGTCCTGGAAGCCGATCACCCGGTTCGACCAGTCGAACATCAGCATCCGGTCCTCGGCGGGCACCCCCATCACGTCGGCGAGGGTGAGCAGCGGGAGGTCGGCAGCCACGTCCTTGGCGAAGTCGAGGTGCTGCCCCGGTGTGGTGAGCGCCCGGTCGAGGATCGTGTCGACGTGGCCGGAGATCTGCTCCTCGAGCCGGGCGACAGCCCGCATCGTGAACGACCGCTGCACCGGCCTGCGGAGCCGGGAGTGCTCGGGTGGGTCCATGTTGAGCATCATCCGGCGGACGTAGGCGAGGTCCTCCGGCGTCGCCGGGTCGCGGACCTGGGTGGCGCCGGTGAACGAGGAGAACGTGCCCGGATCCCGCAGCACGCCCTTCACGTCGGCGTGCCGGAGCACCAGCCAGTACCCCGGGCCACCGTCGAGCCCCGACACCGGCGGCTCGTCGACCCACACCACTCCGGAACCGGTCTCGCGGAGCCGGTCCAGTACGTCGAGCGGGGGCCCCTCGACGTACGTGCCGGGATCGTGGACGAGCTCGGTGCCGACCGCCGGCCTCATCGGGACAGTGCTGCCATCACTTGTCGGCGAGGAACGCCTCGATCTGGGTGGCCAGCCACACCGGCGTCTCGTACATCGGGTAATGCCCGCACGACGCGAGCTCGACCAGCGTGACGTCGGGGTAGATCTGCATCCAGCTCTGCCGCATCACCTCGGCCGACAGAGCCGGGTCGTTCTCGCCCACGAGGCAGGCGATGGGGGTGTCGGGACGGCCCACCTCTGCGAGGTAGTCGTCGTTGACCCAGGACTGGACGGCACCCGCGAAGGCGTCCTGGGTGGACTGCTCCCGCGAGAACGCGACCATGTCCTCCAGCCATGCACCGGAGTTGCGGCCGCCGGTCGTGAAGTCGATGATCGCGCGACGGTTCGCGTCGTCCTCGGGGGCACCGAAGAACAGCGCCTTCCCGTCGTCGTCGAGCGGGACCGGCGCGGGCGCCACGGGGCAGACGCCGACCAGCGCGCGCACGCGGTCGCCTGCCAGTGCGAGCAGGGCTGCTGCCGCCTTACCGCCCATCGAGTGCCCGACCACCGAGAACCTGTCGAGCCCGAGCTCGTCGGCCGCGGCCAGTGCGTCGGCGGCGTACTCCTTCATCGTGAAGGCACCGGCCTCGTCGCGCCGGGCGCCGTAGCCGCGCATCTCGGGGAACCAGTAGGTGAACCGGTCGAGGTCGACGACCTCGGGTAGGTACCCCCAGCCCTCGGCAGAACCGAACCATCCGTGGAGGCAGACCACCGGGTGGTCGCCGCTGCCGACGCTCTTGACCGTGCTCATCGTCAACCCCTTGCTCGTGGTCGTGGCCGAGCCACGTCCGGCTCGGGCCACCTGTCTACACCAGGCGGTGGAGCGGTGTCAGCGTGTTGCTCACTCCTGCCAGTCGACGGTCCGCCATTCGTTACTGGTCCCTCAGGCCGGACGGGCGGCACAGCTCGTCGGAGATGTCGGAGGTCCGGTCCTCCTTGATCAACCCGAACATCTCCAGGGCCCGCTCGCGGTCCCAGTGCACGGCCAGGTCCGCGATGGGCACGGTGCAGGTCAGCCCCTTGTCGCCGCTGACCCGGGTCATCGCGAACGCGAACCGGGCGGTGTCGAACGGCCCGGTGTCCTCACCGACCGCGAGGGAGTCCGCGCCCGCGCTGGCGAGCCGGAAGTAGCGCACCGGGTTGAGCACCGACCACGGGGACAGCGCCTCGCTGCCCACGGCGCTGACCACCTCCCGCTGGTGCCGGGCGCGGTCGATGTCCCCGAGTGCGGAGGTGTGCCGCGACCGGGCGTAACCGAGCGCGGTCGTGCCGTTGGCCTCCTGGCAGCCCTTCTTGATGTTCAGGTTCGCCAGCGGGTCGTTCATCCGGCTCTCCGGGCAGATCTCGATGCCTCCCACGGCATCCACGACGTTCACGAAACCGCCGAATCCGATCTCCACGTAGTTGTCGATCCGGATCCCTGTCTCGGACTCGAGGGTCTCCACGAGCAGCTCCGGTCCGCCGAACGCGTACGCCGCGTTCACCTTGGTCTTGCCGTGGCCGGGGACGTCCACGATCGAGTCCCGGGGGATCGACAGCAGCAGGTTCGGGCCGCTGCCGGTGTGCAGCAGCATGATCGTGTCCGTGCGGCGGCCCTCGGCCTGGCCGGTGCCGAGCCGCTTGCGCTGCGCGGCGGTCAGGTCCTCGCGGCTGTCACTGCCCACGAGGAGGTACGTCGACCCCGGTTGCGAGTCGGGCCGGTCCCCGTCGGGCTCCGCGTCGACCTTGGTGATCTTCGTCCACGCCCACACCGGCACGGCGACCAGGAACACCACCCACAGCAGCAGCACGACCAGGACCCAGCGCCACGGGTGGCGGCGCCTGGGGCGCGCCGGCCGGCGGGGTGGGGGCGTTGCTTTGCCGGCACGGCGCGGGGGGCCCGCGGGACCGCGCGAGGAGTCGCCCGGCCGGTTCAGGGTCGGCATCACCCGGGTCGGCTCGGGATCCGACCCGGGGCGCTCCGGCGGCCGGCCCGAGGAGCCGACGCCGCCCTTGCGCCCGGTGCCGTAGAGCCAGTCGTACTCCGGCGTTCCCTCTTCGGGCGCGCCGGAGCCGCTTCCCCGGGGACGATCTGCCATGGCGCAGACGCTACCTGACCGATCATGAGCGACCGGCGCGTCCTGTCCGGTGTGATGGATGTGACTGGTGATACTGGTGCTGCCTCCACACGTCTCCACCGGTATCCCGAAAGGTCCTCGCATGCCACCCGCCGCTTCCCCCGGGTTGGACGACCGGCTGGCGCGCGTGCGGTTCCGCCGCGCCGTCACGTTGCTGGTCATGACGCTGGTCATCCCCGGCTCGGCGCAGCTCGTCGCCGGCCGCAAGCAGCTCGGCCGGGTCGCCCTGCGCATCTGGTTCGGCCTCGTCGCCACCCTCGCTGTGCTGGTCCTCACCGGCCTCGTCTGGCCAGGACTCATCTTCTGGATGCTCAGCAACACCTTCATGCTCGGGCTGCTCCGGCTGGTCCTGTGCGCGCTTGCCATCGGCTGGGCCGGGCTGTTCCTGGACGCCTGGCGGCTGGGCCAACCACTGGAGCTGAGGCAGAAACAGCGGCTGGTGATGGTCGGCATCAACGGCTTCCTGTGCTTCTCCGTCGCGGGGGCCCTGCTGTTCGCCTCGCACGTCGTCGCGGTCCAGCGGGACTTCATCACGGCGATGTTCGGTGACGGCGTGGCCACCGACGCCCACGACGGGCGGTACAACGTGCTGCTGCTCGGCGGGGACTCCGGGAAGGACCGGTGGGGTCTGCGACCGGACAGCATCACCGTCGCCAGCATGGATGCCGAGACCGGCCACACCATCTTGTTCGGGCTACCCCGCAACATGATGAACTTCCCGTTCGCCGAGGGCTCCGTGATGGCCGAGCAGTTCCCCGACGGGTACGACTGCGAGGGCTGTGAGCTCAACAGCCTCGCCACCTGGGCCGGCGACAACCCCGAGCTGTTCACCACCTACGACAACCCGGGCGTGGAGGCCACCATCGAGGGGGTCGAGGGGATCACCGGCCTGAAGATCAACTACTTCGCGATGGTGAACCTGATGGGGTTCCGGAACCTGGTCGACGCGGTCGGCGGGATCAAGCTGAACGTCCGCGACCGGATCCCGATCGGCGGGGTCGGCGGACCGGTCACCGGCTACCTCGAGCCCGGTGTGCAGCGCCTCGACGGATTCCACACCCTCTGGTTCGCCCGGTCCCGCGAGAGCGCCGACGACTACTCGCGGATGGCCCGTCAGAAGTGCGTGATGGGCGCGATGCTCGACCAGCTCAGCCCGCGGGTGGTCGTCACCAAGTTCGAGAAGATCGCCAAGGCCAGCCAGGACGTGATCACGACCAACCTGCCCGCCTCCGAGCTCGGCCGGTTCGTGGAGCTCGCGCTCAAGGCCAAGTCACAACCGCTCACGACGGTCTCGTTCGTGCCCCCGCTGATCAACACCGGGGACCCCGACATCGGGCTCATCCAGGAGCGGGTGCAGCAGGCGATCGAGAAGTCCCGGTCCCGCGGCGAGGACGACGGGGCGACCGAGCCGAAGCACAAGAAGTCCGTCACGACGGGCGGCGGCAGTGAACCGGTCACCACGGGTGGCTCGATCGGCAGCCTGGCCAAGGGATACGCGGCCAACCAGGCCGAGGACCTGTCCGCTGCGTGCTGAGCCGGTCACCGGCGCGGATAGGGTGCTGAGCGTGCCTGCGCGAGTTGCTGCTGTGGTCGTGACCTGGAACCGGTGCGACCTCCTGCGTGAGTCCCTGGCGGCCGTGCAGGCGCAGAGCCTGGTCCCGGTCGCCGTGGTCGTGGTCGACAACGCCTCGGACGACGGCACCACCGAGATGCTGCGCGAGGAGTACTCCCATCTCGAGCTGGTGCACCTGGAGCGCAACACCGGCGGAGCCGGCGGCTTCTCCGCGGGTCTCGAGCGAGCGCTGACCTTCGAGCCGGACCTGCTCTGGCTGCTCGACGACGACACCGTGCCCACGCCCTCGGCGGCCGAGATGCTCGCTACCGCGTGGCACGCCTACGGCGGCGGGGACGGGCCTCGGCCCAGCGTACTGGCCAGCAAGGTCGTCTGGACCGACGGTCGGGACCACCCGATGAACACTCCGCGGCCCAAGCCGGGTGCGTCGGCTGCCGAACGGCGCGCGGCCGCGGCGGTCGGGTGCACCCCGGTGCGCTCCGCCTCGTTCGTCTCCGTCCTCTGCGACGCAGACGTGATCGCCGAGCGGGGACTCCCGGTGGCGGACTACTTCTTGTGGAACGACGACTTCGAGTACACGACCCGGTTGATCCGTGGTGGGGTCGGTCTCTACTGCCCCGCCAGTGTCGTGGTGCACAAGACGAAGGTTTTCGGGTCCACCGACGCCGACCCGGGCGAGCGGTTCTTCTACGAGGTCCGCAACAAGCTGTGGACGTTCACCCGGAGCACGGGACTGAGTCCCGCGGAGAAGGTGCTCTACGGCGGGTCCACCCTGCGCCGCTGGGCCCGGACCTTCGCCGGGTCCACCGACCGGGGGACACTCGGCAGGGCATGGGCACGAGGCATGGCCGCCGGCCTGTTCCGCGCGCCCCGTCCGAACGGCGCCGTCCTCGGCGCAGCAGGCTGGACGGCGAGGCCGCGCGAGGTCGCCGGGGAGCCGCAGCCCTTCAGCCTGCTGATGGCGGTGTACGCCGGCGACGACCCGGGTTTCCTGCGCGAGGCCTTCGTGTCCTCGGTGCACGAGCAGAGCCGACCCCCGGCACAGGTAGTGCTGGTGCAGGACGGCCCGGTCCCCGACGAGCTGGACCACGCGATCACGGACCTCGCGGCGACCAGCCCGGTGCCCGTGCAGCGTGTGGTCATGGAGCACAACGTGGGCCTGGGGCCGGCGCTGGACCGGGGTCTGGAGACCTGCGCGCACGAGATCGTCGCCCGGATGGACGCCGACGACGTGAGCTTCCCGGACCGGTTCGAGAAGCAGCTGCCGGTGGTGGAGGCGGGCGCGGACATCGTCGGGTCCGGCCTGGTCGAGTTCGGGCGGTCCGTGGACGACGTCGTGGGTCGACGTACCCCTCCCACCGACGCTTCCGAGATCCGTCGGGTGGTCAAGTTCCGCGACCCGTTCAACCACCCCACCATCGTCTACCGCAAGAGCGCCGTGCTCGCCGCGGGCGGCTACACGGACATGGCTCTGATGGAGGACTACCTGCTGTTCACCCGGATGCTGCAGGCCGGAGCGAGGCCGGCCAACGTCGCCGAACCACTGGTCCACTACCGGGTCGGCGCCGGCGCCTACGCTCGTCGCGGCGGGACCGCTCTGCTGCGCTCGGAGCTGGCCCTGCAACGACGTTTCCGCCGGCTGGGTATCACCACGCGCGGCCAGCACCTGCGCAACGTGGTGGTGCGGGGCGGATATCGTCTGGTGCCGGAGGTGGTCCGCCGGACCGCCTACCGGGCCCTGATCGCCAACCGTGGTGCGCGGGCTCATCGATGAGCGGCCGATAGACTGTGCGCCGCGCCCCCATCTCAGGAGTTGTGTGTTGAACGCTGACCTCGTGGTCGTCGGATCCGGGTTCTTCGGGCTGACGATCGCCGAACGCTGTGCCAACGAGCTCGGGCTCAAGGTGCTCGTGCTCGAGCGGCGTCACCACATCGGCGGGAACGCCTACAGCGAGCCCGACCCGGAGACCGGGATCGAGGTGCACGTGTACGGCGCGCACCTGTTCCACACCTCGAACGAGAAGGTGTGGGACTACGTGACCCGGTTCACGAAGTTCACCGACTACCAGCACCGGGTCTACACCACGCACAAGGGTGAGGTGTACCCGATGCCGATCAACCTCGGCACGATCAACCAGTTCTTCCGCGCCGCCTACACCCCGGACCAGGCGCGTGCGCTGATCAAGGAACAGGCCGCCGAGCTCGACGGCAAGGAGCCGGAGAACTTCGTCGAGAAGGGCGTCTCGTTGATCGGCCGGCCGCTCTACGAGGCGTTCATCGCGCACTACACCGCGAAGCAGTGGCAGACGTCCCCGGAGGACCTGTCGGCCGACATCATCAGCCGGCTGCCGGTGCGCTACACCTACAACAACCGCTACTTCAGCGACACCTACGAGGGCCTGCCCGTCGACGGCTACACCGCGTGGCTCAAGCGGATGGCGGACCACCCGAACATCGAGGTACGGCTGAACACCGACTTCTTCGACGCGCGCGAGGAGTACCTCGGCCACGTCCCGGTGGTGTTCACCGGCCCGGTCGACCGGTACTTCGACTACGCACACGGGCGCCTCGGCTGGCGCACGCTCGACTTCGAGCGCGAGGTGCTCCCGGTGGGCGACTTCCAGGGCACATCGGTGATGAACTACCCCGACGAGGACGAGGCCTTCACCCGGATCCACGAGTTCCGGCACTTCCACCCCGAGCGGAACTACCCGAGCGACAAGACCGTGGTCATGCGCGAGTTCTCCCGGTTCGCCGAAGGGCACGACGAGCCGTACTACCCGGTGAACACCCGGGCGGACCGGGAACGGCTGTTGAGCTACCGCGACCTCGCCCGCAAGGAGCCCGACGTACTCTTCGGTGGCCGGTTGGGGACCTACAAGTACCTCGACATGCACATGGCGATCGGCTCCGCGCTGACCATGTTCGAGAACAAGCTCAAGCCACACTTCGCCTCGGGTGCGGAGCTGGTGAGCGGAGGAGTCGACGAATGACCAAGGTGACCGACGAGCCGACCACGCAGACCGCCACGGCACCGGGAACGGTGCGCCGGGTGCTGCAACGCGTGGTGCTGCCCGCCGACCGGGACATCGACGTGCTGCCGCTGTACGTCGACCCCGACCGGCCCCAGCTCGACGTGAACACGCTCGGGATGACCATGAAGCAACGCGGCCGGATCCCACCGGCACCGCCGAACGCGGAGACCGAGCCGGACCCGCACGCGGTTCTCGGCCGGCACAGCTACCGCGTCAACGAGTCCGACCGGATCTCGTTCGGCACCTACTTCAACGCGTTCGCGGCCAGCTACTGGCGGATGTGGACCGTGGTGAGCGAGGTGTCGCTCCATGTCCGGGTCACCGGCCCGGGTGCGTCGGTGATCGTCTACCGGTCGATGCCCGACGGCCGCGCGCAGCGCGTGGACGACGAGACGGTGTCCGGGACCGATCCGGTCGAGCTCCGCTTCGACCTGTCGCTGTCGACGTTCGCCGACGGCGGCTGGTACTGGTTCGACATCATCGCCGGACCCGAGGGCGCCGTGCTCGAGGAGGGCGCGTGGGTCGCCGAGGTGCCGGCGGAGCGCGCCGAGCCCGGCACCGTGACCATCGGCATCACCACCATGAACCGTCCAGACTTCTGCGCCGACCTGCTCGCCCAGATCGGCGCCGACGAGGACGTGCAGTCGATCCTCGACGAGGTGGTCGTGGCGGAGCAGGGGACCCGCAAGGTCGCCGACGACCCTCGGTTCACGCGTGCCGAGGCGTTGCTGGGCCGCAAGCTCCGGATCATCGAGCAGGGCAACATGGGCGGCTCCGGAGGCTACGCGCGCGCCCAGTACGAGACGCTCGAGGCCGGGCGCTCGACGTACATGATGTGCATGGACGACGACGTCGTCTGCGAGCCGGAGAGCATCCTGCGCGCCGTCACCTTCGGCGACCTGTGCCGTCGGCCGACGATCGTGGGCGGGCACATGTTCAGCATGTTCGCGAAGTCGCGGCTGCACAGCTTCGGCGAGATCATCAACCGCTACCGGTTCTGGTGGATGTCGCCGCCCACGGTCCAGACCGACTGGGACTTCGGGGAGCGGAACCTGCGGTCCTCACGATGGCTGCACCGGCGCATCGACGTGGACTTCAACGGGTGGTTCATGTGCCTGATCCCGACCGAGGTGCTGCGCACCGTGGGGCTCAGCCTGCCGCTGTTCATCAAGTGGGACGACTCCGAGTACGGCGTACGGGCCGCGGAGCACGGGTTCCCGACCGTGACGCTGCCCGGCACCGCCGTGTGGCACGTGCCGTGGACGGACAAGAACGACGCGCTGGACTGGCAGTCCTACTTCCACCAGCGCAACCGGATGATCGCAGCGCTGCTGCACTCGCCCTACGAGCACGGCGGGCGGATCATCCGGGAGAGCTTCAACCACCAGGTCAAGCACCTGTTCTCGATGCAGTACTCCACCGCCGAGCTGCGGCACCGCGCCCTCGAGGACGTCCTGGCCGGCCCGGACCAGCTGCACGACGACCTGCTGACCAAGCTTCCCGAGATCCGGGAGGCGCGCAAGCGGCACCCGGACGGCCAGGCCGCCGCGGACCCGGACGCCTATCCCGCTGTCCGTCGTGAGAAGCCCCCGAAGCGCGGGCAGGACCCGACCCAGCCGAAGGGGAAGATCGGCCAGCTGGTGGCGGCCGCCGCGAGCGCGGTGCGCCAGCCCCTGCCCAAGCGCCCGCTCTCCGACGCGCACCCGGAGGCCAGGCTGGCCGCGCTGGACGCCAAGTGGTGGATGATCGCGCAGTTCGACTCCGTGGTCGTCTCGATGCCGGACGGCACGAGCGCCGCGTGGTACCACCGCGACAAGGCCGAGTTCCAGGACCTGCTCCGCCGCACCGTCGACATCCACGCCCGCCTGTACCGGGAGTGGCCACGGTTGGCCCGCGACTACCGTGACGCGCTCGAGGAGATCACCTCGCCGAAGCGCTGGGCGGAGACCTTCGAGGTCGCGGCGAAGGACTCCCAGGACCGATGACCGCTCACGTGGTGGACCCCGGGCGGGTCCCTGATGGCCCCCTGGTCGCGCCCGGCGACAGCGGGGGGCTGCACAACGTCTTCCGCCAGCGCTACCTGCTCAGGCTGCTGGTCCGCAAGGAGCTGCGGGCCCGGTACCAGGGCTCGGTGCTCGGCATGCTCTGGTCCTACGTCCAGCCGATGGTCCGGTTCCTGGCCTACTTCCTGGTGATCGGCTACGTGTTCGGCATGACCAGGGGGATGACCAACTTCCCGATCCACATCTTCACCGGGCTGGTGATGGTGCACTACTTCACCGAGACGTTCTCCTCGGGGACGCGCTCGATCGTGAAGAACAAGGGCCTGGTGCGCAAGATGAGCCTGCCGCGGGAGATGTTCCCGGTGGCGGCGATGCTCGTCTCGGCGTACCACACGGTGCCGCAGCTGGTGATCCTGGTGATCGGTTCGATCGTCAGCGGCTGGAGTCCCGGGCCGCTGGACTTCCTGGCCGGCCTGCTGGGGTTCTCGATCATCGCCGTGTTCGGGATGGCACTCGCCCTGATGTTCAGTGCCGCGAACGTGTTCTTCCGCGACTTCCAGAACATCGTCCAGACCTTCACCATCTTCGTCACCTGGTCAGTGCCGATGATCTACCCCTACGACCGGATCGCGAACCTCTTCGCCGGCACCTGGGCGGAGCAGGTCTACCTCGCCAACCCGATCGCGAACGGTGTGATCTTGTTCCAGCAGTTCTTCTGGGTGCCGACCGTGCCGGCGGACGCGGAGTACCCGGCGGTGATGCCGGACCACATCTTCACGCGCGGCCTGATTGTGCTGGCGGCCTGCCTGGTCCTCCTGGCGGTGGCGCAGTGGATCTTCGCCCGCCTCGAGGGCAAGTTCGCGGAGCGCCTGTAGATGACCGAGTCGATCGTCGTGGAGCACGTGAGCAAGCGGTTCACGATGCAGTACACGCACACCATCAAGCAGATGTCGATCGCGGCGCTGCGCCGGCAGCCGCTGAAGGACACCTTCCTCGCCGTCAACGACGTCTCCTTCAGTGCGCTCCAGGGTGAGTCCATCGGCCTGATGGGGCTCAATGGCTCCGGCAAGAGCACGCTGCTGAAGCTGATCAACGGGGTGATGAAACCCGACACCGGCAAGGTGCGCACCCGTGGGCGGATCGCCGGGCTGATCGCCGCGGGCGCCGGCTTCCACCCCCAGCTGACCGGCCGGGACAACGTGTTCCTCAACGCGGCGATCCTGGGCATGAGCGAGCGCGAGACCAAGCGCAAGCTCGAGCAGATCGTCGACTTCGCGGACATCGGGAGGTTCTTCGACACCCCTGTGGGCCACTACTCCTCCGGGATGAGCGCCCGGCTCGGCTTCGCGGTCGCGGCGTTCGCGGAGTCCGACATCTTCCTCGCCGACGAGGTGCTCGCGGTCGGTGACCGCCCCTTCAAGCGCAAGTGCATGGCGCGGATGGAGGAGATCAAGTCCGAGGGACGGACTCTTTTCTACGTCAGCCACAGCACCGGCTCGGTCCGCAAGATGTGCGAGCGCGCGCTGGTGCTGGAGAAGGGCGTGCTGGCCTTCGACGGTCCGGTCGAGGAAGGGATCGCCTACCTCGAGTACGACACCGACGGTGAGGATGAGGAGACCGAGGCCGACGACGAGATCGGTGCCGACATCTAACCGCACGGGGCTCCGCCCTCGTGGACGCCCGAAGACGATCCCGTCGCGAATCGTCAAGCGGGCTTGGGGAAATTACACGTTTGTAGTTAGAACGAAGCGCTAGCGCAGCCATGTGGCTGCTGTGACACTTGGTACTCCTGTGACAACTTCCCCGCCTGGAGTGCCCAGAAATGCCTGAGAACAAGAGTCGCTACGTTCTGCTCTGCCAGCACCTTCTGGCGTTCGGCACGGTCGTCGCGCTCGCGGCGCCGGCAGCGAGCGTCGTCACCCTCGACATCGTCGCGCCCACCCCGGTGGCACCGGCCGGGACGGGCGCCGCGCCGCCCGGCGCAGGCTCGCTGGTCGCGACCCAGCCGGTCCGCCCCGACATCACCGAGGTCCCCGTCTCCGGCGTCGACCCGGCAGCACTGGAGGTCCTCGCCGACGGTGCACCCGCGCGGTCGGTCACCGGGCTGCAGCTCGCCGCGGCCGGGCAGGACGACGGGAAGGAGCTGGCCGCACTGACCGCACCGGAACCGGTCTCGGGGTACGCGACCGTCGGCGTCACCTGGGAGGAGGGCGAGCAGGTCGCCGACGACGACATCACCGTGTCGGTGCGCAGCCTGAAGAACGGGACGTGGTCGGACTGGCAGGAGATCGAGTACCACGACGACCACGCGCCCGACCCGGGCAGCGAGGAGGCGCGCCGCGCCCGTCCGGGCACCGACCCGATCGTGGTCGGCGACGTCGACGAGGTCCAGGTCAAGGCGGAGACGACGTCCGGCGAGGTCCCGGCCGACATGAAGCTCGCCCTGGTCGACCCCGGGAAGACCGCCGACCCGGTCGTGGAGAAGCCTGCGATCGACACCGCCGAGCTGGGAGCGGACGACACCGCTGCCCTGTCGGCGGCGGACCTCGCGGCCGACGTCGACCCGAACGCGCCCGGCGCCGACGCGGTGCTGAGCAGTGCGGCCGACGTGACTCCCAAGCCCAAGATCTACTCACGGGCGCAGTGGGGCGCCGACGAGGGGATGCGGGACCGGTCCTCGCTGCACTACTTCGAGATCCACGCCGGCTTCGTGCACCACACGGTGAACGCCAACAACTACTCACGGGGCCAGGTGCCCGCACTGCTGCGCGGGATCTACGCCTACCACACCCAGTCCAAGCACTGGAGCGACATCGGCTACAACTTCATCGTCGACCGCTTCGGCCGGATCTGGGAGGGGCGCTACGGCGGCGTGGCGCGCCCGGTCGTCGGTGCGCACACGCTCGGCTACAACGAGAACTCGTTCGCCATGTCGGCGCTCGGCAACTTCGAGACCGCACGGCCGTCCTCGGCGATGCTGGACGCCTACGGCCGGCTGTTCGCCTGGAAGCTCTCACTGCACGGCATCGACGCGTCCTCCACCAGGCAGTGGGTGGGCAAGAAGTACTTCCGGGCGATCAACGGGCATCGCGACGCCGGTCAGACCGCGTGCCCGGGCAAGTATCTCTACGCCAGGCTGCCCACCATCCGCAGTCTCGCCGCGCAGTACCAGAAGCCGTTCACCGGCCGGGCGAAGCAGACGGACATCTCCGGCTCGCCCTGGCCGGACCTGGTCGTCAGGGACAAGGCGACGCGGAAGGCGTACGTGATCCAGACCGCCGGTCAGGTGGACTTCCAGAGGGGCCGGCGCGCCGACCGCGCCTGGCGGCGGATGGACCTGGTCACCGCAGGACGTGACCTCACCGGCGACGGCATTCCCGACATGGTCGGCCGGATCAAGTCCTCCGGCATGCTCGCGGTCTACCCGGGCACCGCTCAGGGCACGTTCGGCGCGGGCATCAAGAGCAACCACCGGTTCGCCAACCACGACCAGCTCACCGGCGTGGGTGACCTCACCGGCGACCGCAAGGCCGACCTGGTCGCGCGAGACCGGACCACCAAGAAGCTCTACGTCTACCCCGGGCGCGGCAACGGCGGCTTCCGCAGGCGGCTCCTGCTCGCGAGCAGCTGGGGCGACTACAACCTGACCTCCGGTGTCGGCGACATGACCGGTGACGGCAAGAACGACCTGGTCGCCCGGGACCGGTCCAACCGGCTGTGGCTGGTGCCCGGCAGGACCCGCCGCTCGCTCGGGACGCCGGTCCGGCTGCCGCACGCCTGGGGCAGCTTCGACCTGATCGCCGGAATGGGGGACCTCACCAACGACGGCTTGCCCGACCTCGTGGTCCGCAAGCGCCGGTCGGGCCTGGTCTACATCTACCCGGGGAACGGCAGGTCAGGAATCGGCCAGCGCTACGGGGCGTTCAGTGGCTTCTCGAACGTGAACGTCCTGGCCTCGGTCGGCGACCTGACCGGCAACAGCGGCCAGGACCTCGTCGGGAGGGTCGGTGCCCGACTGCTGGTCTTCGCCAACACCGGCGGCAAGAACATCGCCGGCGTCGTGAACACCGGCAGCGTGTTCACCGACACGAACCTGGTGCTCAACGTGGGGGACTGGAACGGCGACGGCCACGGTGACGTGATGACCCGTGCCTCGTCCGGCCGGATGCTCTTCCGGGCCGGGAACGGCCGGAGCCGGTTCGCTGCACCGGTCCGCGCCGCACGCGGCGGGAAACGGTGGGGCCGGATCAGGCTGGTCGCCGCCGTCGGTGACGTCACCGGCGACGGGTTCCCGGACCTGATGGGCCAGCCGCCTCGCGGCGGGATGAAGATCTACCCGGGCAACGGGGTCAACGGCTTCGCAGCCGACTACGCGGCCCACTCCTCGGTCAGCTCCGACGTCCAGGCGGGCGCCGGGCTGTGGAACTCCGATGGGTCACCGGACAGCATCATGCGGCGCTCGGACGGCTCGCTGATGCTCTACCCCGGCAACGGGCCCGGCGGGCTGATGAGTCCCCGGAAGATCGGTGGAGCCTCCGGTCGCTACGACTGGCTGCACGGTGCCGGTGACGTCAACGGCGACGGGCGTCCGGACCTGATCGCCCGCGAGCGCTCGACCGGCTCCCTGTGGCTGCTGCCGGGCAACGGCTCGGGCTTCGACCCGCGGCGGTTCATCGGCAGCGGGTTCGGACGGTTCGACCTCGGCGGCTGAGCTCGCGGACCGGGTCAGGAGAGGGTGCGCCGCAGCTGTGCGGTCGCCCTCTCCTCGTCGTACCTGCGCTCCCACCCCGCGTCCGCCGGGTTCGCCACCCACACGGTGGACGCGTCGGACAGCAGGGGTGAGAGCAGCGTCGCCAGTCCCGCGCCCGAGCACGGGTTGACGTCGGTGAGCAGGCGACCACCCGGCTGCACGAGTGGCTGGTCTGCGGCGGCCCCGAGGAGCTTTGCCTGGCTGAGCGACGTTCCCGCCTCCTTCCAGCCCAGATCGTCGGCGGAGGGCGGGTCGGACGGCACGAACAGGTCCGGCTGCGCCAGCACGATCGCCCCGTAGTCGGTCACACCCTCGGGCAGCGGGTCCACGAAGCGACCCCCGAGCGGGCGCAGGCTCAGCGCCACGACGGGACAGTCCGCCGCGAGGCCGGCGTACCGCTCCACGCCCGCGGGCCCGCAGACCACGAGGTCGGCAGCCCCGCCGACCTCCGGATCGGTGGTCACGCACAACCCGGCGCTCCACGCCGCGCCCAGCCAGACCGCTCCCAGCCAGTGCGTGGGCAGGTCCAGGAGCAGCACGGCGCCGCGCTCGACGTCGAGGTCGTCCTGCACCAGGCCGGCGGTCTTCGCGACCCAGTTGGCGTAGGTGGCGACCGACAGCTCGATCCGCTCGCCGGTCGAGTCGTCGTAGAACGTGACGAGCGGGCGGGCCGCGTCCGTGCGGAGCCGGCCCGCCAGGGCGTCGGAGAAGGTCGAGGTGGCCACCTGCCGCACTCTACGGAGTGCAAGGATGCCGCCATGACCCAGCACGTCGAGGCGATCATCGTCGCCGGCGGTTTCGGCACCCGTCTCCAGCCGCTGACCGCCCGGCACCCGAAGCATCTGCTCAACGTGGGCGGGGTGCCCTTCCTCGAGCACCAGGTGGCGCGACTCGCCGAGGCCGGCGTCATGCACGCCGTGCTGGCGACCTCCTACCACGCGGACCGCTTCGAGCCGGTGCTCGGGGACGGCAGCCGGTGGGGGGTCCGGCTCGACTACGTGCAGGAGACCGAGCCGCTCGGCACGGCGGGTGCGATCCGGAACGTGGCGCCGTTCCTCGATGACGACCCGGACGGCGCGGTGGTGATCCTCAACGGCGACATCCTGTCCGGGCACGACCTGCGGGCCCAGCTCGCCGACTTCGAGCGGCCGCGCTCCGGACAGCAGGTGGACGTGTCGCTGCACCTGGTGCAGGTCCCCGACGCCCGCCCGTTCGGCTGCGTGCCGACCGACGACGCCGGCCGGGTCACGGGCTTCACCGAGAAGTCCGAGCATCCGGTCACCAACCAGGTCAACGCCGGGTGCTACGTGTTCCGGCGAGGCGTGATCGACGAGATTCCCGAGGGCCGGGTGGTGTCGGTGGAGCGCGAGACCTTCCCTGACCTGGTCCGGTCCGGCCGGCTGGTGGTCGGTTACGTCGATACCGCCTACTGGCGTGACGTCGGCACTCCCGCTGCACTGGTCGCCGCCTCGCGGGACCTGGTGCTCGGGGTGGTGGCGAGCCCCGCGCTCGACGCCGAGCCCGACGGCGCCCGGGTCGCCCCCGGTGCCTGCGTCGCGGCCACGGCGACGGTCAACGGCGGCTCGGTGGTCGCCGACGGCGCACGCATCGGCGACGGCGCCGTGGTCGCGGGGAGCGTGCTGATGGCCGGCGTGGTGGTGGGGCCCTCGGCGGTGCTCTCCGGCTGCGCGATCGGCCCCGGCGCACGGGTCGGTGCCGGCGCCGAGCTCACCGGGGTCACGGTGGGGGACGAGGCGCGGATCGGGGACGGCGTGCGGCTGAGCGACGAGCGGGTGGACTGCGCTGCGGAGATCGGCTGACCCGCGGTCCCGGCTAGACCAGGCCGGAACGACCCAGCCAGGCCACCCCGCCGAGCACCGCGACGAAGCGGAGCCACCGCCCGGCCAGGCCGATCACCAGGAACAGGGTCAGGCTCATCCGGAGCTGGCCGGCGAGCACGGCGAGGATCGCGAACGGCGGGAACCCGGTCAGCGCGGAGACGAACACGAGGAGCCCGGCGATCACCGGGCGTTCCTCGGTCCGGGTGCGCCACTTCAGCAACCGCGCCTGGGCCTTGGGTTGCTCGACCCGGCGCTTGACCCAGCCCCAGTCCAGGGAGGACGCGCCGATGTAGTACCAGATCACCTTTCCGGCCATCTGGCCGAACGCCGCCACGAAACCCAGCCGCCACAGGTCGTCGACGTCGGCCACGGCGGCCCGGAGGCCGAGGTAGGCCTCGATGTTGATCAACGGCACCAGGGCCGACGCGAACCCGATCCCGAGCAGGCTGAGCAGGTCTTCCACGCCGGCTACATGGCCATGGGTTCCGGGGAGTCGGTGTACGGGTACTTCTCGACGAAGTCGCTCACGACCTCCCCGCTCGGCTTCGCGCAGTACTGCCAGATGCCCAGCTGCTTGCCCGCGTCGCCCGTGCCCTTGCGGCTGACCGACCAGTGCGTGAGCGCGATGTGGGCGCCGCCGGGGAAGGCCTTGCCGTCCTCGGAGGTCCACGGTGCGGCGATGAACTTGTGCTCCAGGTCGTCGGTGCCGGGGAACTTGTTCGCGATCGCCTTCACCTCGGTGAGCAGGTCGTCGTCGTCGGCGATCGTCTCGTCGTACCAGAGAATGTTGTAGCCGTGCTCGAGGTTGTGCACGAGGTACTCGAGCTCGGGCCGGTCGCCGTCGGTGTAGAACTTGCGCGACATCGGGGCCGGGGTCGGGTAGTGCGGGCCGAACGCTGGCGGGGCGTCCGGGTAGTCGATCTGGGTGCCCGGCTCCTTGTGGTCCGAGCTGCCCTCGGCGGGCTTGGTGACGATGTCCTGACAGCCCGCCTCTGAGGCTGCCACCCCGATCGTCGCCAGATCACCCGCGCTGGCTTGCTTCTCCTTCAGCAGCGGGTAGGCGCCCAGGCCGATGATGACCAGCGCGACCACGGCGACGACGGCGACCACGGCGTAGGTGCGGCGCTTCTCCTTGCGCTCCTGCTCGCGGCGCATCTGTTCGACGACCGCGCGGCGGTCTTTGTCCTTGCTCGACTTGGCCACGTGTCAGGCTCTCGTTTTGGGGGGCGATTCCGGTGGAAGTCTACGGAACAGGTGCACAGAAGCGGAGCCGGACGTCCATTCCCGGCGGGGGTATGTCCGCCGGGTCTCCGCCGTGGTCCCGCCGCCACCCCATCGCATGGGCCGTGGTCGTCAGCCGCGCCTCGGCCGCACCCAGGGCCCGCTGGCTTTCCGGGCCGGAGACGCCTGCGAGGTGGACCTCGACCGCTCCGTCGGTCCTCGCCCGGACCGTCGCGGGCGGACAGGTGGCCCGGAGGGCAGCGGCCAGGTGTTCCGGACCGGCGGGATGGCCGAAACCGGGCAGCGCGCCGGGATCCGGGTGTACGGCGTGGAGCACGGCCTCGCGGGCGCCGTACCCGAACATGTCGTGCGACTCCTCGCGGACCAGTGCACGCGCGCCCGGCCCGTGCTCCGACGGTGCGAGGACCAGACCGGACAGGCCGCGGACGACCGCTGCGGGGGAGCGGCTCAGCTTGCCCGTCGCCAGGTCGGCCGTCCCCGCGATCTCGTCCGCGACGGCCGGCGCGGTCACCGCCAGCAGGTTGCCGTAGTCGTCGCTGCGCCCCTGGTAGTCGTGCATCACCTCGAGCCCGGCCGCACCGATCGCGAGGTCGGTCTGGCCGTTGCGCCAGGCCCGCCCGGAGGTGTCGGTGACGACCACGGCCACGTTGGGTCCGCCGCCGGCCGCGATCCGCTCGCGCAACGCCCGCGCGGACGCATCGGGGTCCACCGGAAGCAGCACGACGGTGCCGGGCTCGGTGTTCGACGCGTCGATCCCGGCCGCGGCCATCACCAGGCCGTGGTGGGTGCGCACGATCGACGTGTCACCGCGGGTGGCGACCACGCGCTCGGTCTCGTCAGCGAGCAGGTCGGCGCGGTCGCCTCGCACCACCCGGCCCTCCGCCTTGCTGACCACCTTGCTCGTGACCACGAGGATGTCGCCGTCGTGCAGCCGGCCGGCAGAGCCGAGGACGGTCGCCAGGTCGTCTCCGGTCCGGATCTCACCGATGCCGGTCAGGGGCAGGCACGTGATCCGCCCCGGAGGGGCGGTCATCGTGTCCTGGCCTCGCCCGCGAGGGCGTAGGCCTCGCGCACCATCTGTGCGGTCACGTCGGGGTCGGTCATCATCAACGGCACCGCGCGGCAGGCGATGCCCGCCGACTCCACCCGGGGCACGCCGTCCGCGTCGGAGCTGTCCACGAGCCAGCCGTCGAGGATGCCACCGGCGGACCGTGCGCCGTAGTGCTCGGCGACCGCGGCGGCGCCGGTCTGCACCCCGATCGCGGCCAGCATCTGCGCCGCCATGCCGCGCACGTGCCGGCCCGCGACGATCGGTGACAGCCCGACCACCGGTGCGGCAGTGCCCCGGATCGCGTCCTTGATCCCGGGGACCGCAAGGATCGTGCCGATCGAGACCACCGGGTTCGACGGGGGAACGAGCACCAGGTCGGCCCCGCCGATGGCCTCGAGCACGCCCGGTGCGGGCTTCGCCCGGTCGGCACCGACCGGGACGACCGCCCGTGCGGGAACCTGTGCCTGGAGCCGGATCCAGTACTCCTGGAAGTGGATCGCGCGCCGCCCGGACGGCTCCTCGGGGTCGTCGACGGCCACGTGTGTCTCGACCCGGTCGTCGGTCATCGGGAGCAGCCGCACGCCGGGCTGCCAGCGCTCGCAGAGCGCGGCTGTCACCGCGGACAGCGGGTACCCGGCGTCCAGCATCTGCGTGCGCACCAGGTGGGTGGCCAGGTCCCGGTCGCCCAGACCGAACCAGGTCGGTTCGACGCCGTACGCCGCGAGCTCCTGCTTCGTGTTCCAGGTCTCGCCGGTCCGTCCCCATCCGCGCTCGGCGTCGATCCCGCCGCCCAGGGTGTACATCACGGTGTCCAGATCCGGGCAGACCTTGAGCCCGTGCAGCCAGATGTCGTCGGCGGTGTTCGCCACCACGGTGACCTCGGCCGGGCGGCCGAGCTGCTCGGTCAGCCGCAGCAGGCCCTGCAGGAAGCGGGCGCCCCCGATGCCGCCGGAGAGGACCGTGATCCGGGTGGGGGAAAAGACGCTGTCCGCGTCATGGGGGTTGGTCATGGCGTCAACCGTAATGACCCAGTTGGGTCAACTTTCGTGGCGTGTCGGGGCATATAGCAGATCCGGGGTTGACTTCGGCGGTGCGACAGGCATGTAATTCCAACAGTGTTATTCATTTCGGTCACATCGCGACATGGATGCCACTAACGTCAGGGACAGAGCCCATCCACTGGGCATCATCATTGGGGATCCGCAAGGATCTCACGGGTCGAAGGGGCGGAATGCCGTGCGAGAGCTTTATCTGCTCGACGGAGACGCCGAGGAGCTTGGTTGGCAGGAGCGCGCCCTGTGCGCGCAGACCGATCCCGAGGCGTTCTTTCCGGAGAAGGGCGGCTCCACGCGAGAAGCCAAGCGTGTGTGCCTGACCTGCGACGTGCGGAACGAGTGCCTGGAGTACGCACTCCAGCACGACGAGAGGTTCGGCATCTGGGGCGGCCTCTCCGAGCGGGAGCGCCGCAAGCTGAAGAAGCGAGCCGTCTGAGGCGGCAGCCCGTGTGCTGAGGGCGGCTGGTTAGGGTGGTGCGCCGTGACAGTAACCGCCCTTCTCGTCAGCCATGACGGCGCGCGCTGGTTGCCCGCCGTGCTGGACGGGCTGAAGGCGCAGACCAGGGCGCCGGACCGGGTCGTCGCCGTCGACACCGGCAGCACCGACGCCTCGCACGGACTCCTGGTCGACCGGCTCGGGTCGGAGGCGGTCGTGCCGGCCGCTCCGGCTACCGGTTTCGGCGCTGCCGTGCAAGCCGGGCTGGACCACGCCGGGTCCGGCGCCACCGACTGGGTCTGGTTGCTGCACGACGACAGCGCACCGGCGCCCGACGCGTTGGAGGTCCTGCTCTCCGCCGCCGCACAGACCCCGTCCGCCTCGGTGCTCGGCCCCAAGCTGCGCGAGTGGCCGTCGCTCCGCCGCCTTCTCGAGGTGGGTGTCACCATCAGCGGGACGGGCCGCCGCGAGACGGGCCTCGAACGAGGCGAGTACGACCAGGGCCAGCACGACCGGTCCCGTGACGTGCTGGCGGTGAACACCGCCGGCATGCTCGTGCGGCGCGAGGTGCTCGACGAGCTCGGCGGGTTCGACCCCAGGCTGCCGGTGTTCGGCAACGACCTCGACTTCGGCTGGCGGGCCGCGCGGGCCGGGCACCGCACGATCACGGTGCCTGGCTCCGTGGTGTTTCATGTCGAGGCGGCGCACCGGGGAGTACGTCGCACACCGCTCACCGGCCAGGTGCGCCGCGCGGAGCGGCGCGCCATGCTCTACACCCTGCTCGCCAACGGGGCGCTCTGGGCGCTGCCGTTCCTCGTGGTCCGGCTCCTCCTCGGCAGCCTGGTCCGGGCACTCGGGCTGTTGCTGGTGCGATCGCCGCGGGAGGCGTACGACGAGCTGGTCGCCCTCGTCACGACCTACCTGCGACCCGACCGGATCGTCGCGGCCCGGATCGAGCGTCGCCGCACCGCCACCGTCCCGCCACGGGAGGTGCGCCGCCTGCTCGCGCCGCCCTGGCTGCCCTACCGCCACGGGCTCGACTTCGTCACCGACGTCGGCACCGCCGTCGCCCAGCAGGCCGGCGAGGTCTCCTCGGCACGACGCTCGAGGCGCGTAGACGCGACGGAGACCGGCCCGGTTCCGGTCGAGGCGGAGAACCTGCCGGCGGACACCGGCCTGTTCTCCCGGCTGCTCACCAGCCCCACCGCCGCGGTCTTCGTCGCACTCGTCGTGCTGGCTGTCGTCGGCATGCGAGGCCTGCTGGGCTCGGGAGCCCTGTCCGGGGGAGCGCTGCTCCGCGCGCCGGACACCGCGATCGCCTGGTGGGACCTCTACCTGGAGTCGTGGCACGACGTGGGGGTCGGTTCGGGGATGCCGGCGGCGCCGTACGTCCTGCCCCTGGCCGCGGCGGGCAGCCTCCTGCTCGGGAAGGCCTGGCTGCTCCTCGACGTGCTCTTCCTGCTCGCGGTCCCGGTGGCGGCGTTCGGCGGCTATCGCTTTCTGCTGCGCGCCACCGGCGCCCGGTTCCCGGCCCTGTGGGGAGCGGTTGCCTACGGGCTGTTCCCGGTCCTGTCCGGTGCGGTGAACCAGGGCCGGCTCGGCACGGTCGCCGCGGCCTTGCTGCTGCCCTGGCTGGCGCACTCGGCGCTGTTCCTGGCACCGACGCACTCGGCGGACCGGCGCCGGCGCGCGGCGTGGCGCACCGCCCTCTGGCTTGCGCTGCTGGCGGCCTTCGCTCCGCTGGCCTGGCCGCTCGCGGTCGCGGTCGCGTGCGTGGCCGTCCTCGCCGGTCTGGTCCTCGACCGTGCGCACTGGTCCGCCCCGGGGGTGTGGGGCCCGGTTGCGATCCCGCTGCTGGCGGTCCCGGTGCTGCTGCTGCCGTGGTCGTTGTTCACGCCTGGCCGGCGGGGCCTGATCGCGTGGCTGTCCGAGGCGGGACTGCCGGCGAAGGACCTGCTCGGTCAGGTCGGCGCCTGGGACGTGGTGCTCGGGCGTGCGGCGGAGGTCGGCTCCGCGCCGGGCTGGATCAGCGCCGGCGTCATCGTGGCAGCGGTGGCCGCCCTGCTCCGGCGGGACACTCGCGGCCGGGTGCTTCCGGCCTGGCTGGTGCTCGTCCTCGGGCTGGTCGCGGTGGCGCTTCTCGCACGATCCGGTGAGCCGGTGTGGCTCGGCTTCCCGATGCTGGTGGTGCAGGCGGCAGCCGTGTGCGCGGCCACGTTCGCGGCCACCGGGATCTCGGCACTGATCTCCGGGAGCAGCTTCGGGTGGCGGCAGCCGGTCGGCCTGCTCGTCGTGGCGGTCGCGGTGCTGTCGCCGGTTGTCGGTCTCGGCTGGTGGGTGGCGACCGGTGTGCCCGGACCGTTGGACCGCCGGCCGGTGACCACGGTGCCGCCCTACATGACCGACGCCGCGAGGCTCGACCCGGACCACGGAGTGCTGGTGATCCGCGGTGACCGCAGGTCCGGCCTGGAGTACACGGTGCTGCGCGGCGACGGGCAGCGCACCGGCGACGACACCGTGACGCCCCCTGCGGCGGACCAGCGTGGGCTGACCGACCTCGTCACGGCGCTGGCCACCTCGCCGGAGTCCGGCGACATCGACAGGCTCGGCCGGTACGGCATCGCGTTCGTCTACGCGCCCGCGCGCGCCGACGTGGTGCTTGCCGGCAACCTCGACAGCGCGAGCGGACTGAGCCCGGCCAGCGCGGTGCGGCGCGGCGCGCGGGCCTGGCAGCTGGAGGCGACGCCGTCCGACGCCGCCCTGGCTCACCCCGACAGCTCGGTCCGCCCGTGGCTGCTGGCGGTGCAGCTGATCGCGCTGCTGGTGACGGCGGTCCTTGCCGCCCCGACCCGCAGGGTGCGCCGGTGAGCGCGCCACGTGCCGGCCGCCGGATGGCGACGGCGCGGCCACCGCGGTTCGACGCCGGCGTGGTCCTGGCGGTCGTGCTGGCGGTGCTCGCCGTGGCCGCGGTCCTGGTGGCGAGCTCCGGCCGCGCACCGGACCAGCACGCCGCGCAGGCCTCCGGCGTGCCGGTCGACCACGCCCTGCACGGCTGCCCGCGGTTCGCCGCGCCCCGAGGCACGTCGACCACCGCCGTGACCGGTGCAGCTCCGGTGCCGGGCCTCGGTGAGCGCGGCAGCGTGCGATACGGCGCACCCGGTGACGCGCCGTCCTCGTGGACCGAGGCCGACCTCGGACGTGGAGAGCTGCTCAGGATCGAGGCCGGGGCCGGAGATCCGCAGGCGCTGGCCGTCGAGGCGACCGGTCGGCTCGCCGCCGGACTGTTCACCTTCGAGGTCGACGCGGCGGACTCGAGCACCGCGGTCACCGACTGCCCGTCCCCGCGCGCACAGTGGTGGTTCACCGGTGCCGGCGCCACCCTCGACCACACCTCCGAGCTGGTGCTCACCAACCTGGACACCGGCCCAGCGGTCGTGGACGTGCAGGTGCTCGGCCCCGACGGCGAGGTGGAGACCGTCGGAACCCGCGGGATCACCGTCGCTCCCGGTGAGCGCAGCACCCTGTCGCTGACCGACGTCGCACCGCAGGGCGAGGAGCTCGCCGTGAGCGTGGTGGCCTCCCGCGGCCGGGTGGTGGCGGCCGTGTCCGACTCGTTCACGCCCGGGACCGCGGCCGCCACCGGTACCGATTGGATACCGGCGCAGTCGTCGCCGAGCCGGGTGCTGCGCCTGGCCGGACTGCCGGCGAAAGCGGACAGCCACACGCTGATCGTCGCGAACCCGTCGCAGCTCGAGGCGCTCGTCGACGTGCGGGTCTCCTCCGGGACGGGCTCGTTCACACCGACCGACGACGCGCAGGTCCGGGTGCCACCCGGAACCGTCGTCGCCACCGACCTGAGCGGAACCATCGGCCGGGACGCCTCGGCGGTGACCCTGCGCTCGACGGTCCCGGTGACCGGCAGCGTGCGCTCCGTCGCCGCCGGCGACACCTCCTACGCCGGGAGCGTGCGCCCGTTGACTGCGCCGGCGGTGGCGCCCGTTCCCGGGGGCGCGAGGGCAACGGTCCAGGTGACCGCCGTCGCCACCGACGAACCGGCTACCGCGACGGTCGCCTCCTACGCACGCGACGGCAGCCGCACCGGCAGCACCACGGTCGAGGTGCCGGGCGGCGCGACGCTCACCACGTCACCGGAGAAGAAGGCCGACTATGTCGTGGTCACGGCGCGGGGCGGGCGGCTGGTCGGCGCGGTGACGTACCGCGGCGAGGGTCTGGCCGCGATGCCGCTGCGGCCGCTGGCGCTGCGTGTCGACGAGCCCGTGGTGCTTCCCGCCCTGGGCTAGCCGGCGTCGTACCGGGGGTCGATCTCCCCGGGTGGCCGGCCGAGCAGCTCCGAGACCTGCTCCACGAGCACGGTGAGAACCATCGCGGAGAGATCCGCCCGGGTCTCGCAGCGCAGCTCGATCGGCCGCCGGAACAGCACCAGCCGGGTCGGCGTACCGCCCGACCCGCGCACCAGGGACGCGAGCGGAACCGTGGCCGCGTCCCAGTCGTCGGGCACCATCGGGGTCTCCTCGACCGCGAACTCGATCAGCCCGAGCTCGCGGTGCCACCTCTCCTCGAGGCGGTGCACCACGGCGAGCACGATGGCGTCGAACTGCTCGCCGCGAGTGCGCATCCCGGGCACGCCGTCGGGCGTGTGCGGGCCCGGGAGCACGGCCGGGCCCCGCATGCCGCGGTCGCGCCGGTCGCGGTTCTTCCGGGCTCGGCGGCCCGGAGGCGTACTCGGGACAGTCACGACCGCGAGCCTAGTCGGCGGTGACCGTGGCAGGCGGTACCGTCTGCCTCGTGAGTTCTGCCCGTCGCTGTTCGCGAACCGCCTGCGCGCGGTCGGCAGTGGCCACCCTGACCTACGTCTACTCCGACCAGACGGCGGTCCTGGGGCCGCTGGCCACGTTTGCCGAGCCCCATGCCTACGACCTGTGCGAGGCGCACAGCGAGCGACTCAGCGCACCCCGCGGCTGGGAGATCCTCCGGCTCGCACCCGACCCCGATGCGCTCGGCCCCTCCAGCGACGACCTGCTCGCGCTGGCCGACGCGGTTCGCGAGGCGGCCCGGCCGCTTCCGCCCGCCGAGGGCCATGGTCAGGCGGTCGGCCTGGTGCAGGAGACCGGTCGCGAGGTCGGCCGCCGCGGCCACCTGCGGGTGCTCCGTTCCCCGGACAGCTGAGCGGTTCCCCGGGCGATAGTCTCGGGCCCATGTCCTCGACCCAGCGGCAGCCGGGCCTCACCGCACTGTCCGAGATCTTCAAGGCGTACGACGTGCGCGGCCTCGTGCCCGGCCAGGTCGACGCCGCGCTCGCCGAGGCGGTCGGGGTGGCGTTCGTGCGGGTGACCGGAGCCGGCGGCGGGTCAGTCGTGGTGGGCCACGACATGCGCCCGTCGTCACCGGGACTGGCGCGTGCCTTCGCCGCGGGAGCGGCCTCCGCCGGAGCCGACGTGGTGATGATCGGGCTGGCCTCCACCGACGAGCTCTACTTCGCCTCCGGCCGGCTGGACCTGCCCGGCGCGATGTTCACCGCGAGCCACAACCCGGCGCGGTACAACGGGATCAAGATGTGTCGCGCCCGCGCCGTGCCGATCGGGATGGACACCGGCCTCGCCGAGATCCGGGACCTTGTCGCCGCTGGAGCCACGGGAAGCTCGCACCGGCCGGGTGCGATCACCCACGTCGACGTGCTCGACGAGTATGCCGACCACCTGCTGTCGCTCGTCCCGGTGACCGGGCGCCGGCTCACTGTGGCGGTCGACGCCGGCAACGGGATGGCCGGGCACACCGCACCGGCGGTCTTCGACCGCCTCGACGTCGACCTGGTGCCGATGTACTTCGAGCTCGACGGGACCTTCCCGAACCACGAGGCGAACCCGATCGACGAGCAGAACCTCCGCGACCTGCAGGCCCGGGTGCTCGAGGCGGGCGCGGACATCGGCCTGGCCTTCGACGGCGACGCGGACCGCTGCTTCCTGGTCGATGAGCGGGGGCGGACCGTGAACCCCTCGCTGCTGACCGGGCTGATCGCCGCGCGCGAGCTGCGCAAGGAGCCCGGCGCCACGGTCATCCACAACCTGATCACCTCACGTGCGGTCCCCGAGATCGTCAAGGAGCTCGGCGGCATCCCGGTCCGTACCCGCGTCGGACACTCCTTCATCAAGGCCACGATGGCCGAGACGAACGCGATCTTCGGCGGCGAGCACTCCGGCCACTTCTACTTCCGAGACTTCTGGCGGGCCGACTCAGGGATGCTCGCCGCGCTGCACGCCCTCGCCGCCCTCGCGGAGACCGACCAGCCGCTCTCGGCGCTGCTGGCGGAGTACTCCCGGTTCGCGAGCAGCGGCGAGATCAACTCCACGGTCGCGGACCAGGCGGCGGTGCTGCGCGAGATCGAGGCGCAGTACGCCGGCAGGCACCAGGTCGCCGTGGACCACCTGGACGGGCTCACGGTGAGCCACGACGACTGGTGGTTCAATGTCCGCGCGTCCAACACCGAACCACTGCTCCGGCTCAACGCCGAGGGCGTCGACGAGGCAACCATGGCGCACGTCCGCGACGACGTGCTCGCCACGATCAGGAGAGACTCATGAACCTCGACCCCGCACTCCTCGAGATCATCGTCTGCCCGGCCTGCCACGGGGCCCTGGCCGTCGACGACACAGCGAGCGAGCTAGTCTGCACCGCGTGCGGGCTCGCCTACCCGGTGCGAGACGACATCCCGGTGCTGCTGGTCGACGAGGCGCGCACCCCCGAAGAAGCCTGATGGCCGGCCCCTTCGACGACACCCGCCTCGACGACGAACAGGCGCTCCTCAGCGCCGACCATGTGCTCAGGCCGCTGGCCGAGGCGGGTGCCCGGGTGCGCCGGGAGGCGGGAGCGGCCGAGGAGGCCATCGCCCGGGCGGTGTCCGCGGCGGCCGGCGACCAACGTCCCCGTGCCGTGGTCGCAGCGGGACCGGACTCGCGGCTGCTCCGCGCCGTGCTCGAGCCGTGGTGCCCGGTGCCGTTCGTGGCCTGGCCCGGACCGAGCCTGCCCGGCTGGGCCGGTTCGCTGGACCTCGTCGTGGTGCTCGCGCCGGTCGGTAGCGACACCGGAACCGCTTCGGCGGTCGCGGAGGCGGTCCGCCGCGGGTGCACGCTGGTCGTCGCCTGCCCACCGCGTTCCGTCGTCGCCGAGCACGCGGCCGGACGACACTCCACCGTGCTCCCCACCGCGTCCGGGGACCAGCTCGCCACGGCCGTGGTGATGCTGGAGTTCCTCGACCGACTCGACCTCGGCCCGGACACCGACGCGGAGGAGGTGGCCACCGCGCTGGACCGGGTAGCGATCGAATGCTCGCCGTTCAAGGACCTCTCGGTGAACCCGGCCAAGATGCTGGCGATCGCGCTCGCGGACACGGTGCCGCTGGTCTGGGGCGGCTCCGTTCTCGCCGCCCGTGCTGCACGGCGGGTGGCGGAGTCGTTCCGACGCTCGAGTGGCCGGGCCGCCCTGGCCGCCGACGCGGAGCACCTGCTGCCGGTGATCACCGCCGCGCGCACCCGGGACGTGTTCGCCGACCCCTTCTCCGACGCCGACGACGGTGACCTGCGACCTGCGCTGGTGATCCTCGACGACGGCTCGGCCGACGCGTCGGTGCGTGAGCAGCGCGGCCGCCTCACCGTCGCCGCGACGCAGCACGGGGTCCGGGTGGAGACGGTCACCGCGGATGCCGGCGACGAGGTCGCCCGCTACGCGTCGCTCCTGGCCACCGGCACCTACGCGGCGGCCTATCTGGGCGTGGGGCTCGACCACGCCGCACGTTAGGGTCTGAACCGGGGCGCCTGTCGTCCCGACGGCACTGCTCGACGACCAGCAGGGAGTTCTCCAGATGTCAGCCGAGGGCGGCACCAAGGCGGTCGTGGCGGCGTTGCTCGCCAACAGCGGCATCGCGATCCTGAAGTTCCTGGCCTGGCTCCTCACCGGGGCCTCCTCCATGCTCGCCGAGGCGATCCACTCCGTCGCCGACTCCGGGAACCAGGGGCTGCTGCTGCTCGGCGGGAAGCGTGCCACCCGGGAGGCCACCCCGCAGCACCCGTTCGGCTACGGGCGCGAGCGCTACATCTACTCCTTCATCGTCGCGATCGTGCTGTTCTCCGTCGGCGGGCTGTTCGCGCTGTACGAGGCCTACCACAAGTGGCACGAGATCCACGCAGGCCACCCCAACGAGCTTCTCGAGAGCCAGTGGTGGTGGGTGCCGATCGTCGTGCTCGTCGGCGCGATCGGGATGGAGAGCTTCTCCTTCCGGACCGCGATCGTCGAGGCGAACAAGGTCCGCGGCAAGGCGTCGTGGGCCGAGTTCATCCGTCGCGCCAAGTCACCGGAGCTCCCGGTGATCCTGCTCGAGGACTTCGCAGCCCTGCTCGGCCTCACGTTCGCACTGGTAGGCATCGGGATGAGCCTGCTGACCGGGAACGGGTACTGGGACGTCGCGGGCACCGCCGGCATCGGAGTGCTGCTGGTGAGTGTCGCGGTCGTCCTCGCGCTCGAGACCAAGAGCCTGCTGCTGGGTGAGTCGGCCACCCCTGCGGTGCAGAGACGCATCTGCGACGCGCTCGAGTCCACCCCCGGCGTGGAGCGGGTGATCCACATGAAGACCCTGCACCTCGGTCCCGAAGAGCTGCTCGTCGCGGTGAAGACCGGCGTGGCGCCCGACGCGTCCGCCGCGCAGGTGGCCTCCTGCATCGACGCCGCCGAGCGCGCCGTGCGCTCCGCGGAGCCGATGGCGCAGATCATCTACATCGAGCCGGACATCTACCGGGCGGACCACCGGTAGCCGACCGGTACGCTTGACACGCTGACCCCGAGATTGAGGATGTACATGGACTTCAAGGTTGCCGACCTGAGCCTGGCCGACTTCGGCAGGACCGAGATCGAGCTCGCCGAGCACGAGATGCCCGGCCTGATGGCGATGCGCGAACGCTACGGCGACTCCAAGCCGTTGGCCGGAGCCCGGATCGCCGGCTCGCTGCACATGACGATCCAGACCGCGGTGCTGATCGAGACCCTGGTCGACCTCGGTGCCGAGGTGCGCTGGGCCTCGTGCAACATCTTCTCCACCCAGGACCACGCCGCCGCTGCGGTCGTGGTCGGCCGCGGGGGCACTCCCGAGGACCCCAAGGGCGTCCCGGTGTACGCGTGGAAGGGTGAGACGCTCACCGAGTACTGGTGGTGCACCCAGCAGATCCTGAACTGGCCGGGCGGCACGTTCGCGAACATGATCCTCGACGACGGCGGCGACGCCACGCTGCTCGTGCACAAGGGCGTCGAGGCCGAGAAGAGCGGCAAGGTCGACTCGCCGGAGTCCACCGACAACGCCGAGCTGAAGGTCGTCCTCACGGTGCTCAACGACTCGCTCGCCGAGGACGACACCCGCTGGACCTCCATCGCGAACCAGATCATGGGTGTCACCGAGGAGACCACCACCGGGGTGCATCGCCTCTACGAGATGATGAAGGAAGGCTCGCTGCTCTTCCCCGGCATCAACGTCAACGACTCGGTGACCAAGAGCAAGTTCGACAACAAGTACGGCTGCCGGCACTCGCTGATCGACGGGATCAACCGCGCCACCGACGTCCTGATCGGCGGCAAGGTGGCCGTGGTCTGCGGCTACGGCGACGTGGGCAAGGGCTGCGCCGAGTCGCTGCGCGGCCAGGGCGCCCGGGTCATCATCACCGAGATCGACCCGATCTGCGCGCTGCAGGCGGCGATGGACGGCTACCAGGTCGCGACGCTGGAGGAGGTCCTGTCGACCGCCGACATCGTGATCACCTCGACCGGCAACAAGGACGTCGTCACGGTCGACCAGATGAGCCGGATGAAGCACCAGGCGATCGTCGGCAACATCGGCCACTTCGACAACGAGATCGACATGGCCGGGCTGGAGAAGTTCCCCGGCATCACCCGCAAGACCGTCAAGCCGCAGGTCGACGTCTTCACCTTCCCGGCGGGCAACTCGGTGATCATCCTCTCCGAGGGGCGGCTGATGAACCTCGGCAACGCGACCGGGCACCCGTCGTTCGTGATGTCGAACTCGTTCACCAACCAGGTGCTCGCACAGATCGAGCTCTTCACCAAGCCCGACGAGTACCCGGTCGGTGTCTACACACTGCCCAAGCACCTCGACGAGGAGGTCGCCCGGCTGCACCTCGGCGCGCTCGGCGTCTCGCTGACCACGCTCACCGACGACCAGGCCACGTACCTCGGTGTGTCGACCGGTGGCCCCTACAAGTCGGAGCACTACCGTTACTGAGCGGGACGTGCCGAGGGCACCCGGAGGGGGCGGACGATGACGAACGCGGAGGCGACCAAGGGCAAGGTGCTCGTCGTCGACGACGACGCCGCCCTGGCGGAGATGCTCAGCATCGTGCTGCGCAACGAGGGTTTCGACTCGCGCGTGTGCCTCACCGGGGACCGGGCGCTCGGGGAGTTCCACGACTACCGGCCCGACGTCGTGCTGCTCGACCTGATGCTGCCCGGCAAGGACGGCATCGACGTGTGCAAGGAGATCCGCGCCGAGTCCGGCGTACCCATCGTCATGCTCACCGCGAAGAACGACACCGTCGACGTGGTGGTCGGGCTGGAGTCGGGCGCCGACGACTACGTGGTGAAGCCGTTCAAGCCCAAGGAGCTCGTCGCCAGGATCCGGGCACGGGTGCGTCGTTTCGACGAGCCCGGTCCTGAGTCGCTGACCATCGGTGATCTCGACATCGACGTGGCCGGCCACACCGTCATCCGCGGCGGCGAGGAGATCTCGCTGACCCCGCTCGAGTTCGACCTCCTGGTCTGCCTGGCCCGCCGGCCGTGGCAGGTCTTCACCCGTGAGGTGCTCCTGGAACAGGTCTGGGGCTACCGGCACGCCGCGGACACCCGGCTGGTCAACGTGCACGTCCAGCGTCTGCGCTCCAAGGTGGAGCACGACCCGGAGAACCCCGAGATCGTGGTCACCGTGCGCGGCGTCGGGTACCGAGCCGGCTCTCCCTAGACGCCGGGTCCGCCATGAACACCGCAGGCCTCGTCCGTAGGGCCGTGACGATCTGGCGCCGGTCGATCCAGGCCCGGGTCGTGATCAGCACCCTGCTGCTGTCCGCCGTGGTGGTGAGCCTGGTCGGCTGGGTGCTGCTGCGCCAGGTCACCGACGGCCTGGTCTCGGCCAAGACGGAGTCAGCGGTCGGCGAGGCGAGCCGCGGGACCGTGGAGGCGCAGAGCCGGCTCACCTTCGCCAGCGGCACCGAGTTCGACCCCAGCGCCCAGCTCGACCAGGTCGTCGCGACCATCGTGGCGCGCGGTGACGTGCAGGGCTACGACGTGGTCCTGACCGGCCCGATCGCCGGGTCCAGCGAGGGACTCGCCACCGGAAGCGGCACTCGCAACTCCCCGGGCCTGGCCACCGACAGCGTGCCGACCGAGCTGCGCGACATCGTGGAGAACGGCGAGCCGGGAACGTCGTGGACCTACACCCGGATCCGCTACGAGAAGGACACCGGCCGGGCCGCCGTGCCCGGCATCGCCACCGGCTCACAGCTCACGCTGCCCTCCGACGGCGGGACCTACGCGCTCTACTACCTGTTCCCGATGACCCAGGAGGCAAAGACCCTGTCCCTGGTCCGCGGTGCCCTGCTCACCGGCGGAGCGCTGCTGCTGGTGCTGGTCGGCGGGCTCACCTGGCTGGTGACGCGGCAGGTGGTGACCCCGGTCCGGCTGGCCCGCCGGGTCGCCGAACGACTGGCGTCCGGTCGCCTCGAGGAGCGGATGCACGTGCGCGGTGAGGACGACATCGCCCGGCTGGGCACCTCGTTCAACCAGATGGCGGCCAGCCTGCAGAAACAGATCCGTCAGCTCGAGGAGCTCTCCCGGGTGCAGCGTCGCTTCGTCTCCGACGTCTCCCACGAGCTGCGCACCCCGCTGACCACGGTCCGGATGGCCGGCGACGTGCTGCACGACGCCCGGGACCGGTTCGACCCGGTGACCGCACGTTCTGCCGAGCTGCTGCAGAAGGAGCTCGACAGGTTCGAGCTGCTGCTCACCGACCTGCTCGAGATCAGCAGGTTCGACGCGGGTGCGGCCGTGCTCGACCTCGAGGACGTCAACCTGGTCGACGTGGCGCACCGGGTCGCCGAGTCCACCCGGGCCCTCGCCGAGCGACGTGACACCCGGGTCGTGGTCCGGTCCGCGGACCGGCCGTGCGTGGCGGAGGTCGACGTACGACGGGTGGAGCGGATCGTGCGCAACCTGGTCACGAACGCCATCGACTACGCCGACGGCACCGACGTCGTGATCTTCGTCGACTCCACCGACGAGGCGACCGCCCTCGCGGTCCGCGACTACGGGCTCGGCCTGCGCCCGGGGGAGGCCGCCATGGTGTTCAACCGGTTCTGGCGCGCGGACCCCGCCCGCGCACGGACCACCGGCGGGACCGGCCTCGGGCTGTCCATCTCCCTCGAGGACGCACACCTGCACGGCGGCTGGCTCCAGGCCTGGGGAGAGCCGGGGGGCGGTGCGCAGTTCCGGCTGACGCTGCCGCGCCGGGCAGGGGACACGATCACCAAGAGCCCGCTGCCGCTGGTCCCGAGCGACGCAGGCAGCAGCCCCGGCCCCGGCGACCGGTACGAGCAGGTCGACGACACCCGGGCGGGCACACCGTGACCGGCCCGCGCGCGAGAGGGACCCTCCTGCTCGCGCTGTTGATGGCACTGGCGCTGAGCGGCTGCGTCAGCCTTCCGGACACCGGTCAGGTGCAGACCCGGGCCCGGCAGGCCCAGGAGTCCCAGAGCGACGCGCCCTTCGACTACACCCCCTCGGGTCCGCGACCGGGGGCGAGCCCGGTCGAGATCGTCGACGGCTTCCTGCAGGCGATGACCGCCACGCCGGTGACCATGCAGTATGCGGCGATGTTCCTCAGCGACGAGGCACGCGGCAACTGGGAGCCCGAGAGCGGCACCGTGGTCTACGGCTCCGAGAGCCATGGGATGACCGGCCGGTCGGTGCGGGTCAGCCTCGGTGAGACGATCCGGCTCGACGGCCGCGGCGAGTGGCTGGGAAACACCAGTGGCGGCAAGGACGTGGCCTACGACCTGGAGCTGGTCCGGGACAAGGGGCAGTGGCGGATCAGCAACCCGCCGAACCAGCTGATCATCCCGCAGGCCCACTTCGAGAGCCGGTTCCAGCAGTACTTCCTCTACTTCTTCGACAAGTCGGCGCAGGTGCTCGTGCCCGAGCCGGTCTACCTTCCGCGCGGGGAGACCGCTCCCACCGTGCTCGTCCGTGGCCTGCTCCAAGGACCGGACCAGGACCTGCTCGGCGCCGAGCGCACGTTCCTGCCGCCCGGGACCGAGCTGGAGGTCTCCGCCCCGGTCCAGCCGGACGGCACCGTCGTCGTACCGCTCAGCGACGAGGTCCTGGACCTCGACGGCGAGGACCTCGAGCACGCGCTGGGCCAGCTGGGCTGGACGCTGGGGCAGGTGCCGGGTGTGGAGCGCATGCGGATCACCGTCGACGGCTCCCCGCTGGACATCCTGGACCGGGGCGCCGAGCAGGACGTCCGTGCCTGGCCGGAGTACGACCCGTCGGTCAACTGGGCCTCCCAGGAGCTGTTCGGCATCCGTGACGGCCGTGTCGTGAACCTGGTGGGGGACGAGGAGCGACGGATCGCCGGACTGTTCGGCTCGGAGAGCTACGGCCTGCGCTCGATCGCCGTCGACCTCCCCGCGGAGCAGGTGGCGGGCGTGAGCGCGGACGGGACCACGGTGCTGACCGCGCCGCGATCGCGTGACGTCGGCGAGGTGCCCACCTCCGCCAGCGCGCACGTCATGTACTCCGGGGGCACGGACGTGCTGAAGCCGGCCTGGGACCTGTACGGCCAGCTCTGGCTGGTGGACCGCACGTCGTCCGGCGCGGTGCTCAGCGTCGTCCGGAAGGGGAACGTCGAGACACTGAGCGTTCCCGGGATCACCGGTGAGGACATCACCGCCTTCGTGGTGTCCCGGGACGGCACCCGTCTGGTCGCGGCGGTCAACGACAAGTCGTCCGACCGGCTGGTGATCAGCCGGATCATGCGCACGGACCAGGGCGCCGTGCGCCGACTCACCCGGGCGACCGACCTGCCCGTGGGAGCGATCCAGGTCGACGAGATCCGGGACCTCGCCTGGCGGAGCCCGGGCAGCGTCGCCCTGCTGGCCGGCCCGATGCCCGGGCTCTCGCAGGTGATCGTCGTCCTGATCGACGGTTCGTCGGCCCTCGGTGACGTCGCCAGCAACGCCGAGCTGTTCCGTGACGAGGCCCTGCACATCGTCACCTCACCGGTCCCAGGGGCGTCGCTGTACGTCGGCACCCGGAACGGGCAGCTGTTCCAGCTCGCGGCGAACGGACGGTGGACCGGGACGAGCATCAAGGGCGGCCTGGTGTCCCCGACGTTCGTCGGCTGAGCTGTCCACAGGTCGTCGGGACACCCTTGACCACCGGCCGAGGTGCGCCATCGTGGAGGTGTGCTCGACGCCTGTCTGGACCTGATGCTGGGAAGCAGCTGCGCGGCGTGCGGACGCCCGGGACGGCTGCTGTGCGGCCGGTGTGCCGACGACCTTCCGCACGGCGCCACAGTGTGCTGGCCGACGCCGTGCCCGCCCGGGCTCGCCGAGCCGTTCGCGGCCGGGGAGTACGACGGACTCCTGAAGGTGCTGGTGAACGCGCACAAGGAGCGGGGCCAGTTCGCCCTGGCGCGCCCGCTCGGCACCCTCCTCGCCCACGCCGTGCTGGAGCTGATGAACCGCGCGGGCGGTGTCCGGGACGGTCAGCCGTGGCTGCTGGTGCCGGTGCCCTCGCGGGGGCCGGTGGTGCGCGCCCGTGGCCACGACCCGATGCTGCGGGTGACCCGGCACGCGGCCGGGGTGCTGCGGCGCTGGGGACGGCCGGCGCGGGTGACCGGTCTGCTGCGCAGTGTGAGCGTCGCCCGGGACCAGGCAGGCCTGCATGCCGAGGAGCGGGCGGTCAACCTGGCCGGCACGATGGCCGCCGGCGGTGGCGCCGGACGGGTGCGGCACAGGTGGCCGGACGCGTGGATCGTGGTGGCCGACGACGTGCTCACCACCGGGTCGACGGCACGTGAGGCGCAGCGTGCGCTGGAGCTGAGCGGTCTGCGGGTGGCCGGGATCGCCACCGTCGCGGCGACCCGGAGACGGTCCCGCGCGGTGCCGCGACCGGGAGATCGAGGGGTCTCCCTACCGTTTTCGGACAGAGGCGACTAGCGTCTGCGTATGGAGTCCGTCCGGGTCCGTGGTTGCGTCGGCAGGTTCCTGTTGGGTCCTGAGATTTTCAGGGCCGGCTGCCGGCTAGCCGAAGCCAGTCGCAGGCGAAACGGTCCACGTAAGGCGCCGCACGGGGGCTCCGCCCCCGTGTACCCCCCAGCGGGGCGCCGATCACGGTGCGGCTTAGACGTAAGTCCTGCCTCCCGCACGTCGCCAGATGCGGCGTGTCCGGGGGAGAAGGTCAGTAGTGGCAGAGAAGCTGCGACCACCTCAGCAGGCGATTGTGGGGTCGAAGACCAGGTCGGCCGGACGGACTCTCTTGTCTCACAGGATCGCCGGGCACGGAGGGCGATCAGTTCACCCCAACCATCGGGAGGTCTGCCGTGGAGATCGTGGTCAGAAGTCGGCACTGCGAGGTGTCGGACCGGTTCCGCAGTCATGTCGAGGAGAAGCTCGGCCGGCTCGAGAAGCACGACCACCGCGTCATGCGCGTCGACGTCGAGGTGGACAAGGAGCGGAACCCGCGTCAGCACGACCGCGCCGTCCGCGTCCAGCTCACCGCGTTCTCGAAGGGCCCGGTGATCCGGGCCGAAGCTGCGGCGGAGGACAAGATGGCGGCACTCGACATGGCCTTGGACCGGATGGCCGGCCAGATGCGGCGGGCCTCCGACCGGCGCCGGGTGCACCGCGGCCGGCACACGCCGGTCTCGGTCGGGCAGGCGCTGGCCGGAGTCACCCCCGAGGCGAACGGCAGTGCTCCCGAGCAGGGTGCCGCCGAGGGGACCGAGCGCACCGTCGGCCCGATCACCGTGATGGGCGACGGCCCGCTCGTGGTCCGCGAGAAGCGCCACGAGGCCTCGCCGATGACACTCGACCAGGCGCTGTACGAGATGGAGCTGGTCGGCCACGACTTCTTCCTGTTCGTCGACAAGGAGAGCGAGCGGCCGTCGGTCGTCTACCGCAGGCACGCGTACGACTACGGCGTGATCTCGCTCGACGTGTCCTGACCCGCCACCCTGGGGGATATGTCTGAAGATTCCGTCCACTGAGCCGCTGCCACGTGACATGATCGTCGGGTGGCAGTACCTCAGCAGCGCCTCAAGGCCGGTGGCGAGCCCATCCGTGTCGCGGTCGTCGACGACCAGGAGCTCTTCCGTCGTGGGCTCACCATGCTCCTGACGGTCGAGGACGACATCGAGGTGGTGGGTGAGGCCAGCGATGGCGTCGCCGCGACCGAGCTCTGCGCGACCGCCGTGCCCGACGTGGTGCTGATGGACGTCCGGATGCCCAAGCGTTCCGGGATCGAGGCCTGCCTGTCCATCAAGGAGGTCGCGCCCTCGGCGAAGATCATCATGCTCACCGTCAGCGACGAGGAGGGCGACCTGTACGACGCGGTGAAGAACGGCGCGTCCGGCTACCTGCTCAAGGACTCCTCGATCGACGAGGTGGCGCAGGCCATCCGGGTCGTGGCCGACGGGCAGTCGCTGATCAGCCCCTCGATGGCGGTCAAGCTGCTCGACGAGTTCAAGCAGATGTCGCGCTCGGACCGGCAGCAGGTGCCGAGCCCCAGGCTGACCGACCGGGAGCTCGAGGTGCTCAAGCTCGTCGCCCAGGGGCTCAACAACCGGGAGATCGCCAAGCGGCTGTTCATCAGCGAGAACACCGTCAAGAACCACGTCCGCAACATCTTGGAGAAGCTCCAGCTGCACTCCCGGATGGAGGCCGTCATGTACGCCGTGCGGGAGAAGCTGCTCGACATTCCGTGACCTCACCCTCTCGGGACCGCACCCTCAGCCGCTCGCAGGCCCGGCGCGTCACGCTCGCCGCCCAGGGCTTTCTCGACCCGCGTCACCGCACGCCGACGATGCGCACGCTGACGAGGGCGGTGGCACGCACGGGGGTGCTGCAGATCGACTCCGTCAACGTCCTGCAGCGCGCCCACTACATGCCGCTGTTCAGCCGGATAGGTGCCTACGACCCGGCGCTCCTGCACCGAGCGGCCGGCCGGGCGCCACGACGGCTCGTCGAGTACTGGGCGCACGAGGCGGCCTTCATGCCGGTCGATCTGTGGCCGCTGATGCAGCACCGGATGGCCCGCGCCCGGTCCGAGGCCTGGGGCGGACCCCGCCGGATCTTCGAGGAGAAGCCCGACCTGGTCGCCTGGGTGCTGGAGGAGGTCCGGCAACGCGGACCGGTCACCGCCCGCGGGATCGAGGGTGACCTGCCTCGCGCGAACAAGGACAACTGGGGGTGGAACTGGTCGGAGACCAAGCAGGCACTCGAGTTCCTGTTCTACGCCGGTGAGGTCTCCGTCGCCCGCCGCAACGCCGCCTTCGAGCGGTTGTACGACCTGCCCGAACGGGTGCTGCCCGCCGACGTGCTCGCGATGCCCACGCCGACCCAGGACCAGGCCCACGTGGAGCTGGTCCGCCGGGCCGCGGTGTCGCACGGGGTCGCCACCGAGACGTGCCTGCGCGACTACTACCGGATGCGCCCGGACGCTGCCCGCGCGGCGATCGGCACCCTCGTCGAGGACGGGGAGCTGCTGCCGGTGGGCATCGAGGGGTGGCGCCGTCCGGCGTACCTGCACCGCGACGCGCGGCTGCCGCGAAGGGTCCGGGCCCGCGCGCTGCTCAGCCCGTTCGATCCGGTCGTGTGGGAGCGGGCCCGCGCCGAGCAGCTGTTCGGCTTCCGCTACCGGATCGAGATCTACGTCCCCGAGAAGCAGCGGGTGCACGGCTACTACGTGCTGCCGTTCCTGCTCGGTGAGGACCTCGTGGCGCGGGTGGACCTCAAGGCCGACCGGAAGTCCGGCGTACTCCAGGTCAAAGGGTCCTACGCGGAGCCACGGGCGCCGGAGGAGACCCCGGCCGAGCTCGCCATGGAGCTCCACGCGCTGGCCGGCTGGCTGGATCTGGACACGGTGGCGGTGGAGCCTCGCGGCGACCTGGCCCCCGCGCTCGCGGTAGCGGTCAAGGAGCTGGCTGGTGCCTAGCGCCGGGAGCCTGTGGACCCAGCTGCTGGTGTCCGGCCTGGGCTGGTTGCTCGCGGCCCTTCCCGCGGGTCAGCCGGCGGCCGAGCTGCACCACGTGCTGCCGGTCCGGGGCCCGGTCGACTACGGGAGCGTGCACCACGACTATCCCGCCACCGACATGTTCGCGGACTGCGGCAGCCCGGTGGTGGCACCGGTGGCCGGCGTGGTCCTCGAGGTGAGCCGGGCGGACGCGTGGGACCCGGTGACGAACCGCGGGGCTGCCCGCGGCGGCAAGTTCGTCGCGATCCGGGGTCTCGACGGGGTGCGGTACTACGGCAGCCATCTGGCACGAGTCGCACCCTCGGTCGAGCCGGGCGCCTTGGTGTACGCCGGACAACGGGTCGGCCGGGTGGGCCACACCGGCAGCGCCCGGTCCACACCGTGCCACCTGCACTTCGGGATCAGCCCGGCCTGCCGCGGCAGTGGGCAGTGGTGGATCCGCCGGGGGGTGGTCGGCCCCTACCGGTTCCTGGAACGGTGGCGCTCCGGTCGCCGCGGCTCACCCGCGGACGCGGTGGCGCGGTGGAGTCGGGAGCACGGTTGCCCGACCCGCCCCTGATCGCCGCGAGATCTTTGCGCGCTCGCTACCATGGCAGGGCGGCTCTTGCCGGGCCGTCCGCGGCTGTGCGCATCCGCCGACCGCACCCATCGCCGACACATGTAGTCACACCACCAGGAGTCCACGCTCGTGCCCGCAATCCTCGACAAGATCCTTCGCATCGGCGAAGGCAAGATCCTCCGCCAGCTGGAGTCGATCGCACGAGCCGTCAACGCCATCGAGGACGACTTCGTCGCGATGACCGACGAGGAGCTTCAGTCCCAGACCGCCGTGTTCAAGCAGCGGCACGCCGACGGTGAGACGCTCGACGACCTGATGCCCGAGGCGTTCGCCACCGTGCGCGAGGCCGCCAAGCGGGTGCTCGGCCAGCGCCACTACGACGTGCAGCTGATGGGCGGCGCCGCCATGCACCTCGGCAACATCGCCGAGATGAAGACCGGTGAGGGCAAGACCCTCGTCGCCACCCTTCCGACGTACCTCAACGCGCTGACCGGCCGTGGTGTCCACGTCGTCACCGTCAACGACTATCTCGCGAAGTACCACGCCGAGTGGATGGGCCGGGTCTACCAGTTCCTCGGCCTGACGACCGGGATGATCCTGCCCGAGATGCGGCCCGACGAGCGACGCGTGTCCTACGCCGCCGACGTCACCTACGGCACGAACAACGAGTTCGGCTTCGACTACCTGCGCGACAACATGGCCAACTCCATCGAGGAGTGCGTCCAGCGCGGACACTACTTCGCGATCGTCGACGAGGTGGACTCGATCCTCATCGACGAGGCGCGGACCCCGCTGATCATCTCCGGACCCACCCAGGACGAGGTCAAGTGGTACTCCGAGTTCGCGACGATCTCGCGGAGCCTGGTCAAGGACGAGGACTACGAGGTCGACGAGAAGAAGCGCACGATCTCGATCCTCGAGCCGGGCATCACCAAGGTCGAGGACTACCTCGGCATCGAGAACCTGTACGACTCGGTCAACACCCCGCTGATCTCGTTCCTGAACAACTCGATCAAGGCCAAGGAGCTGTTCCGCAACGACAAGGAGTACGTCGTGATGGAGGGCGAGGTCCTGATCGTGGACGAGCACACCGGCCGGATGCTCGCCGGCCGTCGTTACAACGAGGGGCTGCACCAGGCGATCGAGGCCAAGGAGGGGGTGACCATCCGCGAGGAGTACCAGACCCTGGCGACGGTCACCCTGCAGAACTACTTCCGGCTCTACGAGAAGCTCGGCGGGATGACCGGTACCGCGATGACCGAGGCCTCCGAGTTCGACAAGATCTACAAGCTCGGCGTCGTGCCGATCCCGACGAACATGCCGATGGTCCGCAAGGACCAGGGTGACCTCGTCTACCGGACCGAGGGCGCCAAGTTCAACGCCGTGGTCGACGACATCACAGAGCGCAGCCGGCGCGGCCAGCCGGTGCTCGTGGGCACCACGTCGGTGGAGAAGTCGGAGCTGCTCTCCGGGCTGCTCAAGCGCCGCGGCATCGCGCACACGGTGCTCAACGCCAAGGTGCACGCGGACGAGGCCAAGATCGTCGCGCAGGCCGGCCACCGGGGTGCGGTCACCGTGGCGACCAACATGGCCGGCCGCGGCACCGACATCATGCTCGGCGGGTCGGTGGAGTTCCTCGCCGACGACGAGCTGCGCAAGCAGGGGCTCGACCCGCTCGAGGACAGCGAGCAGTACGAAGCCGCCTGGCCGGGCATGGTCGAGCAGATCAAGGCCAGGGTCGCGGCCGAGCACGACGAGGTCAAGGAGCTCGGCGGGCTGTACGTCGTCGGCACCGAGCGGCACGAGTCGCGCCGCATCGACAACCAGCTGCGGGGTCGTTCCGGCCGCCAGGGCGACCCGGGCGAGTCCCGGTTCTACCTGTCCCTCGAGGACGACCTGATGCGGCTGTTCAAGTCCGACTGGGTCGACTGGGTGCTCACCACCCTCAAGGTCCCCGACGACGTGCCGATCGAGAACAAGCGGGTCACCGGGGCGATCGCCTCCGCCCAGGCACAGGTCGAGGCGCAGAACTTCGACTCCCGCAAGAACGTGCTGAAGTACGACGACGTGATGAACCGCCAGCGCGAGGTCATCTACGGGGAGCGTCGCGCCGTGCTCGAGGGTGCCGACCTGCACGAACAGGTCCGTTCGATGATCGACGACGTGGTCGAGGGCTACGTGGTCGGCGCGACCGAGGGGTTCCCGGAGGAGTGGGACCTCGACGCCTTGTGGGCGGCGCTCAAGACGCTCTACCCGATCTCGCTGCAGGAGTCGCAGGTCGAGGCCGAGGCAGGCGGCCGGGACGGGCTGACCCGGGAGCAGCTGGTCGCCGACATCAAGGCCGACGCCCAGGCGGCGTACGAAGCGCGCGAGAACGAGTTCGGCGCGGAGGTCATGCGAGAGCTCGAGCGTCGCGTCGTGCTCTCGGTGCTCGACCGCAAGTGGCGTGAGCACCTGTACGAGATGGACTACCTGCGCGAGGGCATCGGCCTGCGCGCCTACTCCCAGCGCGACCCGCTCGTGGAGTACCAGCGCGAGGGCTTCGACATGTTCAGCGCGATGATGGACGGCATCAAGGAGGAGTCGGTCGGCTACCTGTTCAACCTCGAGGTCCAGGTGGCCGAGCAGGACGAGGTCGACGGGCTGGACGAGGAGAGCCTCGAGGAGGATCAGTCCCGCGTGTTCGGTTCCGCGGTGGCCCAGGCCGCGGCCGCGAGCACGGAGGCGCCGAGCATCGTCGCGAAGGGGCTCGAGGCTCCGAAGCAGCCGCAGCACCTGTCCTACTCCGCGCCCGATGAGGCCGGCGCCGCCGAGGTCGTCGGTGGCGACGCCGGCCAGGCGGAGGACCCTTACGCCGGCGTCCCGCGCAACGCGGAGTGCCCCTGTGGCTCGGGGAAGAAGTACAAGAAGTGCCACGGCGCACCCGGCGGGCCCACCGGGCTCACCACCCGCGTCAACGGCTGAACCGGGCCCGGCAGGTCAACCCAGCTCCAGGTCTGTGCACTGCCAGTGGTCGTCGTCGAGCTGGAGCCGGGCGGCCAGCGCGCGGGAGCGCCGGCCGTGCCGGACGTGCACGCTGACCTCGGCGCTGGCCGGCGTGGGCTGGAACACGCGCACGCTGCGCACCTGCGGCCGCACTGTCCGTAGCCGCTGGCGTGCCGGTGCCGTGCGGGCCAGGATCCGCACCCGCCGGCCCAGGTCGGCGTAGACCCGGCTGGTCGTCCAGCGCACGAGCTGCGACAGGGGACGGTCACCCCCGAGCACCTCGACCACCGCCTGCGCGAAGCGGGCGGCCCAGGCCTCGACCTCGTCCACGGCTCTCCCGTCGCCGTCGACGAGGTTCAGGCGGGGCTTCAGCTCCGGCGTCCCGGGCATGCCGGTGCAGCCCCTGAGGTCGAGGGCGAGGGTGCCCTGGACGGCGGCGAGTGGCACCGGCTCGGGGCGGCGACGTGCGCCGTCGACGAGGGGGATGACCGTGGCGCCGCCGTCCGGCGGGGCCGGTGGACGTCGCACGCTGCGGCGGCGGTTGGGAGAGGTGGTCTGGGCAGTCACGAGGACTCCTTCCGGTGGGTGGGGTCGAGCACGGGCATCTGCAGCGCAGTGCCGGGGAAGATCAGGTCGGGGTCGTTGCCGATCCGCTCGCGGTTGGCCCGGTAGAGCCGGCGCCACGCGGCCTCCGTCCGGGCGTCGCTCGGTCGGCCGCCGAGCGCGTCACGCGCCAACGACCACAGCGTGTCGCCGCGGGTCACCGTGACGGTCACGGTGCCGGCGCCTGCGTTGCCTCGCCGTGGTGGGCCGACCGCCCGGTCCGGCACCGGTAGGCCGCTCACCGCCGTGCCTGCGACCGACCACGGGTCCACAGCGCCCGCGTCGGCCACGGCCGGGCTCGCGAGGCCGCTGACGAGTGCGGCTCCGCACGCGGCGAGCAGCCAACGGTGCAGCAGTGCTGGGCACCACGACCGGCGCGTGCTCCACCCGCTGGGGCGGGACAGCGTGCCTGCGACCGCCTCGAGTCCGACCAGGCAGGTCACGGCGAGCAGCCAGGCCGCGCAGAGCACCAGTGCCAGTGCGCAGCCGGCCACGACAAGTGCGTCGAACGGCATCCCGGACACGCCGGCCGCCCCGTGCGCGGCGATAGCGCTGGCCAGGCCGGCCACCGGACCGCGCGCCAGGCGCCAGACGCCGACGGTCAGGGCAACCGCGCCGAGGACGAGAAGCAGGCTGCGCACGACCACCGTCGACTGCCCCTGGCTCATCCCGACCGACCCCAATCGATGCGTTTGCGTGTGTTTGCCTTTTGTAGCCCTCCACGCCCTAGGTCGTCAACCGTTTGTTCACAGGTGTTGACAGCGCCTGGGGACAGGCGGGAGCGTCAGGGCATGCGCGCACAGGATGGGCTGGGCCAGCTCTTCGAGGACCTCGAGCAGCAGGCGAACGGGCTGCACCTCGCCGAGCGTGACGCGGAGGTCGAGGACCGAAGCCGCGCGGAGTATGCCGGTGTCACCTTCGCAGCGAGGCTGCACGCCTCGGTGGGGGCGACGCTGAGGTTGGCGGTCGACGGTGTCGGTGCCCTGGTCGGCACCGTGGTCCGGGTCGGCGACGGCTGGTTCCTGGTGGAGGCCGCGCCGTCACGTCAGGAGTGGGTGGTGTCCCTCCGGGCCGTGACCCGCGCCGGCGGACTGTCCGGGCGCGCGGTCAACGAGGTCGCCCGGCCCGTGTCGGCGCGGTTGTCGCTGCGTTCGGCGCTGCGCGGGCTCGCCGATGCCCGGACCTCGGTGGTGGTGCACACACGCGGTGGCGCGCAGGTGCGCGGTCGGCTGGGCCGGGTGGGCGCCGACTTCGTGGAGCTCGTGCCGCCGTCCGACGCGCACGACCGTGTCGGCACGCCGGGTCCGCCGGACGTGCTGCCGTTCTCCGGGCTGGCGGCGATCCGGTGCGGCTGAGCTCAGCCGAGGTCCGGCTCCGCCTCGCCGGAAGGGGCGGACTCCAGGAACGGGTGGTCGTCGAGGAACAGCTCCGTCTCGGCGTACGAGCGTTGGATGAAGTCCTCGAGCTTGCTCGCCTCGACGCGATACTGCCCGCGGCCACCGATCTTGATTGCCGGCAGCTCCTTGCGACGCACCAGCGCATAGACCTGGGCGCTGGAGGTGTTCAGGATCTCGGCGACATCGGCCAGGGTGAGGAAGCGAGGGGTGCGCGCGGTGCCGGCCATGGGGCAGACTCTGCCACCGATTGGCCGGGTTTTCGACCGGTTCCCTCCGTTTGCCTGTGGACAACGGGATGAAGGCGTCCGAAAAGCGCCATGATGTCCCGGTGAGCGCCGCGACGAACACCCCGCCGAGCCCCGTGACGGTCCCGAGCCCACCGGCTCGCCGGACGCCTCCCGCCACCTGGCGCGACCCCCGGTTGGTCGTCGGCATCGTCATCGTCGCGGTCTCTGTGCTGTTCGGCGCCCAGCTCTTCGCCCGCGCCGACGACACGGTGGCGGTGTGGGCGGTTCGCTCCGACCTTCCCGGCGGTACGGCGGTCGGGGCCGATGACCTGGAGCGACGGGAGATCCGGTTCGGAGACGCGGTTCAGGCCGACCTCTACGTGTCGGCCTCCTCACCGGTGCCGGTCGGGAGCACGTTGGTCCACGACGTCGGCGCGGGGGAGCTGCTGCCCCGGGCCGCGCTCGGTGACGCGGGCGCTGCCGCCCTGGTCGAGGTCCCGGTCGCGGTCCCCTCGGAGTCGGTGCCGGCCACGGTCCGAGCCGGCTCGGTGGTGGACGTCTGGGTCACGCCGGACGGGCCGGGCACCGCCCAGGCGGAGTCGGTGCAGGTCTTCGACGACGTCGTGGTGGTCGCGGCACCGCGCTCGGGCAGCGCGCTGGGTCCCAGCGCCACCCGACAGGTGATCGTCGGGGTGGACGGTGAGCAGGAGAATGGCCTCGCCGAGGCGCTTGCCCGGGCCGCCACCGGCACGATCGTGATCACCCGGCAGGGTTGAGATGTCGACGGGACGGATCACGGTGCTGGTCGCGGCGAGCGGAGCCGGCTGGGAGGCACCGGCGTTGCAGCGCCTGGCGTCGGCGGGACCCGGGATCGTGCTGCTCAAGCGCTGCGTCGACCTCAACGACCTGCTCGCGACGGCCAGCACCGGGCAGGCGACGGTCGCCGTCCTGGCCGACGAGCTGCCCGGGCTGGACGCCGACAGCGTGGACCTGCTGCGCCGCTCCGGTCTGGGCGTCGTGCTGGTCGCGGAGCCCGGCCAGCTCGCCGGTGGGGCCCAGGCCAGGTTCCGCAGGCTCGGCGTGGACCACCTGGTCGGCAGCGACTCGATGGACGCGCTCCCCGAGATGGTCGCCGCAGCCGGCGCCGAGTCCGGGCCGACCGGAGCTCCGGTGGAGACGGGACCGGTCGACCCGGAGCCCGACGCGACCGGGCCGGGCCGGCTGGTCGCGGTGTGGGGACCCGCGGGAGCGCCCGGCCGGACCACGGTCGCCGTCGGGGTCGCCGCCGAGCTGGCCCACCGCGGGCTCGCGAGCTTCCTGGTCGACGTCGACGGGTACGGCGGCGCCGTCGCCCAGCACCTCGGTGTGCTCGACGAGATGTCCGGCCTGCTCGCGGCAGCCAGGATGGCCAACGCCGGGGAGCTCGACCGGGCCCGGCTCAGCTCGCTGGCGCGGATGCTCGACCCCTCGCTGCGGGTGCTCACCGGCCTGCCCCGCGCGGACCGTTGGACCGAGGTCCGCGACAGTGCCTTCGAACAGCTGCTGGACCTCTCGCGCGCGATGGGCCGGTACGTCGTGCTGGACACCGGGTTCTGCCTGGAGGAGGACGCCGCGTCGTTCGGCACCGGAGCCCCGCAACGCAACGCGATGACGCTGACCTCCCTCGAGCAGGCCGACGAGGTCGTCGTGGTGGGCTCGGCGGACCCGGTCGGCCTGGCGAGACTGGCCCGCGGCATGGTCGAGCTGCTCGAGGTGGTCCCCGGCTGCACCCTGCGGGTCGCGGTCAACCGCACCCGGCCCTCGTTGGGCTGGGCGGAGAAGGAGGTGCGCGCGATGATCGAGGGGTTCGTGACCCCCGAGAGCATGCACTTCCTGCCGGACGACCGGGCAGCGACCGACCGGGCGGTGATGGCCGGGCAGAGCCTGGTGGAGACCGGCGACTCCCCGCTGCGGCGTGCCGTCGCCGAGCTGGTGGACGCCCTCACCGGACAAGCCGATGCCTTCCGACCACGCGGTAGCCGCCTCCCCGGCCGCCGCCGTCCGCGCCGTCAGGCGCTGAACAGCAGGTAGAGGCCCGACACGGTGTAGAAGACCATCACGCAGAGCAACGGCAGTTGGCCGGTCAGCTGATGCCGGCGTGGCAGGAGCCTGATCGCGCGGTCGTGGGCAGCCACGACACCGAGCACATGGCCGGTGACCACCGCGAGCACCTTGGTGACCGCCAGGAACGTCGGGTGCGTCGAGAGCCAGTAATCGACGTCCCAGTTCGCCGTGCCGAACAGGTTCGAGCCGTTGCCCATCGGGTCGCTGAGCTGGACGAGGGTCTGCTGGCCGGTCTCGACGAAGTAGCTGAGGTAGTGGGCCACCATGTAACCCACGATGATCGGCACCACCGAGTGCGCGAACAGGTCCGGCAGCGTCCCTCGCCGGACGTCGCCGACGCCGGTCGCGGTGGTGGCGGCCGCGAAGGTGAGCCCGACCACGGCGCAGGCCGCCAGCATCACCGCGGTGTTGAGCGCCGCGATGTTCACGTCCAGGGACTGGGTGTAGCGCAGCCAGAGGTTGGAGTCCTTGAAGCTGTCGAAGGCGGTGCTCCCGAACAGCACGGAGACCACACCGACCAGACCGGGGGCCGCGACCACCCCGTCGAGGTTGCCCAGGGGGTTGCGCAGCACCAGGGTGCCGTCGCTACGGCGGCCGAACACGGACAGGTGGCCGACCAGGGTGGAGTAGACCTCGAAGGGGTCTGCCCGCGCGAACCAGGCGCTGCCGAACAGCGCGCTGCCGACCAGCAGCACCCCGATGTAGATCGCGAACCAGAGCCGGATGGGGGACAGGTACGTCGACTGGGGATAGACCAGCTCGAGCCACACGAACGCGAACAACCCCAGTGCGGCAGGCCAGTACCCGACCCAGCGCGGCAGCTGCGTCAGGCCGCGTTCCGGGTCACCGCCAGTGAGCCGGGCGACGAGCGTCGCCACGGTGCGGATCGGGCTGACCGCCCGGTAGAACGGGCCGAACAACAGCGAGGCCGGCACGATGCCGACCCACAGCAGCACGTAGACCACGCCGAAGGTCGGGTTGATCAGCAGGTCGGGCCCGAACAGCGCGGCCCAGGCGACGAACACGAAGAAGGCCAGCCCGAGCACCCGCAGCATCGCCGCGACCCCGGGGTGGTCGGCGAGCGCGGCGAGCCGGCCCGGCACGGGCCGGCCCGAGGTGGCCGCGTCGAACCGCGGGGTGCGCCAGGCCAGGGCGAGCACGATGAACGAGACGGCCAGCGCGGCGCCCGCCCCTGCGATCGCGTACTCGGCCGGGATCGGCAGGTCCTGCGCGCCGCCGATGCCGTGCGCGAAGACCACGGTCAGCGGACCTCGAGCTGAAGGACCACCACGTCCGCCTCGTGCTCCTCGACGTCGACGACACCCGGAGTGTCGATGCTGAGCTCGAGCGTTGTCTCGCCCTTGTCGAACTCGAGCTCCTGCTCGGGCGTGGAGTGCACGTGCAGGGCGCCGGCCCGGTCGGACGTCACGTCGAGGGTGATCGTCTCACCGGTCTTCACCTCGATCCGCTCACCGTTGGGGGTGATCTCGTCGCCGTCGATGGTGATCGCGATCGCCTCGTCGGCGTTGCCGCCGGCGTCGGTGTTCCCGCAGCCGCTCAGGGCGATCATGGCGATGACGGCAGCTGCAAGGGCCCTGCGCATGTGGTCGGTCTCCTCCGGTCGGTGGCACCCTCGACGGTCGGGGCTGTCCCTCTGCCAGAATCCCATGTCGGCCGGGACCTCCGGCTCCCAGGGTGCGGCGGCTACCGTGAGGGATCCGGCACGTGGAAGGGGACTCGATGAGTGAGCGGCTTCGACCGCGGGACCTGGCGCTGTTGGCCAACGAGTCCGCGAGCAGCCCGATGCACAACGCGACGCTGGAGATCTTCGAGCCCGCCGACGACGGTTTCGACTACGAGAAGCTCCTCGGCCTGATCGCGGACCGGATCGCGTTCGTGCCGAGGTACCGGCAACGCGTCCGCACCGTACCGGGCCGGCTGGCCAACCCGCTCTGGGTCGACGACGACGACTTCGACCTGACCTACCACGTACGCCGTTCCGCGCTGCCGCGCCCGGGCTCGATGGGGCAGTTGCGCGAGCTGGTGGCCAGGCTCATGTCGCGCCGTCTCGACCGGAACCGGCCGTTGTGGGAGGTCTACCTGGTGGAGGGCGTCGAAGGTGGCCGGTTCGCGATCTTGTCGAAGTCACACCAGATCCTGGTCGACGGCATCTCGACGGTCGACATCGGGCAGGTGATCCTCGACGTCGACCCGAGGCCCCGCGAGACCGTGCACGACGACTGGCGACCGGCCCGTGAGCCGAGCTCCCCGGCTCTGGCCGCGCAGGCCGTCTCCGAGTCGTTGCGTGACCCCCGGCTGGCGGGGACCACGCTGCGCGGCAACGCGGAGAGTGCGGCCCGTTTGGCCGTGGCGGTCGGGCATCGCGCGGCCGGCGTCGCCGCGGCCTTGTCGAACCGGCGGTCGACCCCCGAGTCCCCGATCAACACCGTGCTTTCCGAGCAGCGCAGGTTCGTCACCGTGAGCACCCGGCTCGAGGACTACCGCCGGGTCCGCCGTGTGCACGGTGGCACCGTCAACGACGTCATCCTCGCCACCATCACCGGCGCGATGCGGGCCTGGCTGATGACGCGGGCCGAGTCGGTCAGCGGCGGCCGGAGCCTGAAGGCGATGGTTCCGATGAGCGTCATCGACCACGAGCTGGAACCCACCTCGCTCGGCAGCCAGGTCACCGGTCACCTGCTCAACCTCCCGGTCGGTGAGTCCAGCCCCGTGGTCCGCCTGCACCAGGTCTCGTACGCGCTCAAGGCGCACAAGGACACCGGACGCGCGGTCGCCGCCGACCGGCTCAGTGATGTCGCCGGGTTCGCACCCACCACCTTCCACGCGTTGGGAGCACGGGTGGCGGCTGAGCAGGCCCGTCGTGGGTTCCACCTGGTCATCACCAACGTGCCGGGGCCGCAGTTTCCGTTGTACGCCGCGGGTGCTCAGATGCTCGAGAGCTACCCGGTGCAGCCGTTGCTGCCGGGGCACGCGCTGGCGATCGGAGTCACCTCCTACGACGGCGGCGTCTACTTCGGGATCAACGCCGACCGTGACGCGCTGCCGGACGTCGCGGTCCTTGGCCAGTGCATCGAGGAAGCCCTGGCGGAGCTGGTGGACAGCGCCAGCGAGAGCCGGCCGCGGGCACCACGGGGCCGGAAGAAGTCCGTTCCCGCGCGAACGGAGGAGCGGTCTTGAGCAGCGTGCGGGTCTACGTGCCGATCACGCTCAGCCGGCTCCAGGAGGTGGTCGTCTCCGGCGGCGTCGGTCCGCTGCCCGTGCTGGCCCACGCGGTCACCGGGTCGTTGAAGGAGGAGTACGCCGAGGGTGCTGAGGAAGAGTGGGAGTACGCCGCGATGACGGCGGCCGCCCAGGACTCGCTGGGGCTGCTCACCGAGGACGATCCGCCGCGCCGGGTCGTGATCGCGGTCGACGTGGCGTCCGTCGTACCCGTGGACCGGGCCGAGCCGAGCCTGGTCGAGCTCGACGAGGTCGTCCCGGTCCGGGCGATCGCCGCCGTGCACGTCGATGCCGCGGACGCCGGGGAGGATGTCGCCGCGGCGCGCGAGGCGTGGGCGGCCGCGGAGGCCGGGGACCCCGACGCCGCCGAGGTGGTGGACCGTTGCCTGGACCACGAGCTCGGCTGGTTCGCCACCCAGGAGATCGGTGAGCTGCTCGAGGGCTGAGCCGGAGGCTTGCCCGGTGACTTTGGGGTAACCCCCGGGGTCTGACACGATCGGGGCATGGACGCCATCACGCATGCACCGGCTCCCGTGAACGAGCCGAACCTGAGCTATGCCCCCGACAGCCCGGAGCGGGCCACCCTCGAGGCCGAGCTGGCCGAGCTGCAGGGCAAGCAGCACGACCTGACGGCCACGATCGGCGGCAAGAAGAAGATGGGCGGTGGCGAGGAGATCGCCGTCGTCGCGCCGCACGACCACCAGCACGTGCTCGGTGTGCTGAAGAACGCGACGCAGGCCGACGCCAAGGCCGCGGTCAAGGCGGCCGGCGACGCCGCCCCCGGCTGGCGCGCTCTTCCGTTCGACGAGCGCGCCGCGATCCTGCTCAAGGCCGCCGACCTGCTGGCCGGCCCGTGGCGTCAGCGGTTGAACGCTGCCACCATGCTCGGTCAGTCGAAGACCGCGTGGCAGGCCGAGATCGACGCCGCCTGCGAGCTGATCGACTTCTGGCGCTTCAACGTGCACTACGCCAAGGGCCTCCTCGAGGAGCAGCCGGTCGCCAACTCCCGAGGCGTCTGGAACCGCACCGACCACCGCCCGCTGGAGGGGTTCGTCTACGCGATCACCCCGTTCAACTTCACCGCGATCGCGGGCAACCTGCCCACCGCTCCCGCGCTGATGGGCAACACGGTGATCTGGAAGCCGTCGCCGACCCAGCAGCTCGCCGCGCACATCACGATGGAGCTGCTCGAGGAGGCCGGGATGCCTCCCGGCGTCATCAACATGCTGCCCGGGGACGGGCTCGAGGTCTCCAAGGTCACGCTCGAGCATCCCGACCTCGCCGGCATCCACTTCACCGGCTCCACGCCGACCTTCCAGCACCTGTGGTCCACGGTCGGCGCGAACATCGGCAAGTACCGTTCCTACCCCCGCATCGTCGGGGAGACCGGCGGCAAGGACTTCATCGTCGCGCACCCCTCGGCCGACCCGGACGTGCTGCGGGTGGCCATGCTGCGCGGGTCGTTCGAGTACCAGGGCCAGAAGTGCTCGGCCGCGTCACGTGCCTACGTGCCCCGGTCCGTGTGGCGCAGGATGCGTGAGTCGTTCCTCGCCGAGGTCGACGACATCGCGATGGGCGACGTCACGGACTTCTCCAACTTCATGGGCGCCGTCATCGACGACCGCGCGTTCGCCAAGCACAAGAAGGCGATCGCCCGTGCGAAGCGGTCCAGGACGCTCGACGTGGTCGCCGGCGGACAGGTCGACGACTCGGTCGGCTACTTCGTCCGGCCCACCGTGGTCGAGGGCGGCGACCCCACCGACCAGATGTTCAACACCGAGTACTTCGGCCCCATCCTCGCCGTGCACGTCTACGACGACCCGGACTTCGAGAAGGTGGTGGCGCAGATGGAGTCGTTCGCGCCGTACGCCCTGACCGGCGCGATCGTCGCCCAGGACCGGGAGGCGATCGCCTGGGCCCGGAAGGAGCTCCGTTTCGCGGCGGGCAACTTCTACATCAACGACAAGCCGACCGGTGCGGTGGTCGGCCAGCAGCCGTTCGGCGGCGCGCGCGCCTCGGGGACCAACGACAAGGCCGGCTCCCCGTCGAACCTGCAGCGGTGGACGTCGCCGCGGTCGATCAAGGAGACCTTCGACCCGCCGAAGGACTACCGCTACCCGCACATGGGCTAGATGACCGGGCTGCCGTTCGTGCCACTGCACCTCGGGGCACTGCACGCCTACGAGACGGTGCTGCTGCTCGTGCTCGCGTTCGGGCCGTTCGTCGTCCTCGTGATCGTGGTGCTGGTCCTGCGCAGGCGCGACATCGCCGCGGAGGAGGGGCGGGACGGTGACCCGGAGGCCTAGCGGTCCCCGGCGAGCCAGCGTCGGCCGACCTCCTGCTCGGCCTCGAGGGCCTCGCCCAACAGCTCGCTGATCAGGCTCTCCAGCTTGGCCCCGAGCAGTGGCACCTGCACCGTCAGCTCGCCGTCGATCGCCTGGACGGTCCGGCCGGCGTCGCCGGAGAGGGCGATCGTGCCTTGCAGCCGGCCGGGCTTGCCCGGGATGGTGACCTCGAGCGCCGCTGCCGAGGAGTCGGACCAGGTCTCACGCTGCACGACCCGGATCTCGTCGCCCACGATCTTCCGGGCGAAACCGGGCAGCCCCTCGGAGGGACGGGTCTGGTCGACCAGCACCGTCATCTGCTCCGTGGACCGCTCGACGTCCACCGCGGCCGTGCGCGCGTGCTGTGCGCGGCACACCGACTCGCGGAACGCGCGGTCGGCCAGCATGGCGTGCACCTGCGCGGGCGCTGCGTCGTACTTCTGCTCGTGGCGGAACCGCATCAGCGTTCACCGGCCAGCCAGGCGACCCCGACCTGTTGCTCGGTGTCCATGCCGTCGAGGAACAGCTTGCGGACCACGCCCTCGAGCTTCCCGCCGACCAGCGGGATGTTCACCGTGGCCTCGCCCTCGAACGACTCCGTGGTCCCCGACGCGTCGCCGGAGAGCGTGATCCGGCCGCGGATGTGTCCGGGCTTGCCCGGGATCTCCACCTCGAGGTCGGCGGCCGTCCCCCCGGTCCACCGCTCCGACTGCACGACCCGGGTCTGGTCGCCGACGATCTTCTTCGCGAAGCCGGGCACGCCATGAGTGCGTTGCCGCATGTCGATGCGCACCGACATCGTGCCGTCCGCCGGCTCGATCGAGACGTCGTGCGAGACGGTGCCCATCGCCGCGCAGACCCGCTCGCGGAAGGCGGGGTCGCCCAACATCGCGTAGACCTCGGCGGGAGTGGCGTCGTACCTCAGCTGGTGTCGGATCTCCATGGCGCACCATCATGACGCATCCAGCAGTCGCTACGCTCACGGGTGTGACTTCGAAGAGCTCCCCCACACCAGCCCCGGACCCGGCCGGCGCGTCGGTCTCCACAGCCGGCGAGTGGGGCGGACGCGACGTGCAGTTCGGGGAGCAGGGCGCCCGGCTGACCTACGGCAGCTACCTCCAGCTCGAGCAGCTGCTGAACTCCCAGCACCTCGAGTCCGACCCGGTGGCCCACGACGAGCTGTTGTTCATCACGATCCACCAGGTCTACGAGCTGTGGTTCAAGCTGCTCCTGCACGAGGCCACCGCCGCGCGCGACGCGATGCTCGCCAGCTCCGGTGACGCCAACCGACTGTGGTGGGCCCAGCACCTGCTGCAGCGGATGCACGTCGTGGAGCGGGTGCTCGTCCAGCAGATCGATGTGCTGGAGACGATGACACCGCAGGACTTCCTCCAGTTCCGGCAGACGCTGGCGCCGGCCAGCGGGTTCCAGTCCGTGCAGTACCGCGAGCTCGAGTTCCTCTCCGGAGCCAAGGACCCCTCGTTCGTACGCCGGTTCAAGGGCCTCACCGACGTCGAGCGGGAGCGGCTGCGACGCCGCCTCGACGAGCCGACGCTGTGGGACGCATTCGTCCACGTCCTGGCCGAACGTGGCCAGCCGGTCGGCTCCGACGAGGAGATCACCCAGGCAGTACGACGGGCGGCGCACGACCGTGCCTCGTACGCCGACATCTGGGCCCTCGCCGAGGCACTCTTGCAGCACGACGAGCTGGCCGCCGCCTGGCGGGCGCGACACGTGGTGATGGTCGAGCGGATGATCGGGGCGAAGACCGGCACCGGGGGCTCCTCCGGCGCGGACTACCTCCGGAGCCGGCTGGAGCTGCGCTACTACCCGCTGCTGTGGGAGCTTCGCTCGCGACTGTGAGCCGCCTCCCGCGCCACACACCGGGTGCACCCGAAGTTGTTGCCGGAGGGGGCACGCTCTAGGGTCGGAGCGACGGCACAACGGCGTGCTGTCCCGAGGTGCGGAGCGGCCGTGCGCGTCCGCGGGCCGGGCCTCGTGCTGGGAGCGACAAAGGTTGATGCCTCGTGCGGACGACGCTGGATGAGAACAAGGACGAGCTCATTGCGAAGGCGGCCGAGTTCGCAGCCGCACGCAAGGGCACAAGTGGCCTACCGGGAACCAAGGCCTCGCAGCTGCTGACCTCGTTCTACCGGCACGTCGCTCCCGAGGACATCGTCGAGCGCAGCGAGGTGGACCTCTACGGCGCCGCCATGAGCCAGTACAAGCTGGCGGCCAGCCGTCCCCAGGGCACGGCGAACGTCCGGGTGTTCACCCCCTCGGAGTCCGAGCACGGCTGGTCCGCCAACGGCCACACCGTCGTCGAGGTCGTCACCGACGACATGCCGTTCCTCGTCGACTCGGTGACCATGGAGCTCAACGAGCAGGCGCGCACGGTGCACATGGTCGTGCACCCGCAGCTGCTGGTCCGCCGGGACCTGACCGGGGAGCTGCAGGAGCTGTTCACCGAGGAGGACCAGTCCCGGCCCGCCGGCGAGCTGCCCCACGACACCTTCCGGGAGTCGTGGATGCACATCGAGGTCGACCGCGAGACCGAGCCCGAGCAGCTCGCGGGGATCGAGCAGGCGCTGACCAAGGTGCTGCGCGACGTCCGCGAGGCGGTCGAGGACTGGGAGAAGATGCACAGCCGGGCCCTCGAGATCGTCGAGGACCTCGAGCGGAACCCGCCGCCGCTGGCCGCCGAGGAGATTGTCGAGGGCAGGGCGCTGCTCAGCTGGCTGGCCGACGACCACTTCACCTTCCTGGGCTACCGCGAGTACAAGCTGGAGACCGTCGACGGGGACGACGCGCTCCGGGCGATCCCCGGCACCGGGTTCGGCATCCTCCGCGCCGACCAGGACATGTCCTCCTCGTTCGGCAAGCTGCCGCCACTGGTCAAGGCCCGGGCACGGGACAAGACCCTGCTCGTGCTGGCGAAGGCGAACTCCAAGTCGACCGTTCACCGTCCGGCGTACCTCGACTACGTCGGAGTCAAGACGTTCGACGAGTCCGGCGAGGTGATCGGTGAACGCCGCTTCCTCGGGCTCTTCTCGTCGGCGGCCTACACCGAGTCGCTGACCCGGATCCCGGTGATCCGCGAGAAGGCGCAGCAGGTCATCGACCAGGCCGGCTTCGACCCGCTGAGCCACACCGGCAAGGCGCTGATGGACGTGCTCGAGACGTACCCGCGCGACGAGCTGTTCCAGACCCCGATCGAGCAGCTCGTCCCGATCGCCGAGGCCGTCCTGCACACCCGCGAGCGCCGGCAGCTGCGGCTGTTCGTGCGGCGTGACACCTACGGGCGCTACCTGTCCTGCCTGGTCTACCTGCCCCGCGACCGCTACACCACCGCCGTGCGGGAGCGGATCGCCTCGATCCTGAGGACCGAGCTCGGTGGTGAGTCGGTCGAGTACACCGCCCGGGTCAGCGAGTCGCTCCTGGCGCGGCTGCACTTCGTCGTACGCCCGAAGCGCGGCGAGATGATCGGCGACTTCGACCGTGAGGATCTCGAGCGGCGGCTCGCGGAGGCCGCACGTTCGTGGCGCGACGACTTCGTCTCGGCGGTCCACAGCGAGTTCGGGGAGGAGCAGGGCTCCCGCCTCGCACGGGCCTACGGCGACTCCTTCCCGGAGGCCTACAAGGAGGACTACCCGCCACGCACCGCAGCGGTCGACCTGGGTCGGCTCGAGAGCATTCCGGGGGAGGAGGGGCTGGCGCTCTCCCTCTACGAACCGGTGGACGCCGCGCCCGGTGAGGCGCGGCTGAAGGTCTTCCGGATCGGCGCGCCGCTCTCGTTGAGCGGGGTGCTGCCGATCCTGTCGACCATGGGGGTCGAGGTCATCGACGAGCGTCCCTACGGCCTCGAGGGACTGCGCCGCGAGTCGTGCATCTACGACTTCGGCCTCCGCTACGGAAAGCCGTTGCCGCCGAAGGCCCGCGGACTGTTCCAGGACACGGTCAGCGCCGTGTGGGACGGCTCCAACGAGAGTGACGGGTTCAACGCGCTCGTCCTCGCGGCCGGTCTCACCTGGCGGCAGGCGACGCTGCTACGGGCCTACGCGAAGTACATGCGGCAGGGCGGCACGCCGTTCGCGCAGGACTACATCGAGGGCGCGCTCAAGGGCAACGTCGACATCACCCGCTACCTGGTGAAGCTCTTCGAGACCCGGTTCGACCCGGGGAAGAACGGAGATCTCGCGGCCGACAGCGAGTCACGCGAGGCGAAGCTTAACGAGCTCGAGGACCGGATCAACCGGGCACTCGACGACGTCGCGAGCCTCGACCACGACCGCATCCTGCGCTCCTACCTGACGGTGATCAAGGCGACGCTGCGCACCAACTACTTCCAGGAGGGCGCCGACGGACAGCCGAAGGACTACATGTCGTTCAAGCTCGAGCCGAGTGCGATCCCGGAGCTGCCCGAACCGAGGCCCCGGTTCGAGATCTTCGTGTACTCGCCGCGCGTCGAGGGTGTCCACCTGCGGTTCGGTGCGGTGGCGCGCGGCGGTCTGCGCTGGTCGGACCGGCGCGACGACTTCCGCACCGAGGTCCTCGGCCTGGTCAAGGCGCAGATGGTGAAGAACGCGGTCATCGTGCCTGTCGGCGCCAAGGGCGGGTTCTTCTGCAAGCAGCTGCCCGACGCCTCGGACCGCGACGCCTGGCTTGCCGAGGGCATCGCGTGCTACAAGACGTTCATCTCCGGTCTCCTCGACCTGACGGACAACCTGGTGGACGGCCTGACCGTGCCACCGCAGCGGGTGGTGCGCCACGACCCGGCCGACTCCTACCTGGTGGTCGCCGCGGACAAGGGCACCGCGTCGTTCTCCGACATCGCCAACGGCGTGTCCAAGGACTACGGGTACTGGCTCGGCGACGCGTTCGCCTCGGGTGGCTCCGCCGGCTACGACCACAAGTCGATGGGGATCACAGCCCGCGGCGCCTGGGTCTCGGTGCGCCGGCACTTCCGGGAGCTGGGCGTCGACTGCCAGAGCGAGGACTTCAGCTGCGTCGGCATCGGGGACATGTCCGGGGACGTCTTCGGCAACGGGATGCTGCTCTCACCGCACATCCGGCTGGTCGCCGCCTTCGACCACCGTGACATCTTCCTCGACCCCGCCCCGGACGTGACTGCCTCGTTCACCGAGCGCAGACGGCTCTTCGACACGCCGAGGTCGTCGTGGCAGGACTACGACCGCCACCTGATCTCCGAGGGCGGTGGGGTCTACCCGCGCAGCCAGAAGTCCATCCCTGTCTCGGACCAGGTGCGCTCCGTGCTGGGACTCGACGAGAACGTGCGGACGATGACGCCGCCGGAGCTGATGCGGGCGATCCTGGTCGCGCCGGTCGACCTGTTGTGGAACGGAGGGATCGGCACCTACGTCAAGGGCGAGACCGAGACCAACGCGGACGCCGGTGACAAGGCCAACGACCCGATCCGGGTCAACGGTGGTGACCTGCGTTGCCGGTGCGTGGGGGAGGGCGGGAACCTCGGGTTCACCCAGCGCGGCCGGATCGAGTACGCCCGAAACGGCGGCCGGATCAACACCGACTTCATCGACAACTCGGCCGGCGTCGACACCTCCGACCACGAGGTGAACATCAAGATCCTGCTCGACCGGGTCGTCGCCGGCGGCGACCTGACCGGCAAGCAGCGCAACGACCTGTTGGCCTCCATGACCGACGAGGTCGGTGACCTGGTGCTGCTCGACAACTACGAGCAGAACCTGGCGCTGGCCAACGCCCAGGCGCAGGCTCCAGCGCTGCTCCACGTGCACGAGGACTGGGTCCGCCGCCTGGAGCGGCAGGGACTGTTGAACCGCGCACTGGAGTTCCTGCCGACCCGCAAGCAGGTGGCCGACCGCCTCGAGCACCGGCAGGGGCTGACCGCCCCGGAGCTGGCGGTGCTGCTGGCCTACACGAAGATCGTGCTGGCCGACGAGCTGATCGGGACCGACCTGCCGGACGACCCCTTCCTGCGCGGTGACCTGTTCGGCTACTTTCCCAGCAAGATGCGCCAGGCCTACCGCAAGCAGATGGAGGAGCACCCGCTGCGGCGCGAGATCATCGTCACCCAGATCGTGAACGCTCTGGTCAACGGCGCCGGGATCACCTATTTCCACCGGCTCTCCGGCGAGACCGGCGCCTCGGCGGGCGAGATCACCCGGGCCAACTTCCTCGCCCGCGAGATCTTCGGCTCCCAGGCGCTGCTGGACGAGATCGACAGCTACGACAACCAGATCGACGCGACCGTCCAGATCCGGATGCGGATCGAGATGCGCACCCTGGTGGAACGTGCCTCGCGCTGGCTGATCAACAACCGGCGTCCGCCCCTCGACAGTGAGGCCGTGGTCGAGTTCTTCGGCGTGGTCGCCCAGCAGGTGACGGCCGCCCTGCCCGTGCTGCTGACCGGCCGCGAGCTGGACGCCTACGAGGCGCGACGTCAGGCGCTGGTCAAGGAGTCGGTCCCCGAGGAGCTCGCCGCCAAGGTCGCCGCCCTGCCACCCGCGTACGCCGTCCTCGGCATCGTGGAGACCTCCCGACGGGACGCCATCGACCCGCTCGAGGTGGCGCGCGTGCACTTCGCGCTCGGCGAACGGCTCGGTCTGCCCGCCCTCGTGACCAGTGTCCTCGGGCTCCCGCGTGACGACCGCTGGCAGACCATGGCGCGGGCCGCGCTCCGTGACGAGCTGCACGGCGTACACGCCCAGCTGACCGCCCAGGTGCTCGCCGACACCTCCTCCGAGCAGCCGGTCCCGGTTCGCATCGCGGACTGGGAGGAGGAGGACGAGGTCGTGGTCAGTCGCGCCGTGGCCACGCTCGATGAGATCTGCACCGACGACCGCCCCGACCTCGCCCGGCTCTCGGTGGCCCTGCGCGTGGTGCGCACGTTGCTCGCGACACCGTGATGCACTAGAGGCCCACCATGTCGGGAGGTTGCATGAGCATGTCGGAGCTCGAGTCCCAGGTCCTGGCGAGCCTGGACGAGTCGGCCCTGGTGGAGAGCCTCGCCGCGCTCGTCCGGGTGCCCAGCGTCGGCGGGTCGGACGCCGAGATCGAGGTGCAGGACCTGTGCGCCCAGCTGCTCGGCGAGCAGGGATATCTGGTCGACAGGTGGGAGCTCGACCTCGACGCGCTGAGCGAGGACCCGTGGTTTCCGGGCACCGAGGCGGCCCGGACCGAGGGCCTCGGCGTCGTGGGCACCAGCGAGGGTGACGAGACCCCGGGGCTGATCCTGCAGGGGCATCTCGACGTGGTGCCACCGGGCGATCCGGCCACCTGGCAGGGCGCCGACCCGTTCTCGGCCGAGATCAGGGGCGGAGCGTTGCACGGCCGCGGCGCCTGTGACATGAAGGCCGGGGTGGCCGCGAACCTGGCGGTCGCCCGCACCCTGCGGGCGGCGGAGGTGATGCTCGAGCGGCCGCTCGCGGTGCACTGTGTGATCGGCGAGGAGGACGGCGGTCTGGGCGCGTTCGCCACCCTGCGCCGTGGCCACCGCGGTGACGCTGCGGTGATCACCGAACCGACCAGCGGCCGCATCGTCACCGCGACCGCGGGCGCGCTCACGTTCCGGATCGAGGTGGCCGGCCGGTCCGCGCACGGCAGCATGCGCCGCGAAGGGGTCAGCGCGTTCGAGGCGTTCCTCCCCATCCACGAGGCGCTGGCCCGGCTGGAGGCCGACCGCAACGTCGACCCCGACCCGCTGTTCGCCGGCAGCGACCTTCCCTACGCCTTGTCGGTCGGCGTGATCCAGGCGGGGGACTGGGCCAGCAACGTGCCGGACAAGCTGACCGCCGAGGGCCGCCTCGGCGTGCAGCTGGAGGAGGACCCGCGGCAGGCGCGGCTCGCCCTCGAGGACGCGGTGAACGAGGCCAGCGCCAAGGATCCCTGGCTGCGTGAGAACAGGCCGATCGTCAGCTGGCCAGGCGGGCAGTTCGCCAGCGGCCGGATCGACCCGGACCACACGCTGGTCGAGGAGGTGGCCGGCGCGGTGGTCGCCACCGGCGGCAGTCGTCCGCCGCTCGGGGCCGAGGTCTACGGCAGCGACCTGAGGTTGTACGCCGGCATCGGCGGCATCCCGACGTTGCACTACGGACCAGGCGACATCCGGGTCGCACACGGCCCGCAGGAGCACGTCGAGCTGGACCAACTGGTGCAGGTGACCAGGTCACTGGTGGTGCTGGCGCTGCGCCGCTGCGGCGGGCACCGCTGAACGTGCGGGTCAGACCGCGGCGATCTCACCGTCTGCGGTGCGGAGGGCCAGCCCGTCCGCGATCGTGAAGGCGAGTGCGCGGTCGAACCGATCGTGCTCCCAGAAGCGGGCGCCGACGATCTCGGCGAGCCGTTCGGGCTGCTGCGGGCCCTCGTGCTCGAGCGCGCGGATGATCTGTCCCATCTCGTGGAAGATCTGCCGGTCGCGTCGGCCCTCGGTGCTCGGTTTGGGTGGGGGCATGGGCATCTGAGCTACCTCCTGGTCCTCATGCGCGGGATGGGGCGGTTGCGTCTTCGCCTTCGGGGCGTTCGTCCTCGGCGGTCAACGGCTGGGCGATGCTCTCCAGCGCCTGGCCCTCGGCCTTCACTCCCATGAAGATCTCGATGATCCCGCCGGCGATCATCAGGGCGGCACCGATGAAGTAGCCGATGGCGATCTGGGTGATGTCCTTGCTCTCCGACGCGTTGTCGATCAGCGCACCGAACAGCAGCGGCCCGCTGATTCCGCCCACCGCAGTGCCGATGGCGTAGAAGAACGCGATGCACAGGGCCCGGGTCTCCATCGGGAAGATCTCGCTCGCGGTGAGGTACGCCGCGCTGGCTCCGGCCGAGGCGAAGAAGAAGATGATCGCCCCCATCATGGTCAGGGTGACCGCACTGAGGTCACCGAGGATGAACCCCGTGAACCCCAGCAGTACGCCCGACAGGATGTAGGTCCCGGCGATCATCTTCACCCGGCCGATCGTGTCGAACAACGGGCTGAGCACCAGGGCGCCGATGAAGTTGCTGGCCGCGAAGATCGCGAGGTACCAACCGGTCTGCCCCACGTCGAGGAAGGTGCCGAGGGTGTCGCCGTACGTGAAGAAGAACGCGTTGTAGAGAAACGCCTGGCCCACGAACAGGGAGAAGCACAGGATCGTGCGCTTGGGGTACATCGTGAACACGGTGCGGGCGATCAGGCCGATCCCGATCGACTTGCGTTGCCGGATGGTGATCGAGTCCGAGACCGTCGGCAGGCTCCTGCCGGTCTCCTGCTCCACGGTGCGCTCGATGTCCCGGACGATCTGCTCCGCGTTGTCCTCGTGGCCGTGGATGAACTGCCAGCGGGGGCTCTCAGGCACGTGGCGCCGGACGAAGAGGATCCCGACGGCGAGGATGGCGCCGAGCCCGAACGCCAGCCGCCAGCCCCACTCGGGGTTGATCACGGTGGGGTCGAGCAGCGGGATGGTCAGCAGGGAGCCGGCGGCCGCACCGACCCAGAACGAGCCGTTGATCGCCACGTCGACCCGACCGCGGTACTTGGCCGGGATCAGCTCGTCGATGGCCGAGTTGATCGCGGCGTACTCGCCGCCGATCCCGGCGCCGGTCAGGAACCTGCAGGCGAAGTACCACAGCGGGGTCATCGAGAAGGCGGTGAGGACCGTGGCCACCATGTAGACACCGAGGGTGATCATGAACAGCTTCTTGCGGCCGAACTTGTCGGTGAGCTGGCCGAAGAACAGGGCACCGACACAGGCACCGGCGACGTAGACGGCACCCGCCATGCCGACATCGAAGCTGCTCAGCCCCAGCCCGGTCTTCTCGTCCTGCAGCGCGGCCGACATGGAGCCGACGATGGTGACCTCGAGCCCGTCGAGTATCCACACAGTGCCGAGCCCGATCACGATCAGCCAGTGCCAGTGGGCCCACGGCAGGCGGTCGAGCCTCGCCGGAATGTCGGTGGTGACCCGGCCGGTTTCGACTCCGTCAGCCATGTCGTCCTCCTGTGCCGTTCGGAACGCCGTGACCTGCCGTCCGGCAGCGTCGGGAAGGCGATACCCAGCTTTGCCGCCGGTCATGCTTCGTGGGTGCACGGACCGCGACGGCACGGCGTGCACAGCGGGGCGATAGCGGTCGCGCCGCGGCTCTCGGACGCGGTCAATCACCACGCCGCGAAACGGTTCCCCGACTCCGCCTCGGCAACCGGATCCGCCTAGCGGGTGACCTCCCGGCGTCTGGTGCCGGAGGACAACCCGTCAACGACCGTCCGCGAGGTCAACTGGCCTTCTTCTTCGCGGTGGATTTCTTGGCGGCCTTCTTCTTCGCCGGCTTCTTCTCCGCCTCGTCCTCCGCCTCGCCGTCGGACTCGCCGCGTGACGACTTGGCCGCATCCACGCTTCGCTGGAGCGCCGCCAGCAGGTCCACGACCTCGCCGGTCTCCTTCTCGGCCTCCGGAGCCTTCTTCACCTCACCACCCTCGAGCTTGGCCTGCACCAGGGCCTCGACAGCGCCGCGGTAGTCGTCCTCGTAGTCGCTCGCGTCGTAGTCGCCGGCCAGCGTGTCGACCAACAGCCGCGCCATCTTCAGCTCCTGCGGCTTGGCGGCGTCCTCGGTCGCGTCCAGGGTGGCGAAGTCGGGCTTGCGAACCTCGTCGGGCCACATCATCGTCTGCATCACGATCACGTCGTCGCGCACGCGGAGCACCGCCGTACTCATCCGGCTGCGCAGCGAGACCGTGACCACCGCCATCCGGTCCGCCTCCTTGATGGCCTCGCGCAGCAGGGCGTACGGCTTGGCGGCGGCCTTGTCCGGCTCGAGGTAGTAGGACTTCTCCAGGAGCAGCGGGTCGATCTGGTCGCTGGGCACGAACTTCTCCACCGAGATCTCCCGGCTGCTGCTCGAGGGCAGCTCGGCCAGGTCCTCGTCGTCCAGGATCACCATCTGGCCGTCGTCGGTCTCGTAGCCCTTGGCGATGTCGGCGTAGGGGACCTCCTCGCCGTCGATGCTGCACACCCGTTGGTACTTGATCCGGCCGCCGTCCTTGGCGTGGACCTGGCGGAACGAGACGTCATGGCTCTCGGTGGCGGCGTACAGCTTCACTGGCACACTCACCAGACCGAAGGACACCGCGCCTTTCCAGATGGCACGCATGTGGGGAAGCCCTCCCTCGTGTCAGCATCATCGTCCATGGGTCAGGATGTACCCATGCGCCCGATGCTGGCTAGTCGTGGCACCACGGTACCCACCGGCGACGGTTGGGTGCATGAGGTGAAGTGGGACGGCATGCGCGTCCTCGTCGACGTGCGGCCCGGAACGGGCGGCCCGGTCGTGGTGACCTCGCGCAACGAGAACGACGTGACGGTCAGCTTCCCCGAGCTGCTCGGGCTCGCAGGACTGGGCCAAGACCTGCTGCTCGACGGCGAGGTCGTCGCGATGGCCGGAGGCGTCCCGACGTTCGCGGCGCTCGCGGACCGCATGCACGTGAGCAGCCCGCGCCGGGCTGAGGCACTGGCGCGCACGAACCCGGTCACGCTGATCGCGTTCGACGTGCTCCGGCTAGACGGCCAGGACGTGACCGGTGAGCCGCTGTCGGTACGACGGGCGCGGCTGGAGTCCCTCGAGCTGGCCGGGACGCACTGGCAGGTGCCCGCGACCTATGACGACGGGACGATGCTGATGGAGGTGACGCTGCAGCGGGGCCTCGAAGGTGTGGTGAGCAAGAAGCTGAGCTCGCGCTACCACTTCGGCCGGCGCACCAAGGACTGGCTGAAGTTCCCGAACCGGCCGACCGCCTCCTACGTGGTGGGCGGCTGGCGCTACGAGACCGACAGCACCTCGCGGCTCGGAGCCGTGCTGGTCGGTGAGCCGACGCCGGCGGGGCTGAGCTACCGCGGCCGTGTCGGCAGCGGCATCGCGGGTCGGGAGGGGCCACGGCTGATGGAGCTGCTCGCGCCGTTGCGCACCGACGTGTCACCGTTCTGCGACGAGGTGCCGCGGATCGACGCGTTGGGCACCACGTGGCTGCGACCCGAGGTCGTCGTGGAGATCCAGTCGCTCGGGGTGACCAACGGGGGACGCCTGCGACAGCCGTCGTACCAGGGTGTGCGGCGCGACCTCTCGCCCGCGGACCTCGCGCCGTCCGACGTACCCGGGCGGGGGTGAGGCATCGTGCCGACGCAGGACCAGCGGGTCGAGGTCGACGGCCGGACGCTGAAGATCAGCAGCCTGGACAAGGTGATGTACCCCGAGACCGGCAGCACGAAGGCCGAGGTGCTCGACTACTACGCCCGGATCTCACCGGTGCTGCTGCCGCACCTCGCCGATCGGGCCGTGACCCGGATCCGGTGGCCGAACGGCACCGCCGAGAACCGCTTCTTCGAGAAGAACCTGCCGTCCGGGGCGCCCGGCTGGCTGCATTCGGTCTCCGTGCCGTCCCGCGCCTCGGGCGGGGGTGACACGATCGTCTATCCCGTCGTCGACGACCTCGCGACGCTGACGTACCTCGCGAACCTGGGTTCCTTGGAGCTGCACGTGCACCAGTGGCGGGTCGGGCGGAACAACCAGCCGAAGAACCCCGACCGGCTCGTGATCGACCTCGACCCGGGCGCGCCAGCCGGTCTGCACGAGTGCTGCACGGTGGCCCTGCTGGTGCGCGACCGGCTCGCGGCGATGGGACTCGCCTCCGCGCCGGTCACCAGTGGCAGCAAGGGTCTGCACCTGTACGCCGCACTACCGGGCCGGAAGAACGCCGACGAGGTCAGGGACATGGCTCAGGAGCTGGCACAGGCGATGTCGCGCGACCACAAGGACCTGGTGCTGTGGAAGATGACCAAGTCGCTGCGACCCGGCAAGGTGCTTCTCGACTGGAGCCAGAACACCAGCACCAAGACCACGATCACGCCGTACTCGCTGCGTGGCAAGGAGGCGCCCTACGTTGCGACGCCGCGCACCTGGGAGGAGATCGAGCAGGGTGCGAACGCAGCGGATGGCCTGCGGCAGTGCCTGATGAGCGAGGTGCTGGAGCGGGTCGAGGAGCTCGGCGACATCTTCGGCGACCAGCTCTCCTCGTGACCGCGGCGGAAAGGAGAAGTCCCGCCGTTCCCGAGATACGGCGGGACCTGCGGGGCAGCGAAACGCCCGTCGGAAAGGCTTCCCCGGCAGGGGCACGGGCAAACGTCCGCCACGCTCAGGATCCGGTGTTTTCCACAACCGTAGGTGCTCGGGGGTAGCCGAAACTGGTGCGCGTGAGTGAGACTGCGGCATCGGAATGTCCGGATTGAGCGGTGAACGGCGGGGGCCATGAGCCTGATCTATGCCGACTCCCACGGCGAGTTGGTCGAGTCGCTCGACGCGCAGCTGCGTGAGGCTGTGCGCCGCGACGGTATCGACCCGCAACGCGACTCCGGGCTGGTGCGCAGGATCGCCGAGCGTCTCGTCGCGGACCATGACCAGCGAAGCCTCACCGGCGCGGTTGCTCCGGTCGCCGACCACGACGCGGTGGTCGAGGAGCTTGTCGCCCGGGTCTCCGGGTTCGGCGCCCTGCAGCGCTACCTTGACGACCCGACCGTCGAGGAGATCTGGATCAACGACCCGAGCCGGGTGTTCGTGGCCCGCGCCGGACGGCACGAGCTGACCACCACGATCCTGAGCGGCACCCAGGTGCAGGAGCTCGTCGAGCGGATGCTGAAGTCGAGCGGACGGCGTGTGGACCTCTCCCAGCCCTTCGTCGACGCGATGCTGCCCGACGGGCACCGGCTGCATGTGGTTCTGGACGGCATCTCCCGGGGCTTCAGCGCGGTGAACATCCGCAAGTTCGTGGTCCGCGCCGCCAAGCTGCACGACCTCGTCGGGCTCGGCAGCCTCAGCGAACGGGCGGCGCAGTTCCTCGACGCGTCGGTGCGCGCCGGACTCAACATCGTCGTCGCAGGCGGGACCCAGGCCGGGAAGACCACCCTGCTCAACTGCCTGGCCGCGAGCATTCCCGGCGGTGACCGGGTGATCTCCGCCGAGGAGGTCTTCGAGCTGCGTTTCAACCACCCGGACTGGGTGGCGATGCAGACCCGTCAGCAGGGGCTCGAAGGCACCGGCGAGATCAGGTTGCGCGACCTGGTCCGGGAGAGCCTGCGGATGCGACCGTCACGCGTGATCGTGGGCGAGGTCCGCGCGGAGGAGTGCCTGGACCTGCTGCTGGCATTGAACTCCGGGCTGCCCGGGATGGCGTCGCTGCACGCCAACAGCGCACGCGAGGCACTCGTCAAGATGTGCACGCTTCCGCTCCTGGCCGGAGAGAACATCTCGGCCCGGTTCGTGGTGCCCACGGTGGCATCCTCGGTGGACCTGGTCGTGCATCTCGGCATCGACAACGCGGGTGTCCGGCGCGTCGGCGAGATCGTGGCCGTGCCCGGCCGGGTCGAGAACGACACGATCGAGACCGAGTCGATCTTCGTGCAGCAGGAGGACCGGCTCGTCCGCGCCACCGGGATGCCGCCGCGGCCGGAACGCTATGAACGGGTCGGGGTCGACGTGAACGCGCTGCTCAACGCGGGACGCTGAGGTGGGCGCGGCCGTCGGGCTCGGCGTGGGCGTCGGACTGCTGCTGGTCTGGCTCTCGTTCGTCTCTCCCCGGGGGCAACGCCGCGCCTCTCCGCGCTCTGGCCGGCTCGGTGACCTGCTGGAGAGGGCCGGTGTGTCGGGCACGTCCCCGCGTGGGGTGCTCGTCGTCTGCCTCGCGGCTGCGGCGGTCGCCGGGCTCGGCATCGAAGTGATCTCCCGGACACCACCGGTCGCGGTGGCCTTCGCGGCGATGGCCGGCTACCTTCCGATCGCCATCCTCAGCGGCCGTGCGCGTCGCCGACAACGGGAGCTCGCCGAGGTGTGGCCCGAGGCCGTGGACAACCTGGCCTCGGCGGTCCGTGCCGGAATGTCGCTGCCGGAAGCGCTCGGCCAGCTCGGGCAGCGCGGCCCCGAGCCACTGCGTGAGCCCTTCGCGGCCTTCGCGGTGGACTACCAGGTGACCGGCCGGTTCGGCGACAGTCTGGACCGGCTGAAGCAGCGACTCTCCGACCCGGTCGGGGACCGTGTCGTCGAGGGGCTCCGGATCGCGCGGGAGGTCGGCGGCGGCGAGCTCGGCAGGCTTCTGCGGAGCCTGTCGGGCTACCTGAGGGAGGATGCCCGCACCCGTTCCGAGCTGGAGTCCCGCCAGGCCTGGACCGTCAACGGCGCACGGCTCGCGGTGGCGGCACCGTGGCTGGTGCTGCTGATGCTGTGCTTCCAGCGGGAGGTCATCTCCCGGTACGCCTCACCCGCGGGAACCGTCGTGCTGGCGCTCGGCGCAGGCGCCTGCCTGGTCGCCTACCGGCTGATGGTGCGGATCGGCCGGTTGCCGCAGGAACGGCGGGTGCTCTCGTGAGTCCGGCGGTGAGCGGCGGTCTCGTCGGAGCCGTCGTCGGCTGCGGCCTGCTGCTCATTGCGGGCCGGGTGCTCGCGCTGCGCCGGCCGCAGCTCGCGGTCCGGGTCCTGCCCTACGTCCGGGACCTGCCCCAGACCGCCCGGCAGCCACTGCAGGTCGACCCGTCGAGGTCCGCGCTGTCGGCGGTGTTCGGACCCCTGCTGAGATCGGCCGCCGACACCCTGGAGCGCGTGCTCGGCGGTGCCGTGTCGGTGCGCCGACGGCTCGAGCGTGCCAACCTGCAGATGACGGTGCACGACTTCCGGGTCGAGCAGGTGATGTGGGGCCTGGTGGCCTTCGCCGGCGCCGCCGCTTTCGCGCTGCTGCTCGCTGTGGACACGCCAGGCAGGACCGCGCCGCTGCTGGTGCTGTGCCTGGCCGCGTTCGCGTGCGGCGTGCTGCTGCGCGAGAACCGGCTCACGGGGCAGGTGACGGAGCGGGAGCGCCGGATCCTGGCGGAGTTCCCGACCGTCGCCGAGCTCCTCGCCCTGTCCGTCGCGGCCGGTGAGGGGCCCGTCTCCGCCCTCGACCGGGTGGTGGCGCGCTCGCACGGGGAGCTCGCCGCCGACCTCGCCCGGGTGCTGGCGGAGATCCGCACCGGCACGCCGGTCGCGCGGGCCCTCGACGACCTGGCGAACCGTTCCGGGCTGCCGGTGGTGGCACGGTTCGCCGAAGGGATGGCCGTCGCGGTCGAGCGCGGGACTCCGCTGGCCGAGGTCCTTCACGCGCAGGCGGCCGACGTGCGGGAGGCGGGGCGACGGCAGCTGATCGAGTCCGGCGCCCGCAAGGAGATCTTCATGATGGTGCCTGTCGTTTTCCTGGTGCTTCCGGTGACCGTGCTGTTCGCGTTCTGGCCGGGTGTGGTGGGTCTCCGGCTGGTGACGCCGTGATCGTGACCACCACAAGGAGAGCAAGGGGAGTTCGATGATCGATCTGTTGTACGTCCGGTGCCTGCTGCTGCTGACCGGAGCGCCTCGGGAGCGGAGGACCGAACGCGGGGACGTCCCGGGTTGGGTGCTGATCACCGTGATGACCGCCGGGCTGGTCGCTGCGCTGTGGGCCGTGGCCGGCGACGCCCTGACCACGATGTTGCGCGACGCACTGAACTCGGTGAAGAGCTGACCGGGTGGTGCCCGGCGCACGCCGTATGGAGCACGGGTCGGCGGTGGTCGACTTCGTGCTCGTGCTCGTCATCCTGATCCCGCTGTTCCTCGGGATCATCCAGGTGGCGCTCGTGCTGCACGTGCGCAACACGCTGACGTCGGCCGCCTCGGAGGGGGCACGCTACGCCGCGACCGTGGACCGTCCGCTCGAGGCCGGCGTCGCCAAGACCCGTCAGCAGATCTCCGGGGCCATCGCGGACCGCTTCGCCTCCGACGTCACCGCCCACTCCGTCGACGTCCACGGCGCTCCGGGGGTCCGGGTCGACGTGGTGGCCGACGTGCCTGCGTTGGGACTCTGGGGTCCGGCGGTCCGGCTGTCGGTGTCCGGCCACGCGATCGAGGAGGTCGCCCAGTGAGCACCCGGGACCACCGCGCACGCACGGAGGGCGGTACGGCGCTGGTGGAGGTGACCTGGCTCGCCATCCTGCTGCTGGTGCCGCTGCTCTACATCGTCCTCGCCGTCTTCGAGGTGCAACGGTCGGCGTTCGCGGTCACGGCCGCTGCCCGGTCCGCGGGCCGCGCCTTCGTGATGGCTCCCGACGAGGCCTCGGCGATGGACCGGGCCCGCGCGGCCGCGGCGGTCGCTCTCGAGGACCAGGAGATCGCGCTGGCCGATGCGGGCCTGGTGGTGACCTGCGCCCCGGACCCGCACAACTGCCTTGCGCCCGGCTCGGTCGTCGAGGTCGACCTCGGCTACGCGGTGCCGCTGCCCCTGACGCCGTCGGCGCTAGGAGGCAACACGCCGAGCGTGCGGGTGGAGGCCGAGCACCGGGTGCCTTACGGCACCTTCCGCGAGGACCGGCCATGACGCCGCGGTCGGGCACACCGCGGTCGGGCACGCCGCGGTCGGGCACCCGGGGAAGGCGCGACCAGGCAGGTCAGACCAGCGTGCTGATCATCGGGTTCGCCGTCGTCGTGGTGATGATGGTGGTGGTCGTGGTGGACGCCTCCGCCGCCTACCTGCGCCGGCAGGGGCTCGACTCGCTGGCGGACGGTGCCGTGCTGGCGGCGGCCGACGGCGTCCAGGGCGAGCAGGTGTACCGGGGCGGGCTCGGGGACCGGGCCCGGATCGATCCCGACGCCGCGCGCGGCTATGTCGCGGACTACCTGGCCGCGGTCGATGCCGGCCGGCGCTACCCGGGACTCAGCTACGCGGTGTCGGCCGGGTCGGAGTCGGTGGTGGTGCGGATCAGCGCTCCGCTGGACCTGCCGCTGACCCTTCCGGGCGTGGATCGCCGACCGGTGGTGACGGGCACCGCGGCGTCGTACGTGGTCGTCAGTGACTAGACGGACCGCTCCGATCGGGCCCCAAGCACTAGCCCGTTCGAACTATTCCTTTCCAGTAGATAACGGAGATTTCACGCAGGCCACCTTGCCGCGAGCAAGGGGAAGTGCTTTAGTCGAGTGCGTGGTCGAGCAGTAGTGCCACGAGAGTTTCACGAAGAAGTACGAGGTAGGCATGTCCACTTCAGAGCTTCAAGATGCAGAACTTCAAGACTCGGAATCTTCCCGGGTCACCGAGGCCGCACCGGTAGAGGCCGTCCCGGAGTCGGACCGCAGTGCGATCACCGGACGTCTCCTGGTGCAGATCTCGGAAACGACCGACGAGCTGGAGCAGAACCGGCTCCGTGACGAGGTCGTGGTCCTGAACATGGGCGTCGCCCGGGCCATCGCGTCGCGGTACCGCGACCGCGGGATCGGCAAGGACGACCTGATGCAGGCCGCCTACGTCGGCCTGGTCAAGGCGGTGCAGGGATTCGATCCCTCCTTCGAGCGGGACTTCCTCAGCTACGCGGTGCCGACCGTGACCGGCGAGGTCAAACGCTACTTCCGCGACTACGGCTGGACGGTGCGCCCACCCCGCCGCGTGCAGGAGCTCCAGGCTCAGATCTCGCGGGCCTCCAGCGAGCTCTCGCAGACGCTGCACCGTTCGCCGAAGCCGAGTGAGGTGGCCGAATTCCTCGCGGTCGACGTGGACTCGGTGATCGAGGCGCTCGCGGCCGACGGCTGCTTCACGCCGGCGTCGCTCGACGTGCCGGTCGGCGAGGACGGCTCGACCTCGCTCGGCGAGTTGCTCGGCGAGGAGGACGCGGACCTCGGCCGCGCCGAGGCGCGGATCCTGCTGGCACCGGCCGTACGGCGGCTGGGCGAGCGTGACCGCCGGATCCTCGAGCTGCGCTTCTTCCACGGCTGGACCCAGGAGCAGATCGCCGGAGACATCGGCGTGACGCAGATGCAGGTGTCCCGTCTGCTGGCGCGGATCCTCTCCGACCTTCGCGCCGAGCTTTCCTGACCCACCCAGGAGCCGGGGCGGCCGTCGCCCATCCCCTCGACGCAACGGCCGTTCCGGCTTTGTCATGCGGTCGGTGAGAGAGCGTGGGGCCCGGGCTCAGACGTCCTCCAGCTCGTCGAGAGCATCCACCGAGAGCTGCACGACTCCGTCGCCCGGACCGACGTCGCGCACCGAGGTCCACGGCACGTAGCCGGTGTCACGCTGGATCGCCCGCACCACGACCCGGACCAGGAGCGGCCCCTGCTCGCGGCGCCGGTCGTAGCCCAGCATCGTCCCGCGGCGGTGCCGGCCGACCACCAGTCCGTGGGTGACCAGCTCGCTCAGCGACCCGCGAACCCGGTCGGAGGGAGCAAACCGGACGTCATTGACGTAGCCGGCGTGCTGCCCGTTGGCGAAGCGGACCGGAAGTCCGATCAGCGAGGACAATCGGGGGGAGGACGCGTCGGGCCTTCCGCCGTATTCACTCCTGGGGTTCATGGAACGCTCCCGGGATCTTCTCGATGACTCGCTCGCGGACCCATGTCTCGAAGCCGGCGACCGACAACCGTTCCCGGCGCACCGACAGCGTGATGGCGCTGCCGATGTCGGCGACCTCGGACATGTCGATCCGGCCGGGTTCGGTGCGGTCCTTGTGCGCCAGCCGTTCCCAGACCGCCGTCATCGTCCGCCCTGTCACCCCACCCATCCGGGGCCCGAGGACGCCGGGTCCTACGAGCAGCGCGGTCACGGCGAAGGTCCCGTCCGCCCGCCGCTGGATCTCCACGTCGTCGACCGAGGCCACCATCCGCCCGTCGACGTCGAGGATCTGCCGGTCGAGCAGGTGGAGCCGCGCGTCGAGCCTCCTGCCTGGGTTCGTCATCACTGCCCCATCTTCGTCCAGATCATCAGCGGCAGCGCCGCGATCGATGCCACCAGCACCACGACGAGGTACACGCTGCCGAGGAAGTTCGCGAGCCGGCCGTTGGTGTGTTCTCCCATGTAGTCGGGGTCGTTGGCGACCACGAGGATCGGGAAGTAGGTCAACGGAAGCGCCACCGCGGAGAAGACCACCGAGAACTCGGTGACCAGGACCGGGTCGATGGTGGTCAGCAGCACGGCGACCGCCAGCACGGTCGAGATCAGGATGACGACATGGAAGCGCGAGGCTTCCCTCGGCCGGACGTACTTGCCCCACTGCCAGCCGAAGTACTGCGCGATGCTGTACCCCAGGGACAGGCCGGTCTCGCATGCGGCGCCGAACGTCGCGGCGAAGAAGCCCAGGAGCGCGATCGCCAGCCCGATCTTGCCCAATGCCAGCGCGACGGGGAGCCCCACCTGGCCCAGGGTGTCGACGCTGATCCCGGCCGGCAGCAGGGTGACCGCCGCGCAGCCGGCGATCGACAGCGACAGCAAACCACCCAGCGGGAACCCGATGAAGACGTTGCTGCGCATGGTGGCGATGCTCCTGCTGCTCCAGTGCTCCTCGACTCCTCCGGAGGAGAAGAAGAACACCTCGTACGGCGTCATCGCGGCGCCGAACAGGGCGACGCCGTAGTAGGCGTAGGTCGACCAGTCCTCCGAACCCGGCTTGGCGACCGTGCCGGCCTGGTGCCACAGGTCGCCCCAGTCGGGCCCGAGCTGCCACAGGGCCACGGCGAAGACGACCAGGGCAAGGCCGAGCAGGCCGAAGACGTTCTCCATCAGGCTGAACTTCGCGCGCCACAGCACCAGCCAGACCGCGAGCGCGGTGAACGGCACCCACAGGAACTCGTAGACGCTCGTGGCCAGCGCCAGCGCCAGCGCGATGCCGCCGATCTCGGCCACGAAGGTCAGCAGGGTCACCGTCATCGAGGCGAGGAGGTTCGCCAGCCCCAGGCGTGGCCCGAGGCGCTCGCGGATCAGGTCGAAGGTCGCCCGTCCGCTGACGGCGGCGACCCGGCCGGACATCTCCGCGAACACGCAGATGCCGAGCACCCCGACGACCACGACCCAGGCGAGGGACATGCCGAACCGGGAGCCGACCTGGGCGTTGGTGACCAGGTCGCCGATGTCGACGAAACCGCCGATCGCGGTGAGGATCCCGAGCGCGACCGCGAAGAGCTTCTTCACGAGAGCTCCTTCTCGAACCGCTCGAGCTTGGTGCTGAGGCTGTCGAGGTCCTTGATCAGGCCCGGGAAGTCCGCGCGGTCGTCGCGGTACAGCGCGATCCGGGTCTGCGTGACCAGGTCGCTCGCGTCACCGAGCAGAGTGCTGGCTTTCGTGAACCGCGGGTCAAGCTGCTGGGGAGGGTAGAGCTCGAGATAGGCACCGACCACGGTGCCCAGAGTCTCGTCGGAGGCACGGACGGTCACGAGCGCGTACGGGCCCAGGATCTTGTTCTTGCGCGTCGCCTCGAGCACCTTCTGTGCGGTGGCGACATGGCTGATCGCATCGGTGACGGCGAGCTTGGTGCGTGCGCGGTAGGCGTCGGGCGCGGGAGTTGCCGTGGTGCAGCCGGAGGCGACGAGCACGATGAGTACGGCGGCCGCCCACGACCGCCACCGTGACAGGCCGATCACCTGTGGCTCCGCAGCAGCAGCCAGCCCAGGACGACGAGCTCGACGCCGAACACGACCCAGCCGAGGGTGATCGCCATCGCGAGCGTCATCGTCGTCCTTCCGGTGTCGGGGTGCAGGCCACCAGATACCCGGAGGTTGGCACTTGCAAACTCCTCAGCGACGCCGCGCGACGAGCGGGACGCCTGCCCACAGGACGACGAAGAACAACAACGAGATCGTGCCCGCCACGTGCGCCAGTGCCCGGTTCGTGACCAGGTCGAAGACCAGCCAGACCACGCCGGAGGTGGTCACCGCGAGAGACAGCAGACCGGCCCGGGCCGCCCGGTTTGCGGCCTCGACGATCCAGGGCCGCTCACCGCGGCGGAACAGCGCCCGGTGGAACGCGACAGGGCCGATGATCAGCCCGGTGGCGATCACCGAGCCGCACAGCACGCCGAGGTAGGCGTAGCGCTGGAGGTCGTCGAGGTCCCGGAATCGTGAGGTGAACGGCAACGTCAGCAGGAACCCGGTCAGGATCTGCACGCCGGTCTGGGTGACCCGCAGCTCCTGGAGCAGCTCGTTGAGGTTGCGGGTGAGCTTCTCCTCCTCGGTCTCATGGTTCCCGGTGGAGGGCTGTTCGCTGGGCATGGCGGCTCCTCGAAAGGTCTTGCCTAGAGGTTGCCAGACCCGGACGCTGCGCGTCCGTGGCGACGCGCCTTGTCGATTGGGATCCCGAGCAGCGGGTAGGAGTGTGCGTGACCCGAATGGAGGGAGTCGATGATGAAGAAGCTGATGGTGCTCGGCGCCGGCGCGGTCGGGTACGTCCTGGGTACACGGGCCGGTCGCGAGCGTTACGAACAGATCGCACGGCAGGCGCAGAAGCTGCGTAACAACCCGGCCGTGCAGCAGAAGGTGGCCGAGGCCAAGCACACCGCCAAGGACGCAGCGAGCGCGGCGACGGACAAGGTGCGTGGCCACGAGCACAGTGGCCCCGGCGGCGTGTCGACCGGCTACTCGGCGCCGCCGACGAGCGGCGCGACGGACGGCCTCGGCCGGGGCGACGACGGGGTCTGAAGGACCCGTCACGCCGCGGCTGGGGGAGTGCGGTGGGAGTCGCGTAACCTTCCTGTCGTGGCAGGCCCTGACTTCGAGACCCAGATCAAGCACCTTCAAGCGACGATGCATACCATCGAGCAGGTGCTCGACCTCGGCGCGATGCGTGCCGAGATCGCCGACCTCGGGAAACAGGTCGCCGTGCCGGACCTGTGGGACGACCAGGCCAATGCTCAGCGGGTGACCGGTCGGCTCTCGGCACTGCAGGGCGAGCTCGACCGGTTCACCGCCCTCCAGGACCGGATCGACGATCTCGGTGTGCTCCTGGAGCTGGCGCGCGAGGAGAGCGACGCCGACTCGCTGGCCGAAGCCGAGGGGGAGCTGCGCAAGGTCACCAAGTCCGTCGAGCAGCTCGAGGTCCGCACGCTGCTGTCGGGTGAGTACGACGTGCGCGAGGCCCTGGTCACGATCCGTTCCGGGGCCGGCGGGGTCGACGCCGCCGACTTCGCGGAGATGCTGATGCGGATGTACACCCGCTGGGCCGAGCGCAACCACTACCCGGTGGAGGTCTTCGACACGTCCTACGCCGAGGAAGCCGGCCTGAAGTCGGCCACGTTCGCGATCCACGCACCGTACGGCTACGGCACGCTCTCCGTCGAGGCCGGCACCCACCGGCTGGTCCGGATCAGCCCGTTCGACAACCAGGGACGGCGGCAGACGTCGTTCGCTGCGGTCGAGGTCGTCCCGGTCCTCGAGCAGACCGACGAGATCGACATCCCCGAGGAGGAGATCCGCGTCGACGTCTACCGTTCCTCCGGACCAGGCGGCCAGTCGGTCAACACCACCGACTCCGCCGTACGGCTCACGCACATCCCGACCGGCACCGTGGTGAGCTGCCAGAACGAGAAGAGCCAGCTGCAGAACAAGGCGAGCGCCATGGTGATCCTCAAGGCCAAGCTGCTCGCGTTGAAGAAGGCGGAGGAGCGGGCGCACCTCGACGAGCTCCGTGGCGACGTACAGGGTTCGTGGGGTGACCAGATGCGCAACTACGTGCTGCACCCCTACCAGCTGGTCAAGGACCTGCGCACCGAGTTCGAGACGGGGAACCCGCAGGCGGTGTTCGACGGGGACATCGACGGGTTCCTCGAGGCGGGTATCCGTTGGCGGCGCGGGGCCGACCGGGCCGCGAGCTGAGGCCGCAGCCCGGTACGCCGGAGCCGTTGCGAAACACCGACCCGGGCGCCTTGTTAGGGACGCTCAGGTTCGTCACCTAGACTCCACTTTGGTCGGATGCTGGCCCGCCGCTCGGCTCGCCTGCGCAAGTCCCTGTCCCCAAGACCGGCCAAACCCACGCCTGTGATTCGGTTCGAGAGTGTTACCAAGTCGTATTCCGGCCAGAGCCGGGCTGCGCTCGACGACGTGACCGTCGAGGTCGAGAAGGGCGAGTTCGTCTTCCTCGTGGGGGCCTCGGGGTCCGGCAAGTCGACCTTCCTCCGGCTGGTGCTCCGCGAGGCCCGCGCCACCCACGGCAAGGTGTACGTCGCCGGCAAGGAGATCAACCGCCTGGCGGGCTGGAAGGTCCCCGGTCTGCGTCGCCAGATCGGCACGGTGTTCCAGGACTTCCGGCTGCTCCCGAACAAGACGGTCTCCGAGAACGTCGCGTTCGCGCTGCAGGTGATCGGCAAACCGCGCACGCACATCAACAAGGTGGTTCCCGAGACACTGGAGCTCGTCGGCCTGGAGGGCAAGGGCGGCCGGATGCCCGACGAGCTGTCCGGTGGTGAGCAGCAGCGCGTCGCCATCGCCCGCGCGTTCGTCAACCGCCCGATGATCCTCATCGCCGACGAGCCGACCGGGAACCTGGACCCCAACACCTCGGTGGGCATCATGAAGCTGCTGGACCGGATCAACCGCACCGGCACCACGGTGCTGATGGCGACTCACGACGCGGGCATCGTGGACCAGATGCGCAAGCGCGTCATCGAACTGTCCGACGGACACATCGTGCGCGACCAGTCGCGCGGTGTCTACGGCTACCAGCACTGACCAACGACTCGAGGAACTCGCTCAGATGCAGCTCACCTATGTATTCTCCGAGCTCGGCAACGGCCTGAAGCGCAATGTGTCGATGACGATCGCGGTCATCGTGACGATCTTCGTCTCGCTCACGCTGGTCGGGATGGGACTCCTCCTCAACGCGCAGGCCGACAAGGCCGAGGAGTACTGGGGCAGCAAGCTCCAGATCACGGTGTTCCTGTGCAACCAGAACTCCACCACGGCGAACTGCGTCAACGGTGAGGTGACCAAGCCCCAGAAGAACCAGATCGAGGACATCCTCAACAAGCACCCCGAGGTCGCGTCGTGGCGCCTGCAGTCCAAGCAGGAGGCCTACGACAAGTGGAAGAGCGCCTACGTCTCCAACGACGACACCGAGCGGCGCGTGTACGAGTCGATCAAGCCCTCCGACATGCAGGAGTCGTACTGGGTCCAGCTCAAGGACCCCGAGAAGTTCATGGGGATCAAGAGCCAGGTGCAGGGTCTGGCCGGCGTGAACACCGTCCGTGACCTGCGCGAGGTGCTCAAGCCGATCTACTTCTGGATGAACGTGATGAAGTGGGGCGCGATCGGCGTCGCCGGCTTCCTGGTGTTCGCTGCGGTGCTCCAGGTCGGGAACACGATCCGGCTCGCGGCGTTCGCCCGACGGCGGGAGATCGGCATCATGCGCCTGGTCGGCGCCTCCAGCCTCTACATCCAGCTGCCTTTCCTGATGGAGTCGCTGGTCGCGGCGGTGATCGGCGTGGCGTTGGCCGGTACGGCGATCCTCGCCTTCATGTACTTCGTGATCTACCAGATGCTCCGGCCGACCTCGAACATCGTGGCCTGGATCGACTGGGGTGACGGTGCCTGGGCGGTGGGCTGGATCGCCCTGATCGGGTTGCTGCTCACCTTGGTGCCCACTCTGGTAATGACGCGAAAGTACCTAAAAGTGTGAGTTAAAGCGGTTACCGTCGAAGCTGATCTCGCAACACACGACAGCTAAGGCAGACCGGTGGTTGGCTTCTTCCCCCGTACTACCCGTCGCCGCGTGGCAGCCGCCTTGGCTGTGGCCGGCATGGTGCTCAGTCTCGCGCCCGGCGCGTCGGCGGACGACCTCCACGACCGCAAGCACAAGGTCAGCGGGCAGATCAACGACACCCTGAGCGACCTGGACCAGTCGAGCGCCCAGCTGATGGCGGCGGACGACGCGTTGCAGTCAGCGCGCTCCCAGCTCGCTGCGGCCGAGACCCATCTCGCCACGACTCAGGGCGAGCTGGCGGCCGCCAAGGTGCTCGACGTGCAGATGCAGCGCCAGCTCGAGGCCGCGGTCCGTCAGCTGACGGAGGCACGGGCCGAGCTGGCCTCCGGGCAGGCGCAGGTGGCGGTGCAGGAGCGGCTGCTCGGGCAGATCGCGGTGCAGAACTACCAGACCGGCGACCCGAGCCTGCTGGGGCTGTCGATGGTGCTCACCTCCCAGGACCCGGCCGAGCTGACCGGTCAGCTGAACTCGGTGCAGAACGTGCTCGATAAGGAGGCGGTCGCACTCGACCGGCTCGAGGCCACCAAGGTCCTGCTCACCGTGCAGGAGGAGGAGGTCGAGGAGGCCAAGGAACGCGTCGCCGTTCGGCGTGAGGCCGCCGCGGCCAACCTGCGCAGGAAGCGCTCGCTCGCCGAGGAGGCCCAGGCCGCCGAGGAGCGGGTCGCCGACCTGGTCCGGCTGCGGGCCGATGCCCAGGCCGCCGCCGTCCAGGCGCGGGAGGCGGACCTGGAACGACTGCGCGGACTGCAGCAGGAACGCGACCGGATCGCGGAGATGCTGCGTCAGCTGGCGGAGGAGGCACGCCAGCGCGCGTTGGCCGCGGCAGCAGCGGCGAGTGCCGCTGCGATGGCCTCGGACGGGGGTAGTCGACACTCCAACGGGTTCCTGGACTTCCCGGTCGACGGATCCATCACGTCCTCCTACGGCATGCGCTTCCACCCCGTCTACCACCGGTGGGCCCTGCACGACGGCACCGACTTCGGTGTCGCGTGCGGCACCCCGATCCACGCTGCCGCCAGTGGCACGGTGATCGCGACGTACTTCAACACCGGTTACGGCAACCGGGTGATCATGGACAACGGCTACCACCGCGGCGTGGGGCTGGGCACGGCGTACAACCACCTCAGTGCTTACTCGACCTCGGTCGGCGAGAAGGTGAAGCGCGGCGACGTGATCGGCTACGTGGGCAGCACCGGATTCTCGACCGGATGCCATCTGCACTTCATGGTGTTCGAGAACGGCGTGGCCGTGAACCCGATGCAGTGGCTCTAGAAAACCTCGTTGCCCGCACCTGACACAATCGTCGCCATGGTCAAGGAGCAGGGGCGCAAGCTCGTCGCGCAGAACAGGAAGGCGCGGCACGACTACCACATCGAGGACACCTACGAGGCCGGTCTGGTGCTCACCGGCACCGAGGTGAAGTCGCTGCGGCAGGGCAGGGCGTCGCTCGTGGACGGGTTCGCCGAGGTGCACGAGCACGAGGTCTGGCTCCATGGCGTGCACATTCCGGAGTACACCCAGGGCACCTGGACCAACCACTCGTCGCGCCGCAAGCGCAAGCTCCTGCTGAACCGCCAGGAGATCGACCGGATCGAGACGCGCGTCAACGAGCGCGGACTGACGGTCGTGCCGCTGTCGCTCTACTTCAAGGATGGCCGGGCCAAGGTCGAGATCGCGCTCGCGAAGGGCAAGAAGACCTGGGACAAGCGCCAGGCCCTGGCCGAGCGGCAGGCAGACCGGGAGAAGCAGCAGGCGCTCGGTCGCCGGCTCAAGGGCATGGAGTGAGCCTGGACGACCCCGCGGTGCCACGGTGGGCGTCAGCGCTCGGCATCCCCGGCTTGTACGACGTGCACGTGCACTTCATGCCCGCCCCGGTGATGGACCGGGTCTGGGAGCACTTCGACTCGGCGGGGCCCCTGATCGGGCGGCCGTGGCCGATCACCTACCGCGGCTCGGACATGGAGCGGGTGCAGCAGCTGCGGGCGCTCGGCGTACGACGGTTCTCGGCCCTGCCCTACGCGCACCGCCCGGGGGTCGCGGAGTACCTCAACGACTGGGCCGCGACTTTCTCCGACGACGTGCCCGAATGCCTGCGCTCGGCGACGTTCTTCCCCGAGCCCGAGGCGGCGTCCTACGTGGCGGCGCGGATCGCGCAGGGCACGGAGATCTTCAAGGTGCACGTGCAGGTCGGCGACTTCGACCTGCGCGACCCGCTCCTCGACGAGGTGTGGGGGATGCTCGCGGACGCCGGCACACCGGTCGTGGTGCACGCCGGCTCGGGCCCGGTCCCGAACAGGCACACCGGCCCCGGCCCGATGCGCGACGTGCTGCGCCGGCACCCACGGCTCACCGCGGTGGTCGCGCACATGGGTGCGCCGGAGTACACCGAGTTCCTCGAGATGGCCGAGGTCTTCGAGCGGGTCCATCTCGACACCACCATGGCCTTCACCGACTTCTTCGAGGAGATGGCGGCCTTCCCGGCCGACCTCCGCCCGCGGCTGGTGTCCCTCGCCGACAAGATCGTTCTCGGCTCGGACTTCCCGAACCTCCCGTACCCTTACGCGCACCAGGTCGAGTCGCTCGAGCGGCTGGGGCTGGGTGCGGAGTGGCTGCGCAAGGTCTGCTGGGACAACGCGCACGCGCTGATCGGCTGACGTGGAATAACGGCTGACGCCGTTCGGTTGTGGCGAGTACAGTGGCGACACTGTTTGAAAACTCAAGAGGGGCTGATCGGTTTCGACTTGGGACGTTAGTTCCAGAGGAAGCGGGTCGAGGATCCAAGGTCATCTCGTTAACGATCCTTGGAAACAAATAACTGCCGATTCCAAGCGCAGTTCGTTCGCTCTCGCCGCCTGACGGCGACTAGCGACGGGTCAGACTGAGGGCGCCTCCGCCTCAGATCCTGGCCTCATCTAGGAGGCTTGCTGGTGAGTCCTGGCCACAGGGGCTCACCGGGACAATTTTGTGGCTGAGTCTGTCGGCGACGTGTCTGTGCGAGCGCCGGGACTGAGAAAACGACCACCACGGACTGCACCCGGAGAAGCTCTGGATCGACGCCGAAGGACGCGGGTTCGATTCCCGCCAGCTCCACTCTCTGATGTCTCAGGACATCGCGGACGGCCGAACCCATTAGATGTGGGTTCGGCCGTCCGTTCTTTGTCCGGACTCCTGCTCCGTTGCGGGGTGTGCTGCCGGCATCAGACGCCGGAAAACCACCCGCGAAACAGCGTTCTGGGGTCGGTATGCGGCGGTGTGATGGACGCCTCAGGCCGGGATCAACGGAGCGGCGATGACGGACCTGCGCGCGCCGTAGCATGGGACTCGGACCAGGTCACGTGTCCCGGCAGACAAAGCAAGACGGCGGACCGAAGTCACACTCCCTACCCGCCTCTTTCGTGAATGCGTATGCCCATGTCTGTCGTGGTCCTCATCGGACTCGCCGCCTCGTCCCTCTCCCTCTACGCCACCGTCCCGCAGCTGCTGCGTGCCGCCCGGACCCGCTCCGCCGAAGGGTTCTCCTGGAACTCCTTGGTGCTCAGCATGGCGACCTTCACGCTGTGGGCGGTCTATGCCGTCTCGGTTGCCGATGCCGTGCAGCTGGTCAACAACACGATCGCGTTGGGCCTGCTCACGGCGCTCGCGGTGGTGGTGATCCGAGCCGGGGTCGCCCGCACGTACTGGTCGGTGCTGGTCGTGGTGTTCCTCACCGGGGCCGCCTCCATCGCGCTGCTCGACCACACCAACTCCTTCACGCTGGCGATGGTGGGCACCGTGATCAGCTCGTTGCGGATGGTGCCGCAGACCAGGCTCGCCCTGTCCGGCGCCCCGCTGTGGGGCCTGTGCCCGTGGTCAACGCTGCTGGCCTGGTGCGGCATGGCGATGTGGTTCGCCTACGCCGTGCTGGCCGGTGACCATGCGCTCGCCACGTGCAGCGCGATCGCCATCACGATGCAGACCGCCATCGTGGCGCACCGGCTGCCGCCCCGCCGTACTCTCGCCTCCCTCGCCGGCGGGCGTCTCGGCGGGCCGGTGGCGCACTTCGTCGCCCCGGTCTCCGCGCGGTTCCCGCAGCACGACGGCTACGAGCTCGCGGCCTGACGCTAGGGTCGCCGTATGCCCGCGGCCGACTGCCTGTTCTGCGCCATCGCCTCCGGGGCCACCGGTGCCCATGTCGTGCTCCGGACCCCGGAGCTGGTCGGGTTCCTCGACGCCCGGCCCGTGTTCAAGGGGCACACCCTGCTGGTGCCACGCAGGCACGTGGTGACCCTGCCGGACCTCCCCGCCGACCTGCGTTCGCCGTTCCTGGAAGCGGGTCAATGGCTGGCGTCGGCGATGGTGGCGGGCCTGGGTGCCCAGGGCTCGTTCGTCGCCGTGAACAACACGGTCAGCCAGAGCGTCGCACACCTGCACCTGCACGTGGTCCCGCGCACCAAGGGAGACGGGCTGCGCGGATTCTTCTGGCCGCGCACCAAGTACGCCGACGCCGACGAGGCCGAGACCTACGCCCAGAGGCTGCGCGACGTGCTGGCGGAGAGGAGTGTCGGTGGGCTGGTGGACTGACCACGCCGTTCCGCGACTGGCCGACCGCGCGTTGGACGTCGACCGGATCCACGAGCTCCGGGCCCGGGTCTGCGACGGCCTGGCCGGGGACGTGGTCGAGATCGGGTTCGGCTCCGGGCTCAACGCGCGTCACTACCCGGCCGCCGTCGACCGGGTGGCCGCTGTGGAGCCCTCCGACGTGGCCTGGCGGATGGCCAGGCGGAACATCGCCCGCACCCGCGCACCGGTCGAACGGGCCGGGCTCGACGGCCAGGCGCTCGACCTCGGCACCGCGTCCTGCGACGGTGCCCTGTCCACCTTCACGATGTGCACGATCCCCGACCTCGACGCCGCTCTGCGCGAGACCGTCCGCGTGCTGCGTCCCGGGGGAGTGTTGCACTTCGTCGAGCACGGGCTGGCGCCGGACCCCGGCGTGGCCCGGTGGCAGCACCGGCTGCAGCCGATCCAGGGTCGGGTGGCCGGCGGGTGCCACCTCGACCGACCGATCCGTGCGTACGTCGAACGCAGCGGCCTGGTCCTGGAACAACTGGACACGTTCTATGGCATGGGTCCGAAGCCGTTCGGGTACCTGTACCTCGGACGAGCAGTCAAGCGGGCCTGATCCGGGTCTGAGCTGGAGGAGTCACGATGGCCGGCGAGAAGCGCAAGTTCGAACTGCTGAGCGTCCAGCTCGGTCTCGGCATCTTCGCGCTGGTCATCTTCGTCATCATCGGGTGGTTGGTCCTGGGCTGACCCGCCGATCAGACGGCGGCCTTCACCTCGATGTGCCGCGGCACGTAGGTGGGGCGTCCGCGCACGTGGTTCCCGGTGGCGAGGGCGGCGATCCACACGCCCGCCGCGCCGAGCACCACGCCTCCCAGCGCGTCCGCGACGTAGTGCCATCCCAGGTACACGGTCGACACGACAGTGAGCGCGAAGAACACCCAGAGCGCCGACCGCACCAGGCGGGGCAGGCCGAGCAGGTGCGCGACTACACAGACCGTCACCATGATCCCCACGTGCAGCGAGGCGAACGCGGCGATCGTCTGCACCGCGTGCGTCGCCTCGGGGGCGGCCAGGACCTGCTGCCGGTCCTGGAGCATGCTGGTCGCCAGCCGGCCGGCGTACGTGTCCTGGGTGCCGGTGAACAGCCAGGGCTCGGCGTAGATCGGGCCCACGCTCGGAACGGCGAAGTACGTCGCCACTCCCAACGCCCAGTCGACCGCGATCGCGGTGACGTACCATGCGCCGCCGGTGACGTTGCGGGACCAGACCAGCGCGACGACCAGCGAGAACGGCACGAACACGATCCAGGCCAGGTAGATGAACGACATCACGTGTCCCGCCCAGCCGGTCCCGAGCAGGCGGTGCAGCAGCTCGGCCGGGTCGTTCCCGAGGAACAGGACGGTGTCGAAGCCGGCCAGCCGGCGGTCGTGCAGGTGCGGGTTCACGAACGGCACGAAGCTCTTGAGGTTCCGGAACGCGACGTAGGTGACGTACCACGTGCCGAGTCCGGCCACGGCGAAGCGTACGTGCGACCACGGCCAGCGCTCCCGGCTGACCGCCACGAAGGTGTGCACCACGTCCCCTGGCGACCGCAGCCGGTAAGCGGTGCGCGGAACGACGTCGCAGAGAAAGGCCAGGACCAGGATCAGCGGGAGCCGCAGGTAGTTCGGGCCGGCGAAACCGTCGGGGTCGCGCAGGGGAAGGTCGTAGAGGGCGGCCACCAGCCACGCGGCGAACGCCATGGCCAGCGCAAGCATCCCCGCGAACCGGAAGCCTCCTCCCCGCACGAGCCGAGCCTAGTGGGCACAGCTGTGATGTACGACCAGTTTCACCGGGTCCACGGAGCGGCAACCGGGCCCTCGATGTGACCCGCGAGACATCGCTACATTGCGATCGGCTGGAAATTGTGACCGGATCGTGTCTATTCTTCTCCAGGTCGTTTTTTCCGGACCGTCGGCGGGCGGGGGTTCAGCCAGGCCGGAAGAGACCAATAACTGCATAGCCGGGCGTCGGTACGCCGAGTCCTACCCGCCCTCGTCCCGGCCCACCCTGTCATCGACAAGCCACTTGGGTAGGAGTGGGGGACCCAACTCTTCTCGCGCCTCAGCCTCACCGCTGGGGCGCTCGGGGTGAAGTCACCCGGCCGGTCTGCACCGGCACGGTGACGGAGCACCTTTCAGCTCTAACCCGACAGCTCACCTCACAGGCGTGGGAAGGGATCTTTCTCCATGCCTGGAACTCTCCGTGCGCGCAGTGCTGTGCTGCTGCCGCTCATGCTGGTCGTCGCCCTGACGGCGACCATGTTCACCTTCACCCCCACCGCCGACGCGGCCACCCGCCGCCAGCAGAAGATCGGCACCGGGATGGACATCGTCCGTCACCAGAAGGGCGACCCGTACCGCTACGGCGCCGCCGGTCCCAACGCGTTCGACTGCTCGGGACTCATCTACTACAGCTACCGCAGGGCCGGCTTCCGGCACATCCCGCGCAGCTCCTCGGCGCAGGCCAAGCACATGAACCGGATCCACAAACGTGCTCTGCACCGTGGCGACTTCGTGTTCTTCTACGACGGCCGCGCGACTCCGGGCAACGTCTACCACGTCGGTGTGTACGCCGGACGCAAGAACGGTCACCGGATGATCATCCACGCGCCCTACGGCAACCAGCGGGTGCACCGCGAGCGGATCTGGACCCGCCACTGGTTCGCCGGAACGCTGCGCGGACTGTGACGGGCATTTCCTGACCGATAACCCAGGGTCGCTCCCGGTGCCGGGGCCGACCCTGGGTCACACTTGAACCCATGTCTGGTTTTCCGATGCGCTTCTCCGCACCCACCCGTCGTCCCGGGCCTCGCACCCTGGTCGCCCTCACGTTGACCGCCTCGCTGGCGCTTGCCGGCTGCAGCGGCGACTCGAAGGACAGCCCCGAGGCGGAGGACACGCCGCAGGGCCAGAGCACCGCCAACGGCGCGACCCTGTCGGGACAGTGGCCGTTGACCGGGCTGCCCGCGGAGGGTGACGCCCCCAAGCACCCGGTGATGGTGGTCAAGATCGACAACACCACCAGCAGCGACCCGCAGATCGGCCTGAGCAAGGCCGACCTGATCACCGAGGAGCTGGTCGAGGGCGGTTCCACCAGGCTCGCGGTCTTCTACTACTCGCAGGTGCCGAAGAAGGTCGGACCGGTGCGGTCGTTCCGCGCCTCCGACATCGGGATCGTCAAGCCGGCCGAGGCAGTGCTCGTGGCGAGCGGGGGCGCCGGTCCAACGGTGCGCCGGGTGCACGCCGCACACATCAAGACGGTCACCGAGGGTGGCACCGGCTACTACCGCGACAACGGCCGCCCCGCGCCGTACAACTTGTTCATGGACCTGCCCAAGCTGGCCAAGACCCTGAAGTCCCCGGCGCCGCCCGAGAACTACCTGCCCTGGGGCTCCGAGGACGACCTGCCCCAGGGGCAGCCCGCGAAGGGCCTGGCCGCCCAGTTCTCCGGCGGGCACACCACGACCTGGAAGTACCAGGGCGGCACGTACGCCAACCTCAACAGCCACGCCGCCCAGGGAGACCAGTTCAAGCCCGACACCGTGCTGGTGCTGCGGGTCCGGGTGGGCGACGCCGGCTACAAGGACCCGGCAGGCAACCCGGTGCCCGAGACGAAGTTCACCGGCAAGGGCGACGCCATGCTGTTCCACGGTGGGCAGCTGGTCCGTGGCACGTGGTCGAAGAAGAGCCTGAAGGCGCCGGTGGAGCTGCGCACGAAGGCCGGTGAGCTGACCGTGCCGCCCGGCAACGTGTGGATGGAGCTCGTCCCGGCCAAGGGCGGGAACGTCACCGTCACGAAGTGAGCCGGGGACTGGCTCCGGACTCCGCCTGCTGCTGGAGACCGGCCAGGATGAAGGCGATCGCGGCCTCCACCTCCGCGCTCGCCCGTTCGGGGTCCTCGGCGGAGGACACCGCTGTGCCGGCCGCCGACATCGCGCCGAAGAAGATCCGGCTGAACGTCTCGACCATGCTCGGCTCGAGCTCATAGGAGCCCAGCACCGAGGACACGATCTCCTGCACGATGCCGAACGTGGACCGTTCCTCCTGCTCGCGGTAACGCTCGTGCCCGAGGATCGCGGGACCCTCCTGGATGACGACCCGCCGGTACGCCGGCTCCTGCACCACCGTGAGGAACGCGCGCAGGCCCGACAACGCCTTGTCCCAGGGATCCGCGCTGTCCCGGACGGCCTTGCGGATCACCACGGTCGAGTCGGCCTCGACCTTCTCGAAGACCGCCTCGAACAACGCCTGCTTGCCGCTGAAGTGGTGGTACAGCGCTCCCTTCGTCACCCGTGCGCCGGCCACGATCTCGTCGAGGCTCGTCCCGGCGTAGCCCTGCTCGGTGAACAGCGCGGCGGCGCCGTCGACCAGCGCACGCTTCGTGGACGCGGAGTACTCCTGCCGCCGGGAGGTGCGCGGAACCTTGCGCAACACCTTGCCTGGCACCCGTGCAGTCATTCCCCGAGCATAGGACCGACCACCGGTGCGGCCCCGGACCCCCTGCCGACGGCACCTGACATACCGTCAGTATGGTAACGTACTGAGAGTATGTTGAACTGGAACGTGAGAGAGGAGGGTGCCATGACCTGGGACGCCTTCCACCGTCGCGACGAGGTACTCCGAGCCGTGATCGAGGAGCTGAACGCCCGGCGCGACGGCACCCTGCCCCTGGACCTGCCCGGCGTGGCGGAGACGTTCGACGAGCTCAGCCTGGTCGGCGCGCTCCAGCTGCGCTGGCACACCCGACTGGCCGGGACGATCGAGCGCGAGCTGATGGACCACCCCTCGGACCACGAGTCCGCGGTGGTGTGCGCGTGGAGCCGCGTCGCGCAGGAGCTGGCCGGGGTCCGTGCCGTCCTGGACGCCTACACCGAGGCGCCGACGTCCGAGGCGATGGCCGCGGCGCTCGGAACGGCACGCCGCAAGGAGAGGGCGCTGCTCGCCTCGATGGCGGGCCGCGCGAGCGTGCAGGAGGTACGACGCGCCGCCCTGACGTGACACCATGAGGTCCGTGGCCTCTACACCCAGCATCTCGTACTCGATCACCGTCCGACTCGAGCTGCCTGCCGGCGGGACCGCCATCAGCCAGCTGACCTCGGTCGTGGAGCAGTGCGGTGGCATCGTCACCGCACTCGACGTCACCGCCTCCGGCCACGACAAG
>DASSBE010000195.1:0-9980 GCA_035699065.1 Nocardioidaceae bacterium
GGACCCGGAGCCGATCAGGCCCACCCCGTCGAGGACCGACGACTCGGCCCGGATCCGGTCCTCGGGGTAGTCCAGGTCGCTCGCCGGGCCGGAGACGAGACCTTCGACGGCGACGTTGCCCTCGTCGTCGTGCAGGGTGGCGAGGAGCCGGACCAGCGCCATCATCGCGTCCGGCACCAGACCGCCCCACATGCCCGAGTGCACGCCGTGGTCGAGGGTGGCAACGTCGACGAAGACGTCGACGTTGCCGCGCAGGGTGGTGGTCAGTGCCGGGACGCCGACGTCCCAGTTGGTGGAGTCGGCGATCACGATCACGTCGGCGCGGAGCAGGTCATGGTGCTCGGCGAGGAACGGGGCCAGGTTCGGCGAGCCGACCTCCTCCTCGCCCTCGACGAAGACGGTGACACCGACCGGCGGGGTTCCGCCGTGGGCGCGGATCGCGGCGAGGTGTGCGGCGATGCCGGCCTTGTCGTCGGCTGCGCCGCGGCCGTAGAGACGGTCGCCGCGCTCGGTCGGCTCGAACGGCTCGCTGTCCCAGTCGTCGGCGTTGACCGGCTGCACGTCGTGGTGGGCGTAGAGCAGCACAGTCGGTGCGCCCTCGGGCCCGGGTCTGCGTGCGACGACGGCCGGTGCGCTGCCCCGCGACGACAGGATCTCCACGTCGAAGCCCTCGGCCCGGAACAGTGCGGCGGTCGCCTCGGCGGAGCGTCGTACCTCCTCCTTGCGGGCGGGGTCGGCGCTGACCGACGGGATCCGCACCAGGTCCTCGAGGTCGGCGCGGACGGAGGGCAGCACGTCGCGCACGGCGGAGCGGATCTGGTCGATGGTCTTCGGCGTCGAGGTCACGCCAGCACCCTATGACGCGTGGCCGGACCCCTGCCGCCGGCGGTCACGCCAGCGGCAGCAGCGGGCTGAGGTCGGAGCGCTCGCCGGACGCCCGCAGCCGGGCGTCGTGCTCGGCCTCGGCCCAGTCGAGTACGCCGGTGGCGAGACCGATCCAGGTGGGCGCGTCCATCTCCACCACGGCCGGCGGGGTGCCGCGGGTGTGCCGGGTCCCCTCGACGCACTGCGCGACGGCGAACGGCGGGACGCGGACCTCGACCGCACCGCCGGGGGCGCGCGCGACGAGGAGCGCGAGCAGGTGCTTGGTGAGCAGCCGCAGGTCCGCGGTGTCGGCCGCGCCGTCGTGGAACCGGCCCAGCGCGGCGGCGACCAGGGCCGGGTCGGCGGGCTGCAGACGGATGGGCATGGTGCAAGTATCAGAGCTCGGGCAGCAGCGGCGCCAACCGGCGCAGCTCCTCGAGGTGTACGGCGGTCAGCCGGTTGAGCCGGGTCCGGCCCTCCTCGGTCAACCGGAGCCGGACGACCCGGTGGTCGGCGCTGTCCCGGTCGCGCGCCAGCAGGCCGAGCGACTCGGTCCGGTCGACGAGCTCGCTGGCCGTGTGGTGCTTGACCAGCAGGTAGTCCGCGACCTCACCGATGGTCGGAGCCGTGGCGCCGGAGTGGCCGCGCACCGCGAGCAGGAGCTGGTGCTGCGCGTGGGTCATCCCGTGCCTCTCGGCAGCCACCCGGCTCCACCGGTCGAACCGGCGCAGCCGGGTCCGGAATGCGAGCAGTCGCTGGTAGTCGGAGTTCGTGGCCACTGGTCCACGTTAATATGTCGTGTCCCGATATATCTTGGAAAGGCCGTCCCCGTTGTCCAGCTCCGAGCTTCGCATGCCCCGCAACGTCGCGTCGGGGGTCCGGGACGTCCGCCACCTCGGCGACTTCTCGGTGACCCCGCGGATGCTGCTGATCACGGCGTTGGCGATCCCGATCGGCGCGGTCAGCGCGGTCGTGGCGTGGATGCTGCTGAAGCTGATCGGCCTGATCACCAACGCGGTGTTCTACCAGCGCGTCGACACCAGTCTGGTCGCGCCGGGCGCCACCGACCACAACCCGCTGCTGGTCCTGCTCGCGCCGGCGGCGGGTGGCCTGGTGATCGGCCTGATGGCCCGGTACGGGTCGGAGAAGATCCGCGGGCACGGCATGCCCGAGGCGATCGAGGCGATCCTGATGGGCGGCAGCAAGGTGCAGCCACGGGTGGCGGCCCTGAAGCCGGTGTCCTCGGCCGTCGCGATCGGCACCGGCGGCCCGTTCGGCGCCGAGGGGCCGATCATCATGACCGGGGGCGCGCTCGGGTCGTTGTTCGCACAGTTCCTGCACCTGACCGCCGACGAGCGCAAGGTGCTGCTGGTCTCCGGCGCGACGGCCGGGATGGCGGCCACGTTCAACGCGCCGCTCGCCTCGCTGGTGCTCGCGGTCGAGCTGCTCCTGTTCGAGTGGCGGCCGCGCAGCCTGGTGCCCGTCGCAGCCGCGGTGGCCGTGGCGTCCGTCGTGCGCCAGCCGCTTCTGGGCGAGGGCGCACTCTTCCCTGCCGTCGGCTCGATCGACGTGACACCGTCGGCGTACCTGCTCTGCCTGGTGTCCGGCCTCGTGTCCGGGCTGCTGGCGATCGCGGCGACCGTGCTCGTCTACGCCTCCGAGGACGCGTTCCGCAAGCTGCCGATCCACTGGATGTGGTGGCCGGCGATCGGTGGCCTGGTGATCGGGATCGGCGGGCTGTTCGTGCCCGAGGCGCTCGGCGTGGGCTACGACATCATCGAGGCCGAGCTGACCGGGTCGATCAGCCTCGGGCTGGTCGGCGGGATCCTCATCGTCAAGACGCTGATCTGGTCGCTCTCGCTGGGCTCCGGGACGTCGGGTGGTGTGCTGGCGCCGATCTTCATGATCGGTGGTGCGCTCGGCTCGCTCGAGTCACACGTCTTCGTCGAGGTCGGCCCCGGGTTCTGGGCGCTGGTCGCGCTCGCCGGGGTGATCGGCGGGGTGATGCGCTCGCCGTTCACCGGGGTGGTGTTCGCCGTCGAGCTGACCCACCGCTTCGAGGCGATCCTGCCGTTGATCATCGCCGCGACCACCGCCTTCGCGGTCTCGGCGCTGCTGCTCAAACGGTCGGTGCTGACCGAGAAGATCGCCCGCCGCGGCTACCACCTGACCCGGGAGTACGACGTGGACCCGCTCGAGATCTTCTTCGTCAGCGAGGTGATGTCCGACCGGGTGCTGGAGTTCGAGGACGACCTCACGGTGCAGGCCGCGGTCGCCGCGCTCGGCTCTCCGACCGACGACGAGAGCGGGTGGCGGCAGCGGATCTACCCGGTCGTCGACCCGGCCGGGCGGCTGCGCGGCGTGGTCACCCGGCGGGCGTTGTTCCAGGCCAACACCGAGACGGACGGGTCCACGCCGCTGGCCGAGGTGATGCGCGAGCCGGCCGTAGTGACCCACGGCGACCAGACGCTGCGGCACGTCGCCGCACTGATGTCGCAGGAGGAGGTCAGCCGGGTGCCGGTCGTGGACCGCGACGAGCCGGACCGGGTGATCGGCGTGGTGTCGCTGAGCCAGCTGCTCGCGGCCCGCCAACGCGACCAGTTCGAGGCCCGCGAGCGCGAGCGAGTGCTCCGGGTCCGGCTGGTGTCCCCGGTTTGGCCGCGGCGAGGGTCCTCGACGGGTTAAGGTTCAGCGCCGAGTCCGCATCCATCGGGGGATCCGTTGAGCCCGTCATCCACGCCGGGGCGCGTTGCGTCCGTCGTACTCACCGCTGTTCTCACGCTCGCCGCGTCCCTGCTCGCGGCGACACCCGCACAGGCCGCCAACCGGGTCACTCCGGGCAGCTTCACCGGCTACGGCTTCGACCAGTGCGTCGCGCCCACCCAGGCGAAGATGGACGCCTGGCTGACCAGCTCGCCGTACTGGGCGGTGGGGATCTACATCGCCGGCGACAACCGCTACTGCGGTGACGACCTGCAGGTCAACCTCGACTCGACCTGGGTAGCGTCCCAGCTGCGCAAGGGCTGGCGGCTGCTGCCGATCACGGTGGGCCGCCAGGCGTCGTGCTCGTCGGTGGCGCGTTACGAGGACCGGCGGATCAGCGCCGACCCGACCCGCAGCTACGCGAAGGCCAGGGAACAGGGCCGGATCGAGGCGCGGGACACGGTGCGGGCGGCGCGGGCTCTCGGGATCACCGTCGGCAGCACGCTGTGGTACGACCTCGAGCACTTCACCGGCGGTGACCGCTGCCGCGACTCCGCGCTGAGCTTCCTGTCCGCGTGGACCGTCAAGCTGCACGCGCTCGGCTACCGCTCCGGCGTCTACTCGAGCGGCTCGTCGGGCATCCGCGCCCTCGACGACGCCCGGGTGCTGAGCCCGCGCCGCTACGCGATGCCGGACCAGGTCTGGGTCGCGGAGTGGAACGGTCGCGCCGACGTCTCCTCGAGCTACCTCCGCCCGGACGGCTGGATGCCGCACGCCCGGGTGCACCAGTACCGCGGGGACCACACCGAGCGGTACGGCGGCGTCTCCATCACCATCGACAGCAACTACCTCGACCTGGGCCGCGGCTCGGTGGCTCCGCGCGAGGGCAGGCACTGCGGCGGCGTCGACGTGAGCAAGTCCCACTACCGGCGGCTCGTGCGCGGGGACCAGGGCGCGATGGTGAAGGTCGTGCAGTGCCTGCTGCGGGAGAAGCGCCTCTACCGCGGCGACCTGCGCTTCACCTACACCAGGAAGACCGCCCGCGCGGTCAAGCGCTTCCAGGCCACCCGCTCGCTGCCGGTCAACAGCCGGACGAACGCGCGAACCTGGACCGCGCTGCTCGCCGAGGGCCCGGCGCCGCTGGTCAAGGTCGGCTCGGCCAGCCATGCGGTACGACGGGCGCAGCGGGCGTTGAACGCAGCCACGAGTGCACGGCTCGACGTGACCGGCCTGTTCGACGCCGCCACGACCCGGGCGGTGCGCACGTACCAGCGCGACCGTGGCCTGCGCGCCACCGGAGTGCTCGCCGCCGACACGTGGTCGCAGCTCAAGCGCGGCCTGTCCTGACCGGGTCGGCCTAGTAGGAGAAGGCGGCCGGCAGCGTCGCGGACCACGCCTCGTGCAGCTCCCCGAGCGGCAACGAGAACTGGTCCTGCACGTCGAGCACCGCGTCCTCGCCCTGCCCGTCGGTGACCCCGATCCGCGTGTGCGCGAACCCGCGGGCGGTGCACATGTCGGTGAACCGGACCTCCTCCGACCGGGGTACCGCGACGATCGCCCGCCCGGCCGACTCGCTGAACAGCGCGACGAACGGGTCGAGGCCCTCCGGGACCCACACCCGCGCCCCGACCCGGTGGCGCAGGCAAGACTCGACCAGCGCCTGGGCCAGCCCGCCGTCGGACAGGTCGTGCGCGGCGTCGATCAGCCCGTCGCGGGAGGCGTTGACCAGGATGTCGGCGAGCTGCTTCTCCGCGGCCAGGTCCACCTGCGGGGGCAGCCCGCCGAGGTGGCCGTGCACAACGTGGGCCCACTCCGACCCGGACAGCTCCACGTCCGTCGTACCCAGCAGGTAGATCTGCTGCCCCTCGGCCACGAAGCCGCACGGCGTGCGCCGGGTGACGTCGTCGATCACGCCGAGCACGGCGACCACCGGGGTGGGCAGGATCGGCGTCTCGCCGGTCTGGTTGTAGAGGCTCACGTTGCCGCCGGTGACCGGCACACCGAGCGACCGGCAGCCGTCGGCGAGGCCGCGGGTGGCCTCCGCGAACTGCCACATCACATCCGGGTCCTCGGGTGAGCCGAAGTTGAGGCAGTCGCTGATCGCGAGCGGCCGGGCGCCGGTGGTGGCGACGTTGCGGTAGGACTCGGCCAGCGCGAGCTGTGCCCCGGCGTACGGGTCGAGCTTGGCGAAGCGGCCGTTGCAGTCGGTCGAGACCGCGACGCCGAGACCGGTCTCCTCGTCGACGCGGACCATCCCGGAGTCCTCGGGCTGCGCGAGCACGGTGTTGCCGAGCACGTAACGGTCGTACTGGTCGGTGATCCACGACTTGTCGCACAGGTTCGGGCTGGCCACGAGCCGCAGCAGCGTGTCCCGCAGCTCCGCACCGGTCGCCGGCCGGGGCAGCGCCGTGGCGTCGTCGGCCTGCAGCGCGTCCTGCCAGCCGGGCCGGGCGAAGGGACGCTGGTACGTCGGGCCGTCGTGCGCCACCGAGCGCGGGGGTACGTCGACCACTGTCTCGCCGTGCCAGTCGATCACGAGCCGGCCGGTGTCGGTGACCTCGCCGACCACGGTCGCGTCGACGTCCCACTTCTCGCAGATCTCGAGGAACCGCGCCACGGACTGCGGCGTGACGACCGCCATCATCCGTTCCTGCGACTCCGACATCAAGATCTCCTCGGGCGCCAGCGTGGAGTCACGCAGCGGCACCCGGTCCAGCCAGACGTGCATCCCGCCGTCACCGGCGGAGGCGAGCTCCGAGGTCGCGCAGGACAGGCCCGCACCACCGAGGTCCTGGATGCCGACCACGAGGTCCTCGGCGAAGATCTCCAGCGTGCACTCGATCAAGAGCTTCTCCTGGAACGGGTCGCCGACCTGCACGCTGGGCCGCTTGGCGGGGCCCCTGGTTCCGTCGGCCTGTGCGTCGAAGGTCTCCGAGGCCAGCACGGAGACGCCCCCGATCCCGTCGCCACCGGTCTTCGCGCCGTAGAGGATCACCTGGTTCCCGGCACCGGACGCCTTCGCGAGGTGGATCTGCTCGTGCCGCATCACCCCGACGCACAGGGCGTTGACCAGCGGGTTCCCGGCGTAGGAGGCGTCGAAGACGACCTCCCCGCCGATGTTCGGCAGCCCCAGGCAGTTGCCGTAGCCGCCGACCCCGGCGACGATCCCGGGCAGCACCCGGTGCGTGTCCCCCTCACTGTCGCTCGTGTCGAGCGGGCCGAACCTGAGGGAGTCCATCACCGCGACCGGACGGGCACCCATCGCCAGGATGTCGCGGACGATCCCGCCCACGCCGGTGGCCGCACCCTGGTAGGGCTCGACGTAGGACGGGTGGTTGTGCGACTCGACCTTGAACGTGACCGCGTACCCGTCGCCGATGTCGACGACGCCCGCGTTCTCGCCGATGCCGACCATCAGGTGCGCACGCATCTCGTCGGTGACGTTGTCCCCGAACTGTTTCAGGTGCACCTTCGAGGACTTGTAGGAACAGTGCTCGCTCCACATCACCGAGTACATCGCCAGCTCGCTCGACGTGGGCCGGCGGCCGAGGATCTCCCGGATGTCGGCGTACTCGTCGGACTTCAGGCCGAGGTCCGCCCACGGCTGCTGGTGGCCGGGATCGCTGGTGGCACGGTCGACGGTGTCGAGTCGACTGCTGTCGAGGAGGCGCTGTTCGGTCACCGCAGGGAGGCGCTTTCGGATCGGATCTCGCACGGGCGTCGGGCTGGGCTCAATCTACCCGGCGCCTCGGGTGCCACCCCGGTTCGGGGCTCCCCGTGACCTCGGATGACGTGGCAAGGTGGGTCCATGCCCGCGCAGACCGGGCGCACGAGTGGATCCGGGAGACCGCGATGGAGCGACGCACACTGCTCAAGGCCGGGCTGGCGACCACCGCAGGCGGACTGCTCGTCCCGATGGTCGACGGCCTCACCGTCGCGGCCGACGCACGACCGCGGGTCGCGAAGATGCTCGCCCGTGACCTGCGCACGCCCTGGGGCATCGCGTTCCTGCCCGGTGGCAGCGCGCTGGTCGGCGAACGCGACTCCGGGCTCGTCTACCGGGTCGGCAAGCGTGGCGGCCGGCGCCGGGTCGGCCGAGTCCGGGTGCATAGTCAGCGGGCCGCCGGAGGCGAAGGTGGGCTGCTCGGCCTCGCCCTGCACCCGGAGTTCCGCCGCAACCACTGGCTCTACGCCTACCTCTCCACCCGCGACGACAACCGGATCGTGCGGCTGAGGTACCACGACGGCAGCCTCGGCCGGCCGCACGTCGTGCTCGCCGGGATCCCGACCGGCGTGCATCACAACGGCGGCCGGCTGGCATTCGGGCCCGACGGACTGCTCTACGCGAGCACCGGGGACGCCGAGCACCCCACGCGGGCACAGAACAGGAGGTCGCTGGGCGGGAAGATCCTGCGGCTCACGCCAGAAGGGGACGTGCCTCGCGGCAACCCGTTCGGCAACCACACCTGGTCCTACGGCCACCGCAACGTCGAGGGCCTCGCCTTCGACAGCCGGGGGCGGCTGTGGGCCAGTGAGTTCGGCGAGAAGGACGTCGACGAGCTGAACCGGATCCGGCGGGGCGGCAACTACGGCTGGCCGTTCGAGGAGGGCGGCGACGGCCGCGGCGGCTACCGGGACCCGCTGGCCACCTGGCAGACCGAGAACTGTTCGCCGAGCGGGATCGCGGTCGCCCGCGGCCACGCATTCCTCGGAGCCCTGCGCGGACGGTGCCTGTGGTCCGTGCGGCTCGACGGCCCGCGCCGCGGTCGCCGCAGGCGCTACTTCACCGGCGACCTTGGCCGGATCCGCACCGTGCAGGCGGCCCCGGACGGCTCGCTGTGGATCACCACCAGCAACCACGACGGCCGGTCGAGCACCGCGCATCCGAACGACGACCGGGTGCTCCGGGTCCGGCTCAGCTGACCACGCGGCGCAGCCACTCCGCGAGCACGACGGCCTGGTTGTGCTCGGGATCCTTGGCGTCGAAGAGCAGTCGCACCGGGCCCGCAGCCGCCGCCTCGAGCAGCGGCGTCGCCGCCTCCCGGTTGTCCTTCAGCTCCGCGAGGTAGCGCCGACGGAACTCCGCCCACTTGTCCCGGTCGTGCCCGAACCACTGCCGCAGTCCGGTGCTCGGTGCGACGTCCTTGACCCATTCGACGGGGAGCTCGGACTTCGCGATCCCGCGCGGCCAGATCCGGTCGACCAGGAACACCGACGTCCCGTCGGGCACGGCCGCCCCGTCGACGTACTCCCGCACCCGCTGGACCTCGATCATGGCCATGAGCCCACCGTACCCAGGGAATCCGCCGCCGGGGTACGGCGTTGCGGCTGGTGTGAGCGCACCCACCACCGTCCCCCTGTCCGTGCTCGACCTGTCCCCGATCCCCTCGGGACGGCCGGCGTCCTCGGCGCTGCACGACACCGTCGAGCTCGCGAAGGCGGCCGAGGCGTACGGCTACCGGCGTTACTGGCTCGCCGAGCACCACAACATCGCGAGCGTCGCGAGCAGCGCGCCGATGGTGATGATCGCGACCGTCGCCGCCGCCACCCGCACCATCCGGGTCGGCAGCGGCGGGATCATGCTGCCCAACCACGCGCCGCTCGCCGTCGCCGAGAGCTTCCGGGTGCTGGAGGGGCTGCATCCCGGCCGAATCGACCTCGGGCTGGGCCGAGCGCCCGGCACCGACCAGCTGACCGCCTACGCGCTGCGCCGCGGCCGCGAGGGCGGCGATGACTTCGCGCAGCAGTTCGCCGAGCTGCTCGCCTACGTCGACGGCTTCCCCGACGACCACCCGTTCAAGCCGGTGCAGGCGATTCCCGACGACGTGCGGCTGCCACCGGTGTGGATCCTCGGCTCCAGCCTGTACGGCGGGCACGCGGCCGCGGCGTTCGGGACCGGATTCGCGTTCGCGGGACACTTCGGGTCCGCCGATCCGGCCGAGGCGGTGCGCGACTACCGGACCAGGTTCGAGCCGTCGACCCGGCTCGCGCAGCCGCGGGTGATCCTCGGCGTCGCCGCGATCGCCGCCGAGACCGAGGAACGCGCCGAGGCCCTGGCCCGGGCCAACGACCTGGCGACGGTGCGGCTGATGCAGAACCGCCCCGGCCCGGTGCCGGCACCCGAGCAGGCGGCCGCGCACCCGTGGACCGACCAGGAGCTCGCGCTGGCCGCGCAGCGCCGCCGGTTCGTCAGCGTCGGCACCCCGGAGCAGGTCCGCGACGACCTGGAGCGCCGGCGGCTCGAGGCAGACGCGGACGAGCTCGTCATCACCACCCAGGTGCACGACCCGGCCGAGCGGCGGCTGTCCTACGAGCTGGTGGCCAAGGCCTACGCCCACTGACCTGGCAGGATCGGCCCGTGCAGCCCTCCGCCGTGTCCCGACGCATCGTCGGCCTGGACGTGGCCCGGTGCC